>JABDFG010000028.1 GCA_013286655.1 Bacteroidota bacterium
GTAGCAGTTGCACTAAAAACTGAATTTGGATGCGTTGCGTTAATAATTAATTGTTCCTTCGGAGAAACACAGCCGTTTATATTAATTGACTGCGCAAATACCGTATCATTTCTCTGAATATCATCTATTAAATACGGATTACCCGTATAAATAGGAGTTCCCTTTGAGTTATACCAGTAAATTGAGGCACTTGTCGGAGATGAAGATTCTAAAACAACATTTGAGGCCAGACAGTAACCGGGGAGCAAATCCACTACTGGCATTTGGGAGCTGTCCTTTGCGACATTTAATATATACGTATTTTCGGTTGATGTGCAGCCCGTAGATTGCACCTGAAATAAACTTAAAGTGTCATTCGCCTTAATATTTGGTATTGTAAAATTATTGCCTGTAAAAAGTAAACTTCCCTGCTCATTAAACCATTTTACTGTGTTTCCGCTGCCGTTTGTAACGTTCAGCACCGGAGAAGTGCCATAGCAGTAGAGCTGTTTTAAGCTGATAACCGGCGCAAGGGCTGTATCTTTCGCCACACTCAATACGATCTGTGTTAATGCAGACTGGCAGCCATACTGTGTTGTCTGCTCTATGTTAAGTGTATCGTTTTCAAGTAAATTATTTACCTGCAAAGTATTACTGCTCAGGAGCAACTTGTTTCTAGAATTATACCAATTGACGGTGCTTAGCGGAAGTTCGTTGTTTAAACTTAGCGTAACGCTTGTTCCATAGCAGTAGTATGGAGGCATTGTAACCCCTGGAATCAGCGCAGTATCTACGCTGGCCGTTACTATTTCCCGTTTACTTTCGCAGATCAGTGGACCGATGTTTAGGGTCGGGTAATAAAGCGAATCAATTGTAGAGGCGTAGAACGATTTACTTTTTGTAAAATTTTTAACCGTTAAAGTATTTCCGGTTTCAATCAGTGTGCTTGCATCGGAATCATACCACCTGTTCACTGCTAAATATCCTTTCATTCCGGTAGTGTCTGTGGTTAAAACTAAATTCAGGGGGCTTCCTTTACAAACAATGGTATCCGAGGAAATAGTGGGAGGATTTGGAGTTGGGATTGGAACCAGACTAAAAACATACTGCTTTGAAGAGCAGTAACCGTTATTCTGATCTACGTAATATGCAGTTGAGACAAGCACATCCGGATTTGTATAGGAGATCCCCGTATGAAAAGATGGACCAATGGAATCTAAATACCAGTTATAGGTGTATCCCGGTACTGGATTTAAAATATTCATAGTGGCCGAAGCGTTTTTGCAGGTAGCTAAAATGGTAAATCCTCCAACATTTTGAACCAGTGGCGAGGATGGATTTTGGCAAAGTACTACTGACCACTGATCGGTAGTTTTTGTATTTCCGGCGCAGTTGTTTGCAGTTTTATCTAGCCCTGCTCCCGAGTAAGAAGCTCCTGAAAGTAAAACAACATCATTGTAATAGCCTACGCTTGAAAGAAGATCGTCGCTGCTTCCCCCGTAACAGAAATCATTAGTTACAGTCATGGTACTTGAATTGATTCGTAAAATCCAGTAGTCCTGGCCGCCCTTCGCTGCTGACGTTTTATCAAAGGCAGGGCCGCTGGCTACGTTCGTGCCTAAAATGAAATTGTTCTTATTATCTAAAATGACATCCCCTACCGTAATGTCATCATTGGCCCCGTAAGCGTATTCCTCCTGGACAACCATTGTGGATGAAAGCTCAACTACCCAGCAGTCCTTTTTGCCCGAAATAGTCCTTGCAGGGGCAGTGCGTAAATGAAAGGCCCCTCCAACACAGGAGCTGTAATAATCTACCGTATTTGTTGGTAGCGGGATATGCTCCATAAATAGGTAAGCATTACCGCCACAATAAATTAGTTTTTTTAGCCCTCGCGTAGCCATAGTGACTACCGTAGGCTAAAGAACTTTGTTTAACGTCAAATTGATTGTAAAGCGAAGTCATCCCATACGAGTAAACACTACTGGAATTATCACCGCATGGAATACGGTGATACATGTTTTCCAGGGTGTAAGAAAATAGTAGATCACTATTTGAAAGTTCAAGAACCTCTCCGCAGTAGCCGTTATAAACTTCTACGTAGGAAACGACTTGACCTGCCGGAGCCAAGTAGCTTGAACCAAGAAGAACCGTGCTGCTTAAAAAGTTAAACGAAGCATCCAGCCGAACATATCCCATGAAATTACCCAATGCGTAATTGTTTCCGCTTGGGCCCATATAGCTCACGAAATTACCGCACAGGATATAATCGCCATTAGAGATTTGCTTAAAATCCGTTATCTGTTCAATGTCAGGATTGCTGTATGTCCCAAAGCTCCAGGAAGTACAAAGGGCCGTTTGATTTAGAATATTACCGCTAAAATCAATTTCAACGATCCATATTTGTCGGCTGTTGTTTACTAAAGCGGATGGAAAAGGGTTGGTGCAATTTAGTGTGGATGTTTTATTACCGGTGTTGCCGCTAAATGAAACGCCTACCAGTAAAAAGCTACTTGCCTTTGGAATAACTTTATACAAGATATCATCACTAGAGCCGCCATAAGCATTGTTCCATACTTTCGTGCCATTTTTATCATATTCCACTACCGAATAATCCTGTCCCCCGTATTGAACTGTCAGATCCACCGGAACTGCGGATTGGCTGATATTACCAAAAACAAATAGATTGCCGCTGGTATCACGAAAAGTAAAAACGCTCCCGTCCATGTTCTGACCTCCGAAAGTCATGTCATTAATCTTGGATAAGCTCTGAGCAGATAAACTCACACTTAAAAGGATAATTATTGGAAAAATGATTTTTTTCATGGTTCTTATTTTATAAGTAAAACCTAAATCCGGCATTTGCATAATATCTGAAAGGGCCAAAGCTGGAGCCATTGTCCCATATTTCTTTAAATTCTATAAGTAGAGCCAGTTTATTTAAAACATATATTTCCGAATTTGCATCCAGCAGTAAACCGTATGAAAAATTGTCCGTTTTATTATTTAGAACTTCATTCGAACTATTTTCTTCTCCAGCTAGTGCGCCATAGCCGAGATTTAAAAACACCCGGTCTTTGATCTTGAAAACAGTATGATTTAGTTCAATGAAAATGTAATTGGTATTGTAGGAAGTCAGATTTATTTTCCCATATTCATAATTTAGGACTATCCTAGCTATAAACTTTTCACTTTCAAACTGGCTATACCCAAGACTAAACTGCTTTCCGTATTGATTTACTCCCGTTGTTATATCAAATCCTCTAAACCCTTCAATATGACGAAGACTTATTTTTTCCTCCGGAGTAGACTGCTGATTTTGATTTTGAGCGGAAGCTTCAAAGGAAAGAAGTAATAGAACGGAGAGTAGTTTTTTCATAAGGTAAATGTGTTGCTTGTCAATAGCATTTAGTTTTAAAGCGTAAAATTTATCATCTGTGTAACTGCCAGATCGCGTTTAACTTCGATCAACTTTTTTTGTTGCTGCTCGTCCATTTCACTGGCCTGTTTTAAGAGTTCTGCCGATTTCTGCTCATATTCCAAAGCCTGAACCTGGTACTGATTCACCATATCCATCATTTTCATTCGGTCTCCCGGCGTTAACTTTATGTTTTTGTCACTGCTTCCATCTTCATTTATAGCTAAATGCACTTCTTCACTCAGCTGCATCAAATGATCCGATATGGCTTTGTACTTTAACCCAAGTTCAAGCTTCATCCGGGCATTGTACCCGTTTAATGCCGATTGCGCGTTGTCGGCTCCCTTGATACTATTACTGAGCTGATTCATCCGGCTGGTTATTTCGGCTGAACCTATCGCGTAAGCATTATCGGAACGAGTATCCAGTTGATCCAGTAAACCTGAAAAGGTGCTATTGTAAACCTCCGTATTATCACATTTTAAAAAACCTGCTTTCACTTTGCTTACTATATCCAGGAATTTTACCGCCTGGGGAAAATAATTGCTCTGCTTTATACAAAAGACTTTATCCAGTATCTGGTTAACATCGTTTAACTTTAAGTCCTTTATATCTCCTATATTTTTTAATCTTTCTTCCGATGCCTGAATAAAATCTTTGATCTGTACAAATTCCTGATAGGACTGTTTTCCTTGCTGATATACCTGCTGTAACTGCTTAAAATCAGCAATTGCCGTACTTAACATCTGACCGTTTTGACTTATGATTACTCCATTTTGGGCCATAACGCCCGGATCGGTCGTTGCTATTTGAGATTTAGCGGTATAAGTCCATATTAAAAGAATTAGCGTGAAAAGGCTGTACACTTTCTTCATTTTAGCTTTTCTTGGGTGGAATAATAAATAGTTTATAACCGTCTTCAAGATTCAGCGTAGCGGTCTTTTTGATAAGTGCCTTGCTTTGGGATGTAACCGCCTGGGTAATGGAATTTATTACCCCTCCATACGTACTTGTAATTTGAGGAGCATTAACCTGATCGGTAGTTTTGTCTACCACTTCATCAATTGGGGCCTTGTAATAAATACCCTCCATACGGTCATTATCCTGTACAGCTAAACTGGCGGGAAATTCACCGGTTGGAGTTTTTATTCTGTTTATTTTTATATGTACCCTGTTGCCCTGGAAAACGGCTTGACCGTAAAAAATGGAGTTTTTAGCAACACTAATCGCCCCTAGCTGAAAACCTTCCGTACTTCTAAGCATTACAATTCCGCCGTTTTCAATTTTCTGATCTCCATAAACTTCGGCCTTGTATGAAAACAAGGCAGAGGCGGAATTTGACTTTTGCAATAACGAACTGTTTTCCAACGAAATAGTACCGAAAGGATTTTTTTCTGCCGGGGCACTTCCTGTACTAGCTTGCGCCTGCTCGGCCACTGAAACCGTTGATATATCCTTTTTTGAATTAAAATAATTGGAGTGAAAATCCAGTTTTGAACTTGGCGTGTTTTCCTGCACTTTCTGACTGCTGATGGCAATAGAAGTAGTCAATGTTCTATTTTGGGCCGGTTTAATTGTGGCAACGGTGCTTTTAAATTCAGCTCCCGTTTTATTAACTGGGTCTATACTTTCTGACTTTTTTGTGAACTCATTAAAATTTGGGACAACGTAATTATTCTCTTCGTATCCCATTTTTTTACGTTCTGTTTCTTTTTTATTTTCTTCAAACTGCTGCATCTTACTCTTTTCCTCTATCCTTTTGGGCGTGTAGCTAAGCTGCCCAACCGTGGGCATATCTGTAATTCTATCTGCCTGACTTTTAAACAATAGTCTCACGCAGATAAATAAAATTAAAAGCCCAAAGCCGGAAATAAACAAAAGCTTGGTAAGCCTTTTATTGTCTATGGGCTTAGTTTCCGGTTTACTTTCCATTTGATAAAACCAGTTGAGGGGAACTTTGAATCAAAGACCCATTTATTTTTATTTTAAGTACCCGATCGCCACTACTTTCCCTTATCAGTAGCATTAAATACCCATTATTCGCAAGGGCAAAGGCTGGAATGACATACGGAAGAAGCTCCGTTTTACCAGCAGCAACTTCTTTTATTCCTGGCTCCCCAACAGGAAACACATCAATGGGAGCCTTTTTAGATTTTCTAAGGGCCCCCTTTATCATATCCTGGTAATACTGAAAGGAAATAAAATCCAGCTTATAGGGTATGGAACTCTTGTTTTTTAAAATGAGTTTTAAATACGTATTGTCATGATCGTTTCTAATAACAGAAACTGAGGCATCCAACGTAGGGGAAACAAAGCCTAAAGTTGCAATCTCATTTTTGGTTTTTATAAATTCAAGCATTTTTGCTTTTAATGCAGTATCGGTGCTTAACACCCTGGAAACCGTTTCGGATTTAATAGTGGAGCTTTTCAAATCCTTTTCTTTAGTTGCTTCTGCTTCCTGACCGTTTGTATTTGGTTTAATTGTCCTTTCTCCTGAGCTACTTTGCTTAAAATCATAGTAATAGCGCTTGTTTTCCGTTTTGTATTTGAGCATTCCAAAATAAATATCCCTTCCTGTTTTAATTAAAACGGTCGTAGGAGCAATGTTTTGTTTTAATGCCTTAACAAAAACGATATTGCCTTTCACCTGGGCTGCGTAATCTTCCGGATATCCCACATCACAAAGGCTGACATCTTCCGCAAAAACCATGTAAGATGTGTTTTTGGTATCGCAAAAAATAGTGTCATTGCCCGTACTGTTTGTTTGTGCGGAAATGTAGCCTATTAGAAATGTCATTAAAAATAAAACCCTGTATTTCATTAGCGTAAAGTATCTTTTGGAGTGTGTATGACATTATTGATCCTGTATTCTATAAAATAGAAATTGGAAATGAGAAGACCGAATGGATTTTTTTCTGATCTATTGTCTTCCACTACCTCCATGACCGCTCCGTATGGAATTTCTTTGGAATAGCCAGACCAGTATACGGCCTGTTTTAACCATATTTTAGCTTTATAGGGTTTTTCGTTCATATTCACCTTAATGGAATCTACTATGACCTTTGTATGCGCGTTTTCTCTTTTGTATAGCTCATAGAATCCTCCCTTTTGCAGCTGATCGTAAATCTTTTGCCCATTTACATTATCTATCAGGCACAGCGCGCTTTCAATATTCTTATTGAAGGTGTATTGATCCCCTTCCAAAAGATTCTGAAAGAAAATGCGCACATGGTTTTTTATTTCATAATCCTGCCGGATGCCGTAATCATTCCGCTTGGCAAGAAAAGTTCCCGCCTCCGTGACTACATAGATATTTTTTCCGTTGTTATTGGAAATTTTTACAAATAGAAAAGCAAAGACCAGTATTAAAAAGGAGCAGCAGATTATTGTAGCCACTACAATAGTGCGCATGCTTTTGATGGTCTTTAAAAAATCGGTGGTGTCCATATTAGTTTTCGCTCGTGTTTTTTCCAATAGTGTTATTTCTAAAGCCCCCATAAGCTCTTCCGGCTCTTCTTGCCAGGTTATCTCCCTCCATTCCTCCGGCAAGTCCCGCTAGTTTAGTATCTGCCTTTCCTAGAGCGTACCTTCCTGCGTCAATTCCCCTTTCTGCCCCGTAACTGATAACTGGCTGGGCTCCCCTTCCAATTCCAGAGCCTATCGACATCATGGTGGATGCACTTTGGATCATTCGGCTCATAAACATACTTCCATGAGCGTGTATATACCTTCCCGTTAAATAAGGAGCTATTAAATACATTAAGGCCATTCCGATATTTACCGTAGTTATCCCGTCGAGGGTTTCGTGATCCTCACAATATTGCAGGTAGTTATATAAAATCAAATCCAATACCGCCAGTGATACCATCCAAAAACCAACCGATATGTAATATTTCAGCCAGTGCTTTAAATTCTCTTCAAAGCCCGGAAACATGGAAAGAAGAATTGCAATTGGCCCGGTAGCAAAAAGGAAAATCATAATGAGTGATCTGACGATATAGGTAACGGCTCTTGAAACGACGATAATCATATGCGTACAATTGGCAATGATCCAATCCATTATATTGGATAGCTTATCAAAAAATCCTGGGTCAGGATGGCTTGTTTTATATTTTTCATAAACCTCGTTTACTTTATCTACGATCGTTTGACCTGATCCGTACTGGTCGAACATTATTTTGACGTTATCCGTGAAATAGGAAATCATGATATTGATCTGTGTCATTATTTCCGTATACTGAAATAAAAAAAGAACCAGTAAAAAAGTCTTTCCAAGCCCTATAAAATCAGCATCTTTCTCGCTGTATAGTTTTGTCATAAAGGTGAAAAACCTTAAAAGAAGAGCTATCCCCACAACCGGAATGCAAATCTTTTGAATTTGTCCGGCTACACTTACTCCTGCATCATATAGGGAAGTAATGTTTGTAATCCCAAAATTTTGCGCAGCCGTTGTATTAATGGCAGCCGGAATAGTTGAGTTATATTGCAGAAAAAAATCCATGTCTATTTTCTTTCAAATACTCCTTTACTTTTGTCTTCTTCCCACTGCTTTACTGCAAATTCAATATTCCCATTGTATAATGCCTTTAGCTTATTAAGATGATTCCTTTCTACCGGGTTGGAAGTCAAAACGGCATGCTCCGAGGTAGGGACTTCTAGTACAAAAACAAAACTCTTGTTTCCTTGCTTTAAAAAGACCTCTCTGCAATCACTATTTACCCGGATAGACCGAATTTTATTCATTTCGTCCGTTGTAAATCCCAGGTGTACCCCTAGTTTTTCTATCTGAGTTTTATCGGTATGGTTTAAAATCATTTTCGATTCAGCGTTATTTATAATGGCTGTACCTACCTTAGATTTTATGATCTCGTCTATTCCCTGAGTGATAATGGTCATAGAACCATTGTTTTTCCGAAGTGTCCGGTACATATACTCTACGAATTGACCCATTGCCTCTGAAAGCATACTCCACGCTTCGTCCATCGTGAAATATTTTATTTCATCGGGGAATTTACGCACCGTATCAAGGGCAAGTTCGGTTAGTAGCATAGCTACTATTGGATATAACCGCTCATCGTCCTTTACTCTTGCCATGTCGAAGCAAACCAAACGGTGATCCGATATATCCAAAACCTCTGTGGAGTTCAGTAGTTTTTTATACTTTCCCGTTACAAAGGGTTCAAGACAAATATGAAGCTCTGTTAAATCAAACCTATCAAACTTCCTTTTTAGATTCTCGTCTTTTTCAATTTCTTTCTCGAAAAACTTTAGCCATTTTACAAACTGAGCAAGATTTGGTACGGAATCAGACTTGTCGGTATTGAAATAGCTGTAAAACATGGGAACAAGGTCTTGCAGTATAGCCCATTCCACATTGTTTATTTTTTCTCCCTTTTCCTTCCACAGCATACTTATTAGGGAAATAATAAAGGCCACTTTATCGTCATTGGCTACATAATACCCTTCTTCGTTTTTATTACATAAAAAGGGATTGAACGATATGGGGTTCTCCGGGTCGTACTCAAAATATTTTCCGCCTACAATTTCTATCAGGTTCTTATAGGAACCCCCAACGTCTATAATGATCTGCCGCTCTTTACGTTCATAACGCTGGATAACGAAAAATCCAACGGTAAAAGATTTACCGCTACCCGAAGGGCCAATAACTATACAATTTTGATTATTCAGCTCCCGGTTAAATAGATTGATATAAACCAAATTACGGAAACGATCTGCCACATAATCCCCCTGGTCGTATGAGAAAAATTCATTCGTGGGGTTCATGTAACAGCTTGCTTCGCTGCTTTTCATTAATACCCACCGAATATTTCCCCCGGCCCCGCCCGGCAGGCAGGCAAAGAATATATTGGTATTGTCAAATGTCTCTACCAGCGGCTTTGCTCCATAAATCGACCGGATTGCATCGGAAGCAGTCTGTATGTTCTTTTCCCTGGCAAGTTCCCCATTGGCATAAATGATTACCTGTAATGACACACTTATAAAACGTTCCTGGCTTTGCCTCATTTGCATCGTAAAGGAATCCAACTCTTCCAGTTTTGCAACGGCTTCCTGACCAGAAAAACGGGTCAGGGCTGAATTGAGCCTCTTTTGATTATCCAGAGTTCTTAAAACCGCTTTGGTATCATCTATATACCAGCTTGTTACCGTAACATGAGGGATTTGTAAATAAAGCCCTAAAGGCCATGTATAGGGACAATCGACGCCGTAAAAATTCGGCCAGGAGTAAAATATATCCGCTCCCTGTTCATCCAGAGATATGACATTTACCTTTTTTTCTCCTATAACCAATGAATTCTGGTTATTCAGAAAGCTTTTATAAGGCTGCTCCACCTGCTGTTTAAATTCAAGGTTAAGCATCTTATAATACAAATCCTTTAGTTCTTCCCCATTTAAGGCTTTGACTGTTATAAAGCCGCTGGACATAATTGTTTCTGTAAAAGCCCTTCCGTTTTGTTTTATCTGCTGTAGTCTAAGTTCAAGGCCATTGAAATTCTTATTAAATAGTGCGCTCCCTCCAGAAGCATAATACGTACTTAAGGAGTTATGCTTAATATTTTTTACTGAATTGGAAACAATAAACAAATAGCTGTGCTGCTTTAAAACCGGACGGGCCTGAAAATGCTTGTTGTTCTCCTTTTCAAAAAACCCAGTTTCAACGGATGTAGTTTCCTTTTTGCTACCTGTATAATAGGAATTAGAATAGATGTCAATTTTCTGAATAATGTAATGCTCCGGAAGTGTCAGACAGGCGGTTTCAAATGATTTACAGAATATTTCATGTTGCAAATCACTCATGCTTTCAAATGGCGCACCAACAAACTCAAAGCCAATAGCTACCCTTCCATCCTTTAGAATTATCAAATCCTTTTCGATCCTAAGAATAGGAACGACCTCTTCCAATGTCTTTTCCCCCTTGCTTTCCTTTAGTCCGAACATTATCTTTTTACCGCGATTTTGAATTTCCGGAGTTCAACCTTTTTCCCCTGTAAAAATTTAAACGAAAAAAGACTTAACAGGAAGCCAGGGTAGTTTTGTTTCGCGCCCCATTTTAAAAGCAGGTAAAGTCCCCAGGAAGAAAAAATCAGAAACAGCCAGAACCATAGGCCAAGTACCAGCCCGAATGAACCGATTATATTGTTAAGAATAAATAATACCAGAAAGTAACCTACAAGTATGATAAACTCCTGTACAGGTAGACCCATTACGTAACTCGGTTTTTCAATATTCTTATTGACTTTCATTTTAAAAGGATACCGAACCGCCTCCAAGATTTTCTATGATTTCCGTAGCAAATGTGATCCACAGCCCCCACATGATACACCCAAGAGCAAACATTACCCACTCCATACCTGCTTCCTGGTGTTTAAAGAATGTTTTAAAAATAGCCCGTCCGGCAGCTCCAAGAGTAAGTATGGCAAGTACTATATTGACAATTGGTTTTAGCCAGGTATAAACACTTTCCAGTTTTGCTTCCGTGGCCCCGGCAAAGGCATCTGTACTCATAAAAAACAATCCTACTAATACAGCTGGATAGATATATTTGTTGAATTCTGCTTTTTTCATGATTTGTAGTTTTGTATGATATTTATTTCCTGATTTGTACCTAAAAAATTTTGAGCTGTCCCTTCTTCCAGCTTTTTAAAAAACTCCACAAGTGAAACGCCTAACTTATCGCAGATTGCAATTAATGTGGAACAAGACATGTCATTATTTCCCATTTCTATCCGGCCAACATTAATACCTAGATCATATAAAATATCTTCCTGTGTAATTCCCTTTTCTTCCCTTATTTGTTTAACCGTAAATGCAATATTCTTTACTGCATCCTTATTTCTCATCCTTGCCATATCGGGTAACGAAGGTCTGACTAATCAATTTTTCAGATTATTACAAAAACGTAAGAAATAATCTTCGATCTTTTTATCAGTGGAAATTCTATTTGAACAATCAGGTACATAAATACCCTTGATAACAGTAGTTTACAGCTTATGGAAGCTATATCCTTTTGTGGTCGATCAGTTCAAACCTAGCCCTAAAACATTCAGAATTTGTTTTAATTTAGTGACGAGAAAACTGCATTTGAAACAAATGGAAAATAGGAAGGAAGTCGTAGACCAAATTATTGCACTCGCTTTGAAAGATATCAGCGAAGAGCAAAAGACTGAAATTCTTATTCCGTTTTTAAAGATTTTTTATTCTTCTGCCGTATTAGATGAAACAGAGCTGAAAGAAAATGAACGGCTAGATGATAACGACATCATTATGATCTGCTCCAGTTGTATAATAGATCGGATTAGTTCAGGAGAATTGAATTGTGAAAAGGTACATAATCAGATAATGGTCTGGATATACGCCACTTTAAAGAAAATCACTTATATAGGTGAACGTGACTGGCTCCTTGAAGAAAAGAACAGATTAAAATACTTTTCGGCAAGTGAAAAAGAGTTTACGGAAATGGCTCTCGATAAAATATCGGTATTATTTAACTGGTGTACTGAACTTTCTACGTTAACTACGGAAGAAAAAACTAATTGGGATTTAGACGGTATAATTTATGTAAAGAAGTTTTTTGCCTGTGACCCTGTTAGTTTTGAAAACAGAATAAATAGCTCAGATAAAACTTTCAGTTTTTGATATAAACTGTACTATAAAAATTTCTTTTTCTGTGTTTTATTAAAAGGTGTCGTTTTTTCTTCCGGCATTTCAAAGTTTTCATCTACCACACCCGAATATTCGTTTGTTAGTGCCTCTGATTCATCCTCTATTAGCCCCGTAGCCGATTCAAAATTAACTTCTAGTGGAGGTGCAGTATCAGTTTCCGCCTCTTTCTCCGGTTTTTCCTTATTTAATGCCCTCGCAGCCGTTTGACTTTGTTTTTTAATGGGCTTTAGCCCCTTCGGTTTTGATCTTACACTTTGGTCACGGGCGTAATTTTTCGTACCTAATATTTCCATTTCACTCTCTTGGCTTCCTACAGTTTCAATTTTGGGGCTAACCCTTATTGTAGAAACTGGAAGGGTCGCAATTGGCTTTTCGCTTTTGGCAATAGTAACCTGCCCGTGAAAAAGCGTGTAAAGGAAATTTAAAACAGCATAAATAATTAATGGAAGTGATAACAATTCTAATAGTTTAATTTGACGACCTACAAGAAAATTGGCGAGATTCTGCCCAAATAGTAAAGCAAACAGCACCATAAACAAAATAGAAATCAAAACCTCCATCCATTTGTTTTTACCTTTTAACAAAAGGGCTACATAATATCCAATAAATAAATTATTCATGCGGGCAAATGTAAATAAATAATTGAGAGCTTTTTCCCGCTATTGTTTTTCTAAGCTCGCTTCTTCGCTAAGAAAAATGATACGTGGTATCATACCGTCACTGCCGGTACTACTATCGGGGCTAAATAGCTGGTTTCAAATTTCACCTCTGATTTACTCCTGGAGCAATCTACTTACTTGTTCTGATACTTTTTTTTAAAGAAAACGAAATAAAAGGCCGCGAAGATAGTTGGGCTCCCACTAGCCGTCTCACCTTAAGGATGTCAAGGTCAAGGCCCTTCGGGTTTTCAAAATAATCTCCACACTTCGTTTTATTCTATTGTCAAGCCGAAGGCTTGTCCTATTCTTTACTCAGGTAGTATTTTTTTGAAAAAACCCTGACATCCCCGCCATAGCCCACCTTTCCATAGTGCTTTCTTTTTTTCGGTTTTCTTTTAAAAATTTTCATGAATCAAATCTCAAATAACAAAAACAATCAAAAAAACTGCGGAGCCAGCAGGGTAAATTCCGGCACAATTAAAATGGGACACAATTTAAATTTTAATGAAACCCTGCAAAGACATAGCTTCT
Organism: Bacteroidota bacterium; assembly: GCA_013286655.1. Lineage (GTDB taxonomy): Bacteria > Bacteroidota > Bacteroidia > JABDFU01 > JABDFU01 > JABDFU01. The sequence continues at coordinate 13,270 of JABDFG010000028.1, forward strand.
TTACAGTTAAAGAAAAGGCTTGGCATAACCTGGGTATTTTACTCGATAAATGCCCCACATCAGCCGAAGCTATATGCCTTGCGGGATTGGATTATGAAGTTTCAAAAACGCCTGTGTTCTGTATACCTGAAAACCATACAGATATTGCAATTTCTAACAGAAAAGTAATACCGGACAAGTTCGCAACATATAGAGAAGATACTAAATCCGTTTTTGGAATTGTTGGAGATCGTTATACAATCGTACAAAACAGGGATGCGTTTACCTTCTTTGATGAAATTGTAGGAGAAGGGGCAGCCATATATGAAACTGCCGGATGTCTTGGAAGTGGCGAAGTTATCTTTATTACCGCAAAATTACCAGATTACATAAGGGTTGGTAACGACGATTTGATCGAGCAATACCTTTTTCTTACTTCCTCTCATGACGGTAGCGGAGCTATACAGATAGCTTTTACACCCATAAGAATAGTCTGCAACAACACACTAAACTTTGCCTTACAAAATTGCAGCAATAAATTAACTATTCGCCATACTGAAAGTGCAAAAGACAGATTAACGCAAGCCCATAACGTAATGGGAATCGTACATAAAGTTTCCGATGAATTGCAACAGGTTTTTAACCAAATGTCTAAGGTTAGAATAACCGATCCTCAGTTAGTTTCTTTTATAAAGCAATCCCTTGCCCCCAATAAGGAAGCACTAACAAAAATTGAAGCCTCCGAAGAGCTTTCCAGTCGGTTTAAAAACATGGTGAATGAATGCTATTTATATGCCGTTGCAAACCATACCCAACAACTTGAAACCACAAAAGGAACGGTTTTCGGGGCATACAACGCCATTACCGGATATTTTCAGAATGTGAAAACCTATAAAAATGATGAAGTTAAACTCAAAGGCATTTTAGACGGTGGTTCCCTGAACTATACACAAAAGGCTTTCAATAAGGCTTTATCAATGATATAAAGGAACCGGGGGAGAAATCCCCCTTCCTTTTATTTCAATTATTCATTAATTAAAATCAAATAAAATGAGTTTAGAAAAAATTGATATGCAAACAGTACAGATGCAGTTTGATTTTGCAGACCTACAACCCATAGAAGAAAAGCAGGTTAAAAAATCATACTCAAAAGACACCGGAAAATTCGTGTTTGAATTTATGGATATGCTTGCTGCCCCGATTATTACATTTTCAGAATCCTGGGCCGATGCAATTCCCCAAAGTTTAAAACAAGACGTAACACTATCCCGACTAATGGGTAGAATGCAAAAAGAGGAAATGGCTACCATCCCCGAAACAGTAGCCTACATAATGACCCGCACGTATGAAGCACCCATGAATCATGAGTGGGCTAATATTTACCTATGGTGTTCTTCTCAGTACATGAAACAGTACCGCAATAAAACGGACGAAGATCTAAAGGAAATAAATCCTTCGGAAAAATTGAGCGAGCATGAAAAATCTCTGCTTAAAAGGTTAAGAGTATGGATATGGGAGAAACGTAGAGAAGCCGTAAAAGCGCGGTTAAAACAAACAGCTAATAATCAGTATGAAAATTAAAATACTTGATATGAAATACAAATCAGACCCTAAGATCATAACCGCAAAGTTCACAAGTGAATGCTGCCAATGTGGTCAGAGTATACAAAAAGGAAACACTATAATATATTTTCCAAATGACAAAACGTCTATTGCGGAAACCCTTGCGGGCATTCGGATTATAGATCTTTTATAGAAAGCAAAATGGATGAAGAAACCTATAACAGCTACTACAAATGAAAACAATAACAAAAAAACAAATGAAAAAGGTAAGCGTTGCTGAGTGTTTAAAACTCATTTATGAAAATCAGGTAAATGCAAATGCCATTAGGGACATACCCAAAGAGGAACTGCAAAATTTCATCCTTGAAGTATTCAATAAAGGAATACTCGATAATTATTTAAGGCTTAAAGATAATGTCAGCGCTAAACCAAATTCAAACCCCGAAAAAATAAAAATGAAATTCTGGATGAATAATCTGACAGCGAATGAATATGAAGCAAGCATTAGTCAAATAGCTTCTGAATTTATACGCTCAAAGGATTATCAATTATATAAAAAGGGAATGAAATTTCAACGCTGTATGCTTGTCTTTATGACAGATGCTTATGGCAGTTTTGAGCAGATAACCGATGAACATATGTCTGCAATTTTTAAAGAAGTGAAACGCCTAAAACAAAGCTAACATGATTGGCCGGCAGAAAAATCAATCATTATAAACGGAAATTATTTATACAGCCTCATTTAAGTATGGGTGTATTTCCCTTATACTGATGCTATTCCGTACCGGATCAAATTTTACTGCCTTTTTACCTTATTCATTTTTTAAACGAAAACTTAAAAAGGTCGCAAAATTAGGTGGTAACGCTCAAAGACCAGCCCACTTCAGGGCTGTCAAGGCCAGGCCCTTTCAGGGTTTTTCGAAAAATCTCCACGCCCCTTTGAGGGTAGTATTTTTTGAAAAAGCCTTGACAGTCCGGCTAATTCCCACCTATCGGAAGAGCTTTCTTTTTAAGTATTTCATTTAAAACAAACTCTATGAATCAAAAACAAAATAACAAACTAAAAAACTGCAAAGCCAGCGGGATAAACATAGGTAAAACACCATGAGCTTAGAACAAATTGATAAAGAAATGGTTTATGACCGCTATGAATTACAGCAGCTTTCAGTAAAACAACTCTGTCAGCTACTTTCCATTACACTATACCAACTGAGAAACTTTGGTTTCTCAAAAGACAATCTAATAGAAATATTTTTAACCAATCAACCTGAACAATGAATACGCTGCAAACTGAAAATGAAAATTTTGCTTCCTGCACTAAGAAGATACAGGAAAATGCCTTACAGGAAATAGAAGTTACCTATCGTAACATAGTAAAAGCATCAAAAAGAGCGAAAATTATAACAAGTAAAGATGCCGAAATGGTACTAAGATCAATTTGGACTGACAACATAAACTTCTGTGAATCCTTTTACCTGATTTGTCTTAATAGATCAAACCGGGTACTAGGCTATATAAAACTTTCGCAGGGTGGTCTGACAGGAACAGTCGTTGACGTTCGACACATTTTTGCAATCGCACTGAAAGCAAATTCCTGTTCAATAATCGTAGGGCACAATCATCCTTCTGAAAATCTTAAACCATCCGAGCAGGATATTCAGCTCACTAAAAAAATAAAAGAAGTTGGGAAGCTTTTGGAAATACCGCTTTTAGATCACATTATTTTAACCAATGAAAGTCATTTCTCCTTTGCCGATGAAGGCATTTTATAAATACAACCGCCATGAAAAATAAAACCATCTATTATAAAGATAAGTTCGGACCTGTTTTCAATATTTCATTTTTTGACTATCAACTTTTTACTATTCAGAAAAATACTAATACTGGCAAAATTCTAAATTCAGGACAAATCCAGTTTTTACGATTTCCTTTTATTACTTCTGTTATATCTGCAAGAAGAAGAAGGGAAAAAGTAAAACTTGAAAACGTTATGTTTTATTACCATGTTAAACAACCTCAATTTAAACTGCCATTTTGAAAAATCAATCCCGAAAAAATACCAATCTGGTAAACGGATCAGTTATTTCTGGGAATTTCTTATCTGCTTCTTTATACTTAACATTTCCTTTTTAATACCATCTCGCAGTGATTTTCCATGACAATTATTATAGTTTTTGGGACTTCCACAAAAACAAGTTGTATTATACCTTCCACCATTTCTGATAAAAGTCAAGTATGATATTTTCAGGTCTTCGTATTGTTTTATCAACTGAAATATAAATTCTGGCAAATTCAACTGCTCATCATTAATTCTGTTCCCATAAGAATACAATTTTTCAACGCATTCGCAAATCAAAATAAAATCATCAACTACAACGTTCTCAGTAATGTTTATTCTTACATTATCAATAGACTGACCTGTATATTTAGCCTTATTGTCAGGGACAAACATAATTGATTCAAAAGGAAACTCCCTTGGGCTAATATCTATCAAATCGCCATTTTCTAATTCATAAACCGCATGATGCTCTGCTTCGCAAAGGATGTCTGTTTGAAAAATTGCCCATCCAAAATGTATGCTGCCACCTTCCAATTTTACTTTTTGTTCAACATCAATATAACAGTTGTGAATTTTAGCATACGGCTCAATTTTAACAGGAACTTGTTCCGGCTCATATTCCGAGCCTATCTTAGCTAATATTTTATCAATAAATTCATTCGTTTCTATTGGGCTTATTATTAAAGCCGCCATTCCGTTGAAACTATTATCTATTGTTTTTTGATCTTCACTCATCCTTCTAAAATATTTTCATTGCTCCTTCATCTAACCATTTAGCAACTTTTGTCGATCGAATCTTATGTCCATCCTTTATCACAAAACCAGATATCATTGCCAAGCATTTTATACATTACTGCTTTCCAAGAATTTGAATTTACTTTTGCTCGACTTTCCGCACTTTCCAATAAATGTAATCTAACTCCCTCTTTTCCTGAACGAGCATAAATTCTGTCTAATTGATCTTTTATTTGTACAATTTCAGAACCGGCATTTGAACTATATAATTTGTTTAACGAAAGCGAATCAAAATGATATTTAACCCGATCTATAAGAATCGCGTTCCATTCGGCAGGAGGATTAATAAAATAATTTACTACGATCGGGGACGTTCGGATAAGATTTGCATCTAACCATAAGTCCTTTTCAATATTGTCAAAATACGGGTGCAATGTTTCTTGTGCCGAATTTAAAGGGTATTTTGCACGTTTCAACTTATTGCAATCTGTACAGGAAGGAACCAAGTTTATTGGCACAATCGCAAGCCTTGGGTATAATGCTTTTGGCAAATGGTGGTCAAGTGTCGTGGCTATCCTTTGTGAACAAAGAGGACAAATACCATGTGCCGGAGCAGCCAATAGCTTATCATAAAGCGAACGGCCTGGACTACCTTTTTTCGCCATTCTACTTTTATAAACTTTTTCTAATTCTTTCGCTTTGACATTTCCATTGACTATGATTTCCCGATTTATCGTATGAAGTTGTAGAGCAGAAACTTTATTTTCAAATTCCAAAGAAGCAGAAGTAATTAACGGCTTACATGCACGCAGCTTATTTTGAAGTCTTATTTTTTTTATTCGGCTAATGCACGTTTCAAAAACGTCAGCTGGAACTTCCGTTGGTTTAGCTAAACTTTTCATATACTTTCTTCAAAGCCATTCCTTTCAACTGAAAGTGCTCGTAATATTGATTTGGCTTCCATACCAAGTTGTCCATTGAAATGATTTAAAGCAGAATTATAATTATTCTCTTTCTCAATAGCATCATTTAATAATTTATGAAATCCAGAATTTGTAACCTCAAGACCAAACACCTCTCTAGTTAATGCGCCTACATTTTCACCGAAAGATTCCGATTCAAGTCTTTCTACAATAGCTTCGGCGCCATTCCTTCTTAAAGTCAATACACAACTTTTGGGCACTTCTTGCAGGATTACAGGCGAATGTGTCGCAATTATAGCCACGCCATTTTTATGAATCATTAAATCCGAAATAGCCCTGATTAAGGCTGACAATAATGGTGGATGGAGATGAGCTTCTGGTTCATCCATTAAAACTAAACTACGCTCTTCCAATTTTTCTACCAATTTAGAAACTGTAAGTAGAACAATTTTATGACCTGAACTAAGTTTCAGAAATAAAGGTGTAGCTCTATTTATAAAAGTCGAGTGTTCAATGATGTCAATGGCAGAGGAAATAGCCGCATCTTTAAACATAGGATCTGATTCAAGCATCTCAATAGCTCTTTTCCATAAAATACTCTTTGAACCAACCTTGCAGGCCCAAACACTTTCGACACATTCTTCATTTAACATAGTTCGACTTTTCGGACCCAATTCATTATCTGGATCCATTTTAGGTCGTTTTAAACCTATATATGAGTAATGGATACCAGAAGTTTTATCTTCTTGCTCTTTTATTGGTTCAGTTTCATCAAAGGCACTAAAAGAAACAGAAATTACATTGGAAAATAGATTTTGTTCTGGTGAAATTGCTTCAGACTTAAACACACCGCAGTTTAATTCTGTTTGTCCATTGTTAACTAACGTTTTGATCATATTATTCAATAAACGAGTTTTGCCTACTCCATTCCTTCCAATTAATACATGAACGTTAGTCGGCGGTGATGATTCAGGAACAACTTTAAATGACAGTTCCATTGACGTAGCAAAACTTTCGGTATTCTTTGGGGCTACAAAGTTAAATTCATAGCTTGATAAACGTGCACCTCCAATGGTTAATCTTCTGAACTGGCCTGTAATGGACGTTTGACTAACACTTCTCAAAAGTGAAATTTTCGTCACTTCCTCATTTATTGCTCTTCGATAAAGCTTTTCATTTTTTGCAATATCATTTAAAGCATCCAATATTTTGTCCCTTATTTCCGCTCCAATTTTATTAAGATTGTCATAATAACTATCGTCTTGGCCTAAGGAAAAGAATTTCTCATCGAGTTTATCAAACGAATCGTTAACACCAAGCAATCGCGCTTTTTTTTGTTTTTCTTGTCCAAAATAGCCAATTTTTACTGACCCTATTTCCAATTTTTGACCCTGTTCATTAACATATGTTAAATAAAACAAAGTATAAAAAGAATAATCATTCCAATCATCAATAGTTAAAAATATTTCTGATCGAGATCTATCTGATGGCTTTTCACGAAAGCCTAAAATTGTAATAAACATATTGACCGTTTTATTTACTTACAAATGATACCAAATGTACTAATTTGCGAATAGCGATATAATGTTAATTCGTATTAAACCTATCTCAAAATTTTCTAAACAAAACATTTCTTCCAACCGTAAGTAGCTGACAGAATAGAATGAAATACTTACATACTTGTAAATATTGATTAGAAAAAAATCTTTGCTTACTTAAGGAAAACACGGCAAGTACAAATAATCCAAGAACCCACAATATGATTCCAGCCGGTCATTCTTCCTTGAAAAATAGAAGTGCGACCATTTCAAAATAACAACAATTCAGAAAAAAATAGATTATAATGAAGTCTTTACCAAACAATCATTAACGGACTTCAACTCCATCAATATGTCGCCAATTTCAATCAAACCAAAATTTTTAAATTCAGGACTTTCTTGCAAAACATTTAACGAAAAGGCAAATGCCACACAATCACTATTGTTCAGGATGTAGTCCAATGCTGTATTTCCCAGATCTTCTTTATTTTCGCCTCCCAAGTAAGTCACAAATTGAGCATTTTTATTATAATTTTCAATTAACTTTTCCGCAGTTAACACATTTGCCTCGTCCCCGCCATTGTAAAGCCATATCGTTGCCAGGATTTTCTTTGTCACCTCCAATTGAGTTGGGGTAAAATTCGTACTTCCATTGAATCCCAAATAAATTTCAAGGAGCAGTGGATTGGATTTTTCCATATCAGTGGAAAGTCCTTCCCATTCATTGATTGTTAGCGCATTGATTTTTTCGTAGATGGCTTTGATATTTTGCAGACCATCCGACATTTTCTTGGTTATTCGCAAATTTTCGTCCAATGCCTTAGTTTTCAACTATTTTCGTTGAACTTTAGCCGAAAATACTCATACATAGATTGTGCCAATCCGTTTATAGTATATTTTAAAGCAACTCACTATCCTAAAATAAATTAAACATTACTCCGCTTCTTTATCATCTTCACTTTCATCTTCCGGATCATTTGCCTCATAAAACTCTTCTGACGGTTTTCTCTCCGCAATAAATTCCAATGCTTCTACGAATACTTCTTTGCTCATTTCAGGATGTTGCGTTTCAAAGACTTCTTTCAGGAGCGATGTTTCCGGCTCTGTTCTCAATTTTGGTCTTGGATTTAAACGGGGTCTTGGATTTTTGAGGACACTCTTTTGGGTGACGACTTTGGCTTTCTTCGCAATAGTTTTTTTAACAGGCTTAGACTTGACTTTTGGAGCAGTTGCCCTTTTCACAGTTTTCTTCTTTGTCTTAATGGATACGGTTTTCTTTACAACTTTCTTAACGGCTTTTTTGGTTAACTTTTTCTTTGGTCTCATGAGCCAGAATTTTAGTTTGAATTATATGCGTCATAAACATTCCACGCCCAAAACAGGAACGGAATAATAAAAGTCCACCAAAGAAAAAATCCAATTACTCCTCCGACAACCCAAATCATAAGCGCTTTAAAAATTTGTCCTTTTATTAGTTGGCCAAGACCAGGCAGGAAAAAGGATATTAAAGCAGGAATACCGTGTTTTTGCATTTCTGTGTTGGCATTTATCGACATGTCATAGCAAAACTAAAACAATTTCGGATTGATTTGGGAACAATATAATATCATTAAAAGACGCAAGCATTGGAATAGAATACTTAAAAGTAAATTGAATGGATTTAAAAACACTTACAAATTTGTACTTTTTTTACTTTCTTAGTATAACCGGACTTTCTACAACATAGTTCTGAAACTTTAATTAAAATCATTCAATTAATTTAATTGACAAACGAATTATGTCACTTTGGCAGAAAGGTAAGGCTCTTCGTTTGCTGCTCCAAAAATTCAATTGTATCCAATACATGATTTTTCAGGGTTGCATTTTTGTGAATTAGTTTATCAAAATTCTGTCGGCATTCCTGTCCCTGAATATTGAATCAAGTCCCTGCCATTTTAAAAAATATACTCGTTTTATTTTGCCTAATAAAAATGACTTTTTTTTCCTGAAAAAAAATATTTCAATCAGGCAAAAAAGATCATTAATTCATACCTTAAATTTCATCAAAAATTACGTGAAAAATTACAGAAACGTATTGAAGTTTAAAGAAGAGTATGCCCCGGCATCCTTGTTCAAAACCAGGCTGAAAAAACCGGAGAACGGATTAAAATAAAAGGGGAAAGGAAAAAGCAGAACTGCACTAAGTGTCGTGTAAACAGACTTTAACCGGGCGGGAATAAAATGCTGTCAGCTCTCAATTAAAAAAGGTCAAGGCCGGCCTCTTTTTGATTTTCATGATGCGAACAAGCGGGAACAGGATTTTCCTGTTACCCCGCGTAATTGTTTATCGTAAGGAATTTTAAATCAGCAGTCTACGTTTGTGTTAGGTTGTGTTTTTTTGAAAACGTGCTACATTACTGTATTTAACGTATTGATAGTTAAGCTTGTTTTACACAAGGGCTAACACAGAAATGAAAACTATCGGTATCGACGATCTTACCCACAAAGAGCTGAAAAACCTTTGTAAAGCACATAAGAAAACTATTGTAGAGTTCCTCCGGTACGGGGTGGTTTATTTTAAAAAGACGGGAATAGACCCCGAACACTCCATAGATGAAAGTCCCCAAAAGGCAATCAAAGAATTAACCCGCAGAGTAGATCAGATTATAGGGGTTATCAAAGCCCAGGAACAGGATAAAATGAACCCACTTTTAGAGCAGTTAATGATGCTTGTTCGCCGCTCCGAAATCCTGCTCAACGATGCCCCGAAAGAAAGCACTTTTAAGGCTGTTTTAAGCCGTACAGAGGAAATGATAGATGCAGACCAAAAACATCACCTGGAGCAGTTAGAAACGCAGCACAAGTATTATAAGGAGCAACTGGACACCCAGCAACAGACCAATGCCAATACCATTAAAAAGCTGGGAGAGGTATTAGCCAGACTGGACAAAATGGCAGAAACTTAAAAGGTCTGCGTACCAGATAAAAAACTACGGATCAGGTAAAAGATGTACGTTAAGGTAATCAATCCAAAGACCGACGGTAACAAGAAATATGATAACTCCCGTAGCTGTATACCTCTGGTAAAATATCTTAGCAAGGAGGACGAAGCGAAGGGGGTTAACCGGGAACTTTTCTTTAACCATGACCGGGATACTTTTACGGGTCCGGAGGTGATTAAAACAATCGACAACAACTGCCCGAAAATAGAAAAACACGAAGCCAAGTTTTACAGTCTTGTGATTGCTCCCCGGACGGATGAAATAAAACACCTGAAAAACGACCCGGTAAAACTTAAAGCATTTACAAGGGAAGTTATGGACATTTATGCCGAAAACTTTAATGGGAAGAATGGCAATAAAAAGCTAGCTGGAAAAGACCTGGTATACTTTGCCAAAATCGAAGATAACCGCTATTATAAGAGAACTGACACAGAGGTAAAAGAAGGTAGGGCAAAAACAGGGGACCTCGTACCGGGGGATAACACCCATATCCATATTATCGTCAGCAGGCAGGATAAAGCCAAAATCATGAAGCTATCGCCCCTTGTAAACGATAAAAAGCTGTTTTACCGGGAACAGTTCAAAGTTAAAAGCTGTGAACACTTTGATAAGCGTTACAGCTATGAGGGGGCAGGAAAAGAGCTGGAAAGACATATTGTTATGCGGGATGGAACCATCCCTGAACGTATGGCTTACCTTGAAAAAGAGGATCAGAGGCGTATCGCGGAGCTAGAAAACAAGCTGAAAAACATCGGACAGGAGCAGCCAAACCAACCGGAACAGCCAACCACAAGAAAAAGGAAAAAGAAGCCAAAAACAGGGCTATGATCCGGCCTTTGCTCCCAGTTCCGAACCTTTGTTTACTTTTGGGATAAGAACTTAAAAACTATGGCGTGTTGATAGAAAGCGATTCCTGTTGAAAGTAGGTTATTGCCTTATCCAATAGCCACCACGTTAACTCAAATGAAAACCCGGAGAATTCCGGGTTTTTTTGTTTTGAATGAACACGAAAACTTCCTTGATAGTCATCTTCCGCAAGTTGAATTTTCTTCCTGTCTTGTGTAAATAAGTCCCCATAGTAAAAATAAATTATGTCAACTCCCTCAATTTTAGCTTCAAAATCATTTGGCACGATAATTCGATATGAAAACTCGCAGGATTGCATGGCCAGAGAAAATTCCAGAAGAGAAATCTAAAAGAATACATCTGATTTATTTACCAGGCAAATCTGAAAAGAATCGCTAGTAAAATAGAGATTTTCTTTTGAAAATATAAACCTTTTGGTTTTCAAGGTAGCCCCGTAAGGCTACCTTGTTTTTTTCCTCAATGCTTTAATCCTAACCCTTCTTTCCGTATCCAACTTTTCAATCGCCGGGCTAAATGCAACGGAGGTGATAACTGAATGATGTTTCAGCAGAAAATTCCAAGTTTCATTTGGATAAACATTTCCAACCTCCCGAAGTGTCCAGCCTACACCCTTTTGCACGAAATAATTTTCATCTGTCAACAGGGGCTTCACCATTGGTAACAATTTATTGACTGCCAATACCTTACTCCTTTTTCTGCTGTACTCCATAAGACCTACAATAGATTGCCTACGTTCCCAGGGATTTCGGGAACTATTCCATAGTTTCAGCCGGGAGTAAACCGATTTTGTTTCTATTTCCAGAAGATATGAATATATTGCAGATAAACTATCCGAATGAGCCCAGTTATCAACTTTTCCTGTCCAGTTCATTGTTGTCTGCCAAAGTTCCCGGCTATCCAATAGTCGTAAATGTTTTTCAACGAAAAAGAGGGATTGTGACAACGCTTCGTATGATTTAGAGAAGAGCCAAATCTCATTCCATATTTCTAATTGTTCCGAAAGTGATAAGTAATTGAATTCGTAGCCCGCATGAAATACTTCCCGTTGTTTAGGAACGGAAAGCCCAATAAAGTCGTACTTCGTACCAATGTATTTTTTTAGGTCTTTGAATTTGGTCTTTTTGTCAGTAGACAATCCCGATCGAAGCTTTTTTATAATTCTGGGATGATAGATTTTAAAATGATTCATTTCAACTAATTTTCTATTAGGTCAGATGCAGATAATGGTTAGAAAACCACTCCTGTACACGATATCACAGGATCTAAATCGTTGACGAAGGTATGGTTAAGATTTAAAAAGGGAAACAAATTGTTCAAAATGGCTTAAATTGACTGAATTAACCTGTTTTTTCCGTACTATAATACCGCCATTTTTAACCGAAAGAGTGTCAGAGGCAATCCGAAATTATCTTAGTTTTGAAGTACCCAAAAACCTTCCCCATGAAAAAGACAAAAAAAAAACCAGCCAAAGCAAAAAAGAAACCTACAAAAAAGAAACCAGTCAAAAAAACGGTGAAATCAGCGAGCAAAAAGAAATCTCCTATAAAAGCCAAGAAAAAGGTTACAAAGAAAGCCGTCCCTGTTAAGTCAAAGAAGAAAGTCCTTAAAAAGACAACTACTTCAAAGCCAAAATCCAGGTTTACCAAAAAGCCCGTACTCAAGAAATCTGTATCTAAACCGAAACCTATTCAGAAGCTCAAACCTGCTCCGAAGCAACAGACAAAACCTGAAATCATAGAAATTGAAATGATTGATTTGCCTACTGCTGAGCAAATTGATTTGGAAAATGAAAATGAAGCGAAAAGCGATGAGTTCTTCTTGGATGGAATTTCCAACGAGGATATTCAGCATGAGGCGGATGACTTTTTAAAAGGTAGTGATGAAGATATGGTGGACGGGCAATAAACCTGCAATGGAATACAAAGTTTTCGAACGGAAGATTTTGGATTACTGAGCAAGGACAATTGGTGCCGCATAGCCTTAATCGTCTAATCCCTTTCCATCGAGAATTTTTTGCACGCATTTTTCAATTCTTGCTTCTCTTGTTTTGGCTTGCTTGGCTGAAGAAAAATGAAGTAGGTATCCTCTTTGCCTACCTGGGGTTAAATTATAAAAAGCGACTTTCAATTCAGGTATATCGTCCAGTACATTCTGAAATTCTTCGGGCATTTTGAATTCTGATGTCTTTTTTAATTCTACTTTCAAGCCAGCTTTTTCTATTTCAATCGCTTCTTTAATATAGGCTTTGATTATAGCTTTCATCTTCACTATTTCCTTAACACTCGTAAATCTTATTTGTCGTGCTGCTTGCACATTCTCTGTTTGTTGCACAAGAATTCCTTTGACATCCTTTAATAATACGCCTTTCATAAATAGTAATGCACAGTATTCTTTAAATACATGTATTAAAATGATGTTGCTATTCCTAAAGGTGTAACAGGGGACCCCCCATTTCAATTCTTCGGTCAGGCCACAGTCCAGAACGAACATTCTCAATTGCACCAATTCTTCGTGCCACCTTTTAGTTTTACTAAAATACCAATCAACTTTAGGATTCATTTTATTTGTTGTTGATAAAACTAATTTTTCTCTCAATTGGTCTGAAATACCACGACAAAATAATAAAAACAGTTTGAAAAAGTGGGCCAAGAATTGCTTTTCCACCATCGCCCATTACCAAATGTGAAATTAATGCACCAGTCATTAAAAAAAAGAAACCTGCATACGCCCATTCTTTAACAAGCTTAAATCCTGGCAATAAAACCACTATGACTCCAAGAATTTTCCAAACTCCAAGGATGCTCAAAAAATATAATGGATAGCCCAAATGACTGACCATGTCAATCCAAATTTGAGACCGCAACAGTGCAAAAATTCCACTCTGCAACATGCCAAATGTAAATAAGCCTGTAAAAACCCAATAAATTATTTTGTTTCTCTTTTCCATATTATTTTATTTTAATTTGTTTCCTATTTCCTGTATTCTATCGTGCGCCATGTTTATGCCTTGAGCAAAAGGCATCTTAAGCAATTGGTCCCTTAGTTCAACAGATTCGTATATTACATGCATCTTCAGTTTACTGGTGTTGTCAGCCAGTTTTTCAAATTCGTAAATCTCAAGCTGAACACCAAATGGAGCATTTTCCATTTCAAATGTGCGGATGATTTTTTTATTCATAATGAACTCATGGATTACTCCATTAGAGCGTAGGACAACTTTTCCATTTGCATCTGTTGATTCTAATTGATAACTACCAAGTTTCTTTCCTTCAAACTTCAATGTTTTAGCTGTTGCATAAGGGTTTGACATCCATTGTTCAATGAGCTGGGGCTCGGCATGTGCCTTGAAAAGTAATTCAACAGGCAAATCAAATTCCCTGGTTATTTTCAATTCCTGTTTGCCGTCTTCAGCACTGATTTTGGTTTTTTGTTCCATAATATTCTATTTTTTTATTTATAATTCTTCATAATATTTTCCAATCTGTTAAATCTCTCATCCCACATTTTGTGGAATGGTTCAATAAAGTCCGCTATTTCCTTCATCTTTTGGGGATTTAAATGATAGTATATTTCTCTGCCGTTTTGTTCCTGTTCAAGCAATTCACATTCTGTGAGGATTTGTATATGTTTTGAAACGGTCGGTCTAGCTGTGTTAAAGTTTGAGGCTATTGCACCCGCTGTCATTGATTGCGAAGCAACCAATAAAAGTATAGTCCTTCTTGTCGGATCTGCTATGGCTTGAAATACGTCTCGTCTTAAATTCATGGCATCGCTAGCTGAGTATAAATATACATGTAGCCATTTAACTACGCAAATTTTTGCGCGCTTTTTTAAAGATGTTTTAAGTGTTGTTAGCACAATGAATGTGATTGTCTCTATAAATGTGCGAGTGGTATATTTCAGTTGAAAAATACAGAATGAGAGAATACATTTGGGAAAGACGAGAAACATTATAATTTAACTAACCATTTTATGAAAACCATTTCAAAATTAGCGCTGCTGATCATTGGCATTTCAGCAATATCTTCAATTACGGGTTGTTCAAAAGATGGCACAATAGGTCCCGCAGGCCCGAAGGGAATACCCGGAATAGCTAATATTTCTACGGACTCTTTTCATGTAATTGGCCCCTGGGTAAAAGGTACTCTCTTTAATGGTAATAGTGCATATCTATTTACTGCCACTGACAGTGCAATCACTCCTTCAGTAATTGCCGGAGGGCTTGTTCAGTTGTATTTGTCTCCCGAATATGGGAAAGTGGGTAATGGGCAAAATGGGAATTGGGTTCCCTTGCCGTATACTGTTAACGGATACATCTGGAATTATGAGTTTTCTCCCTATCAAATTACGGTCTTTATAGACAGTATAAACGGGACCTTGCCAAATACAAATCCTTATTCAAACCCAACTTATCCCAATGGAGCGACGTTTAAAGTTGTTTGTGTCCCTCCTGCAGCAAAGGCAAAGCATCCAACTACAAACTACAAAAACTACGCTGAAGTAAAACAAACGTTTAATCTGGCAAACTAACAAAACTCCATCCAGGTTGAGGAACACGAAAAAGGGCAACCTCCTAAGTGAGGATTATAAATTTGGGGTTCTCATCTTATTTAATAAATACATACAAGCAATTACAAGAAACGTACCCGACAACGCCCAACTCAGCGTCACTTTATCCCCTTCCATGCCGATTTCCTGGATAGCCCTGGGCAGTCTGCCTGTGTTCATCAAATAGGTCATTATTAATACAACGGCATTATTGATGAAATGGACAATAATGCTCGTCCATAGGGAACCACTCCACACGAAGATATACCCCAAAATAGCCCCCAATACCACACGCGGAATAAATCCATAAAACTGTAGGTGAAAAGCACTGAACAGAATTGCGGTGATCCAAATGGCCCAATGTATATTTTTTGTCAGCTTTAACAAAGCTTGCTGAATAAGCCCTCTAAAAAACAATTCCTCACTAAGAGCGGCCATAAAGGCTATTACGAACAGGTTCATCATCAGGTTGCCCAGACCTAATTCCTTCATTAAAGCATCTTCAATAAACTGAGCCTTTGCTTCACTGCTTTTCATCCATGTTTCAAGACCGGAAAAGGAAACGGGTAAGGTGATGGCTTTATTGATTTCTTCCAGGTAACCAATAAGCGGCAAGGCGACAATAATCAGGGCAGAACTGATCACTACAAACCAAAAAGAAGGGGCTTTATGGATCAGGAAATAATGAAGTTTTTCAGAAGTGAAAAGCAATACCAGTATACAGGCAGGAACCATAAAAATCATAATAACGCCCAGGGCCTGCTTGATCTTAAATGAAAACAGAAACTGTTCGTCCGTGATACTGGTATCAATATCTAAAGTGGAAGCCATCACGGACAATCCAAAAAGTGTCAGAAAATAAATCATCACTATTATAAAGAATCCGGCGGGGCTGAGTGCCTTAAACATCAGGTTAGCTTTAGATTTTGTAATTTTGCAAAGATATGGTAAAAATCGGCACACTGGAACTTGGTGATTTCCCACTGTTACTGGCACCCATGGAAGATGTAAGCGATCCTCCTTTTCGCTTTGTGTGTAAACAGTATGGGGCTGACCTGATGTATACGGAATTTATTTCTTCTGAGGGTTTAATTCGCAGCGCCGCCAAGAGTGTTCATAAACTTGACATCTTTGAATATGAACGCCCTATTGGCATACAACTTTTTGGAAGTGATATTGATTCTATGCGCGAGGCAGGTATCATTGCTGACAATGCCCGGCCGGATCTGATTGACATTAATTATGGTTGTCCTGTTAAAGCGGTTGCCTGTAAGGGTGCCGGAGCCGCATTATTACAGGATGTTCCTAAAATGGTTCACATGACCAGCGAGATTGTGAAGATTGCGAGCCGTCCGGTTACAGTTAAAACCCGCCTGGGCTGGGATGATAAGACCAAAAACGTTACGGAAGTCGCGGAACGACTTCAGGATATTGGTATTGCGGCATTGAGCGTGCATGGAAGAACCCGGCAGCAGATGTATAAAGGAGAAGCGGATTGGACACTTATCGCTGAAATAAAAAACAATCCCAGGATCCGGATCCCGATTTTCGGGAACGGCGATGCCGATTCACCCGAAAAGGTGAAACGGATGAAGGACACATACGGAGTTGATGGAGTGATGATCGGAAGGGCCAGCGTAGGCCATCCCTGGATATTTAATGAGGTGAAACATTTTTTAAAAACGGGATCGCACTTACCTCCTCCTACTGTTGAAGACAGGGTGGAAGTATGTCGCACTCATCTTAAAAAGTCAATTGAGTGGAAGGGCGAAAAGCTTGGCATCGTTGAAATGCGTAGACACTATGCCAATTATTTTAAAGGGCTGGATCACTTTAAGGACTATCGGATGCGTTTGGTGACATTATACGGCGCGGATGAAATCTTTGGGGTGCTGGAAGAGATCCTGGAGAAATATGCGGGGATGGAGTCCCCGCTTATCGCTTAGCCGCCCTCAGTTTATAATTATTTTTTTAACCGTCTCACCGGTTTGATTTTTCAGACTTACAAAATACAGGCCACTGCCAAAATTTCCAAGAGCCAGTTGCTGAGTATAAGCTCCCGAAAATTCAGGTAGTTTTTCCGTATACAATACTTGTCCAAGAATATTTTTCAGCTCCAGAATATAATCGCATTGGAGTGTTGAAGTAACCAAAACCGTGAACTTCCCATCATTTGGATTTGGATAAACTCCGAGTGTATTATCATTTTGAGTTTTATCTGCAATTCCTGTAACCGCTGAACCGAGCGTAATATTATCCAGGTATAGCATATTTCCCCAATCCGACCTACACTCAAATGAAAACATTACCATAGACTGCCCGATAACGTTATTAAGTTTGAGAGTATCTGTTTTCCAAAAATCATGCGGAGTTTTTGAGGTGCAATTTGGATACATTACGGTATCTATATATGATCCTGTAGTACTCAGCTGAATGCCTCCTTTTTTTATAAGATTGCTCCAGGTTGCACCGCAATCTGTCGAATAACTTACGGCCAACGTATCCTGGCCTGTGCTGCCGGATTGGGGAGCATACGCATAATCAAATGTCAATATTGGATTGGTCGCTTTTGAAAAATCATATTGAGGAGTATGGATAGCGTATTTTTTACCGATATTATCAGCGCATATATTATCAAAATAGATACAGGAAGCACTTTTCAAATAAGCTCCATAAAGATTTGTAGTTTCCAATTCGTGTATAAAATCCCATCCTATGGTATTGCTGTCCAGGCGATGCCAGCACCAGGCCGAGTCAGTTCCGGTTTGCTTCCAGCCGGAAGGGGGAAACGTAGCCGTTTCAAAGCCTTGTGCAATAACAGGGCTGTATCCTTGAGAGATGATATTAAAGTTAACATTAAGCGTATCGTTTGAGGGAACTGTGTCATTAACTCCATTTGGCATAGAGGTATACGCTTTAATACTATGTGCACCCGCTGATAAAGACTGCAAGGGCAATGTAATGTTATTTCTACCAAGCCGGTTAAGGCTACCCGTCCAGCTTTGCGTTTGAACTGCCCCATTATCTATTTGATAATTTACAGAGGCTGTCGTTAATTTATTTATTCCCTTATTCTGAACAGTTAATACAGGGAGGTATGATGCACTGCATTCTTCAGTTGGCGTCGAAATAAAACTTATACCGGCATCATTCGTAGCATAAGAACTGGCATTTTTATCTAAATAATTGTATTCGTTATATAAAACTGCCAGGTGTGGAGAGTTGTGCCCCATCCCATACACTGTCGTTAAATGAGCTACAGCTCCTGAATCGTATAAATTTTGGTAGGCAGTTGTCACGATTGTTCTAAACGAGGAGTGATATGAATCAAAGCCGGTTGGACCGGTATCATTGGAACCAATAGTCATGGCTATTGGTATGTATTTCCCGTTGGAATAAGGAAAATAATAAGAAGGTACCTTATCATTGGCTTCCAGTATTCCTCCAATGGCCGGTGTTCTCACTTCGATACCACGAAAACGCCAGTAATTTATCAGTCCATAACGAAGAGCCGCCTTTCCTCCCATTGAAAAACCATTCATATAAATGTGTGTATTATCAATCGTATAATTGGACATGGTAAGCCGAATAGCTTGGGTAATAATGGCTGTGTCGTTAAAAAAATCACAGGAAGCACATCTGGGAGAAGGTGCCACGAAAATGGCATTCAAACTTGTTTGACCCGGCGCAGTATCCAAAGGCATCATATAATATTTCAAATAATCATGTGGATTATCCCCATTATCCTGCAAGCCCACAATCAATTTGTATTTATGCGCAGGGTTATAGTCAGGCGGTACATAATACCATATGGGCCAGCCATGCACGCCGGAAAAAGTAACTGTATCCTCGAAAAGTCCGGTCTTTTGTGCCGAAGAATTTTGAACTGACAGGATCGTGATAAGTAATGTAACTAAACA
>JABDFG010000029.1 GCA_013286655.1 Bacteroidota bacterium
TGTTCCCATTGACAGCCTAACACTTACAAACTTCATTAATGGCAATAAAAAATGTCTTGTAATTTATAAGTCAGAAGAACTAATGGAATGGTGGGGAAACCTGAATAATGAATGGAAAACTGTGTTCCGGCTATATACCCCACTGGATGCCCCGCCATCAGCAATACAGCTTCATAAATTAGTCAATCTGGATTCAATTAATATTAGTGGCCAAAATTTGGTAAATCTGGAACCTTTAAAGAAATTTTCTCATTTGAAAATCCTCAATCTTTCCAGAGGTTTATACTCCACCCTGCCCGATCTTAAAAACTACCAAGAATTACGGGAATTGGACATTTCCGGTAACCCTATGATTGATTTGAAGGCAATTGAAAATAATTTGGGTTTGATAAAGTTAAACTGTAGTAACACCGCAGTTAGAAATCTACTTCCCATCCTAAATTTGACCCAATTAGAAGTTTTAAAGTGCGCCGGTACACGGATAAAAGACTTGGAACCGATTTCCAAATTAGCTAACCTGACTGACCTTGATATTTCCAACACGCCTGTAAAAAAAACAGGCTCACTTGAAACTTTAAAAAAATTGCATACACTGGTTTGCTATAACACCCAAATCTCAGAAAGGACGATTAATACATTTGCTAAAATTCACCCCAATTGCAACGTAATACATTTTTAGCTAAATTATTAAAATAGGAACATGAACTATTTAAAATTTTACGAGTACGGAATAAACTGGATTCATAATAAGCTCAACAAAAGACAGTTTCTTATTTTTTCAAGTATGCTGGTGGGCATGAGCGCAGGGATAGCGGCGATTATTCTCAAAACACTCGTGCATTATATACATGATGCAATAACCCATGATTATCATGTAAAATACCAATATTACATATACCTGTTTGCGCCTATGGCCGGGCTTTTACTGTGTGTATTTTTTGTTCATCGTTTTCTGCATGGAAAATTAGGAAGAGGAACTCCTAATATCCTTCATTCCATCATTAAAAAATCGGCCATACTACCCAAAGATCAAATGTATTCACATATTATTAGCAGTGCACTCACCGTTGGATTTGGAGGTTCGGCCGGGCTAGAATCACCAATGGTCACAACTGGTTCTGCAATCGGATCTAATTTCGCAAGGACGTATCGTTTGACCTATAAAGACCGGGTATTATTACTTGCCAGTGGTGCCGCTGCCGGAATAGCAGCAGCCTTTGACTCCCCAATTGCAGGCGTACTTTTCGCGCTGGAAGTCATACTGGCTGATGTAAGTATCTCCGTTTTTATTCCTCTTATAATTGCTGCGGCGATAGGAGCTTTGTTTTCAAAAATTATTCTCAAAGAGGGCATTCTTCTGTCCTTCCATTATCTCCAACCATTCAATTATCATTACACCCCCTATTATGCAATATTAGGGGTACTTTCTGGACTGGTATCAGTTTATTATGTCCGAACCTTCACCAGAATTGAAGAATTTCTGCAACCGGATAAAAACAAAGTTTACCGTAAGGCCATCGGTGGAGGACTAATACTTGCTCTCCTTATTTTCTTGTTTCCCTCGATGTTTGGAGAAGGATACCACAGCATAAAGGCACTTTCCGAAATGCAAGCCAATACTTTACTTAATAATAGCCTATTTTCTGGTTTCGCGGATAACGAATGGTTTGTGCTGTTTTTTATTGGTATAGTTATGATGTTAAAAGTTGTAGCCACATCTGTTACCATCGGTAGTGGGGGCAATGGCGGCAACTTTGCACCCTCTCTCTTTGTAGGAGCTTATTTGGGTTATTTTTTCTCAAGACTGGTGAGTATGCTTGGAATCACGAAACTGCCGGAAGGTAATTTTACCATTGTTGCCATGTCAGGTATATTATCAGGCATCTTTCACGCCCCTCTTACTGCAATTTTTCTTATTGTTGAAATAACCGGGGGATATACATTAATGATACCTCTCATGATTGTTTCTGCAGTAAGTTATACAGTTGTGAAATATTTTGAGCCCCATTCTATGGACGAAAAGAAACTGGCAAAAAAAGGACATGTACTTACACATAGCAAAGACAAGACCATACTTTCCTCACTTAGAATCTCTTCGATCATAGAAACAGATTTTCACAAAGTTGATCCTCACACTACTCTTGGTGAACTTGTTGATGTGGTTGCTCATTCCAACAGAAATATATTTCCGGTGGTTGATCAAAATAACTGTCTTCAAGGAGTAATATTTTTGGATAATATAAGGGAAGTGATGTTCAAGATGGAGCTTTATGATAAAGTCGTTGCAAAAGAACTCATGAGAAAACCTCCGGAAACAATTACTTCTGATGAGACAATGACTTCCGTAATGAAAAAATTCGATGAAACAGGAGCCTGGAATTTTCCAGTGATAGACAATGGTCAATACATAGGTTTTATTTCCAAATCCAGCATTTTTAGTAAATACAGAAAGGTTCTAATCAAAAGTAACATCAATTGACAGGAGAATTAAAAAAGAATTAAAATAAGATTAAAAAAGAATTAAAAAAGAGACTTGTTTTATGAAGATGCGATGAAGAGTAAGCTGGCATTGAGAAATAAAGAAAATATACTACCTGATTTAAAAATGTGGCGCACAATTTGAATTACCTTTGTCAAACAAACTAAAATAATAAAACATGAAAAAGATTTCATTATTTGCCGTAGCCATTGCAATTTGCTTTGCAGGCTTTGCACAAACAACGCCAGCCAAAAAGGACACCAAAACGCCTGCGAAAACTGAAAAGAAAGCTTCTAAAAAAGCTGACACGAAGAAGACTGACGCGAAAACAACAGTCACAAAATCAAAGTAATTAGGATCAATGCTTTTACTAAATCCCTGCCAATGATGGTGGGGATTTTTTTTGATACATACCGAAATGTCAACATGTTTACAGACCTAATTGAATTTTTTTAAAACGCTTTAACCGAATTTTAATCCTGTTTTATTCCCATTTTAATTTCGAGGTGCTTGTTTTACACAAAAGAAAATAAAAATCTATACCACATCAATCAAACGCATTTCAGCAGAACAGGTCTAAGGGGCATGGATGGACATCTTGTTTTTTGTTTAATCGATTAGTAATTGTTTTTTCAAGATTGTCCATCCTCCCCACTTTTAAAGTCGTCAATTTTTAATCTGTGCCCATGGCCCCATTCAACATAATACTGGCAGATGATGACAGGGATGATCGCTTCTTCTTTAATTTGGCTTTAAGGAATTTACCGTTCCCGACCCGGCTTATGACTGTCAACGATGGCGAAGCGCTTATGGAATACCTGTTAAAGAATGGCGATAAACTTCCTGAAGTTCTTTTTCTGGACCTCAACATGCCTAAAAAGAACGGAGTGGAATGTCTTTCAGAGATAAAAAGAAATGCCATGTTAAAGGGCCTGCCGGTAATAATTTATTCTACCTCGGTCCAAAGAGATATTGTGGATTTACTTTATGAAATGGGAGCGCAATTTTATGTACGCAAATGCGAGCTATCTGAACTTACAGGAGTTCTTCAACAGATTCTTCTTTTAATTAAGGAACGGAAAGATCAGCCAAATCGCAAAAATTTTATTCTTAATTCTGAAAGCGACTCAGCAACTGCCTGACACGCATAGCAAAACTACCGTACGAAAATGAAAATAAAACGCGGAATAAATACAATCTTTATTTGTGTTACACTTTCTCTGATTTCACTCTCCGTGATTACTTATTTGAGGATTGAAAATCTAATAATGACTTCCGGGCAGATAGATCATATTCATCAGGTCGAAATAGTCCTCAATAATATTTTTGGGAATCTCAAAGATGTTGAATCGGGACAACGCGGATATTTGCTGACAAATGACTCCTTATTTTTAGATCACTATAATAACGCCTTGGAGAATCTTAGGCTGAATTTTAAGAATATGGATTCGCTCGCAAAGGAGCTTCCGATCCATAAACAAAATAATCAACTATTAAAATCGCTTGTCTACAACAGAGTAGAGCAGCTCAAAAAAACAATGGAAGATGCAAAAACATCAAAAAATTTTCAAACAGAATTGCTGGAAGGAAAAGAGAACATGAATGATGTCAGGCGTCAGATAAATATAATGAGAATGGAAGAAGACAGGATGCTTAAAGGAGGAAACCATTTATTTAAAGAAGAGACTTCTTTGACTCCGTTTTTAACCATTTCCTTGATGATCCTATTTGTTCTAATTCTGATTGCGGCGTATTATATGTTAAAGCAAGAGCTCAATGTTTCTGTTGGACTTAAATCAGATTTAGAGGAAAAAAATAGTGTGTTGAATGCAACTATTAAACTTCTCACAAAGATGAACAAAGAGTTAGAAGCATTTACCTATATATCGAGTCACGATTTGCAGGAACCTTTGCGTAAGATCCAGACATTTATCAAACTCCTTCTGGAAAAGGAAAAGGATAACTTGTCCGATGATGGAAAATTTCATTTATCAAGGATTTATGTTTCCTCAAAGCGTATGAGAAAACTGATGGATGATTTGTTGAAATATGCTCACCTTAAGACATCGGATCGGAAATTTGAAAATGCCGTAATCAACGATATTTGGGAAATGGCAAAAACTGACTACCAGGAAATTATAGAGGAGAAAAAAGCGATCGTCGAAATTGACTGTCCGTGTAGTGCCAATGTTATCCGTTTTCAATTTCGGCAACTGTTTGATAATCTCATTGACAATTCCTTGAAATATGCAAAACATGGTATTCCGCCCCGCATTTCAATTGTCTGTAAAATACTCCCGGGCACTGTCTTAAATAACAACCTCCTGGCTTCCGGTAAATATTATTTCACCATTTCTATAGCCGATAATGGCATCGGCTTCGATCCAAAATACAAAGACCGGATTTTTGAATTGTTTCAACGCTTGCACAACTCTGATGAGTATGAAGGAACGGGCATCGGGCTTGCCATCTGTAAAAGGATTGTTGAAAATCACAACGGCGTCATTACTGCGACAGGCAAATTGAATGCGGGTGCAAAATTTGATATTTATATTCCCGTATAATGAAAATATGTGCCGTACATTGTCCCGGTATTAATAATTATCAGAGAAGATGAGAAATAACAACATATTAAATAATGGTATTCCAGTTTCAATTTCACTAAATCCCGCGTTGGAGCAGGAGAATTTTAAAGCAAAACAACCTCAAAACAAAAAACGTCTGTTCACCATTGCCGGATTGGCCGTTATAATTGCCATACTGGTCAGTTTTATCGCTAAGTTCCTGATTTATCTCATTGACCTATTTACGAATATTGCTTTTTATGGAAAGTTCTCCTTAGAATCATTAAATCCAGCCAATAATTCCTGCGGTCTATTTGTAATTATAATTCCTGCAATCGGAGGACTTGTTGTAGGACTTATGGCATTCTATGGTTCAAAGGCCATCCGTGGACATGGTATTCCCGAAGCCATGGAACAAATTTTGACCAATCAAAGTAAAATAAAGCCCTCGATCACTTATTTAAAACCGCTTTCCTCTGCCATATCTATCGGGACGGGAGGGCCCTTCGGGGCCGAAGGGCCTATTATTGCAACTGGCGGAGCATTGGGTTCTACCATTGGGCAATTACTCAAAATAACGGACAATGAACGTAAAATCCTTCTCTCTGCAGGAGCTACGGCAGGCATGTCAGCCATTTTCGGAAGTCCGATTTCAGCGATCTTCCTGGCAATAGAATTACTATTATTCGAATTTTCACCACGCTCTTTTCTACCTGTGGCGCTGGCTTGTATTGTCGGGGCAATGGGGCATCACCTGTTATTTCATGCAGGTGTCGTATTTCCGATAAAATTTGTGATTGAATCAGCATCCAATTCGGCTCTTGGATTTTACGCCGTTATGGGTGTTGCAATTGGAATATTGTCCGTTTTGGTAACAAAAATTGTTTATTCAATTGAAGATGGATTTGAAAAAATACCTGTTCACTGGGCATTGTATCCGGCCATTGGTGGGTTAGCGGTAGGTATAATCGGCTACTGGGCTCCACGGACATTGGGAGTCGGATACAACAATATCACAGATATACTTTCCGGTACCATGCCCTTGCAGATCCTATTGTCACTGTGCCTGTTAAAATTTACATCGTGGGCAATCGCATTAGCCAGTGGCACATCAGGAGGCACACTTGCTCCATTGCTCACAATTGGTGGCGCAACAGGAGCATTGCTTGGAAGCACTATCATGTATTGGTTTCCTGAATCGGGAATCACTATCCCACTGGCATCATTAGTAGGTATGTCTGCCATGTTTGCCGGTGCGTCAAGAGCATTTCTGACTTCCATTGTTTTTGCATTGGAAACTACGGGACAACCGAACGCGTTATTGCCACTGCTGTTAACGTGTACAACAGCTTATCTGGTATCTTATTTCATTATGGAAAATACAATTATGACAGAAAAGATTGCACGAAGAGGGGTTAAAACACCCCACTCCTACGAACCAGACGTATTGGAAAAATTAACCGTTGAGCAGGTCCTTACCGACAATGGAATAACGGTAAGCGAAGAGAATACCATAAAAGAAGTTCGCGAATGGTTAAAGCAAGAACAAGAGTACCCCTCAAACTATTTCATCATTTCCAACAACGAAGGAGAGTATAAAGGAATATTAAGTTCTTCAAACCTTTTTAGCAACCATCACGCAGATGAAGATTTAGTTGGAACACTTATCAAACACAACGGTATCCACATAGAAATGGGAGACACTTTACGAACCGCCGTTGAAACAATGGCAAAGGAAAACATTGATGTGTTACCGGTTATTTCAAATGAAACCAGAAATATTGTCGGCATTTTATCTTACCGCGACATCATTGCTACCTACAAAAATGGCATGGATGAGCACATTAAGAAACAACCACCTATTTCTCTAAAAGTTCAACGGCTGAAAATAGTCTTGCGTGGACAAAAACTGGCATCCGTTTTTAAAAGAAAAACCAGATAGCTCCTGTACTTTTTTGACTCGAGCAGGCAAAAGGAGTGGGATTGTGCATTTCCTTAGAGCGTAAAATAAAATGTTGAACCCTTGCCAATTTCAGAATCCACCCATATTCTTCCATTATGCCTTTCCACTATTTTTTTACAAAGTGCCAGTCCAATTCCCGTGCCTTCATATTTTTCTCTCGTATGTAATCGCTTGAATATTCCAAAGATCTGCTGATGGTATACGCCATCTATACCGATACCATTATCTTTAACAGAAAATAACCAATAATTTCCATTTCTATTAGCCGCAATCCGGATTTCCGGAGCCTGAGGTCCTTTATATTTAATCGCATTGCTAATGATGTTCTGAAACAACTGAACCATTTGCGTAAAGTCTGCTTTTACAATTGGCATCTCCGTTTCAAGTACAATAGATGCATTACTTTCTACAATACTACTATGCAGGTTACCCTCTACTATACCCATCACTTTTTTAAAATCAACTTCCTTAAAAGTCGGCTCGCTTTGACCTATATCCAAATACGACAATAAGTCATTGATGAGCATATACATTCTTTTCGCGCCATCTACTGCAAACGCTATAAATTCGTTAGCCTCTTTATCCAACTTGCTTTTGTTGCGCTGCTCAAGTAGCTGTAAATAACTCGCAATAGTACGCAAGGGCTCCTTCAAGTCATGAGACACGATGTAAGCAAATGATTCAGCATCTTTAACAGAGCGTTCAATAATCTTCGTGCGCTCAACTACCTTTTTTTCAAGATTGACATTAAAATTTACAAGATCTTCTTCCGATTTTTTCCGTTCAATAAGTGTAGTACTTAAAAACATCATCGTTATTGCAGCCACACAAATAAAAATCTGAAGTTCGAGTAAAGATTCGTTTTGTGAAATCTCAATAAACGGTCCCTTTCCATTTAAAGTACCCCAGATTGAGAAGATAGAAATTAACAACACGATCAAAGACGATTGCCGCTGGTTCATAATAAAAACGCACCATATAAGAATAATAAAAATCAAATATGTTTTTCCCCTGATCGGGATACCCATAAACCATCCGCCAAACAGGGCCAGAAGATAAATACACAAAATGCCAAAAGACGCAACAATTTGCAAAGTAGTTTCCCATTTGATTTTGGGCTTTATCCACCAGGTGAGCAAGAGAGGAGTTAAAACAATGACGCTGGCAACATCACCCATCCACCAGGTAAACCAAACCGTTCCATAATTTGTCCATGAAACAAGGTGTCCGATACACGTAGTCATTGTACCAATTGTGCAACTTACCGTACACATCAATAACGTAGTAATAAAAAATCGCGCAAAATCTTTTGCTTTATCAAGTATCTGATTAGAATTAAAGAGCCTAAGAAGATAATGACCTGTCAATGCTTCCAAAGAATTACCAAGGGCGATAAACGCAGACATAAGAAGAATTGTTTGAAGATCTGCTGCCTTATTGGTATAAAAGACTACAACGTTTCCGATAAATGCGCCTATATAAATTCCAGGCCAGACGCGATACCCGAGCATCAAAATTACGGCGAATGCAAATCCGGAAGGAGGCCAAACCGGACTGGCATTCGTTTTTCCTAAAGCCATTAGCAGACTGAATCTGGCAAGAACGAAATAGATAATAGCTATCGACAGTACTTTCAATACCTGACTTGAAAATATTCGTTGAAAAATGGTGCTCATTATTAAATGCTTTCTCAAGTTGTTCATGGAGATTATCGTGCCGTAATTATCACCTGCTTACTTTTAACCCTCAATTTAAAAAAGTTTAACCTATTAAATAAACAGTTCATCGAAATAATAAATAAAAAGGACGCAATACCTATAACATTGTCGAAACGATCAGATTATGAAGAAATGCAGCGAAGATGAAATTCATATTGAATTAAAAAAGCTGAGCGGCTGGAACTACAATAATAAGTCCATTGAAAAAAACTTTACATTCAAAGATTTCAAAGAGACCCTCACGACGATGGTTCGAATCGGCTTCGAGGCCGAAGCTTTAAACCACCATCCGGAATGGACCAACGTCTATAATAAACTGAACGTACGTTTGAGCACACACGACGCAGGAGGGATAACCCAAAAAGATTTTGCCCTGGCAAAAAAAATAGACCAAGTATGTGTTTTTCAGTAGCTGCAAGTTTTGAAGCAGGGACAGTCCTTTCCGTCATCGGCGTGATCACACTGATAAAAGCGCACACACCCAAAAGTTATCTGTTTGCATGCATCCCTTTGATTTTTGCTTTTCAACAGACTTCGGAGGGTTTTATCTGGTTATCCTTCATGAATCCTGCTTATGCCAACTGGCAAAAAAGCATGACCTGTATTTTTATCCTGTTTGCCCAGGCTGTTTGGCCCTTAGCTGGGCCGCTTTCAATATGGTTGATTGAAAAAGACCTGCGTCGAAAGAAAATATTGCTGGTGCTGTCCTATTTTGGATTCTTAGTATCTGCTTATCGCATCATCTGGTTGTGCTTTTACAATGTTCATTCCTCGATAGTCGGCCACCACATCACTTACCGGCTCGATCCGGAGGCCTCCTTTTCTCCATATGTTCCGATTATCTATTTTATAGCCACGGTTATACCTCCTTTTGTTTCAAGCGTTAAAAAGATGTGGGCCATTGGAGCATCCATATTAGGTTCATTTATTTTCACGAGAATATTTTATGGAGAATACCTTGTTTCCGTTTGGTGCTTCACCGCAGCCATAATCAGCGCCCTGATTTTTCTAATCCTGTTTGACCTTCGAAAATCATTCATTGAAACCCCCAATTTTATTTAAAGTATTTTGTTTTTGAGAAAAAGGAATGAGAACTTCGTCAATAAATAAGCAAGGGGTCAAATTCAACCATTCAGATGCCAAGAAGAACACTTTTAAGAAAACTGACTTTAGCCACGTTAACACTAAGTTTAACGCTGACGAATCTCATCGCTCAAAATGCCTATCCATTGAATTTCGATGACACAACATTAAAAACAGCAATAAACGACATAAGCAATTGGAACGGGAAAATAGTAGCTTGTGATGTAGAAGTGCTGCAAGTAGAAAAAGGCTATCAGGACAAGTCCTATTACAAAGTGAAACTTGAAAAAGGCAGTCAAATGTGGGTAGGCGATTTATTTAATAACGGTTTTGAAAAGCCAGGTTCTAAACTTAGAATTTTAGGGTACTTCGCTAAAGTCGAAAGTGACGACAAATTGAAAAAATTCAACAAAAACAGTTATCACATTTTAACGATTGGAGTAGTCGATCTTGCGACAAAACAAATGGCCGCACTACCTGCAGCAGAACGGCAGGTAAAAGAATGGAGCAACGGGGAAATTCCAAAAGGAAAAAAATAGCCGAACCCGTTTAACTAATGGTCAGCAATGGCTTTACCCTTTTGTCCTTTCTTATGACGTATAAGGAATACGATGGGAATACAAACAAGCATGCATACGGCTACCATAATAAAACCCTTGTCATAACTCACCAAAGCCTGTTGTTTAGCTACTGCACCATCCATCATCCGGTAGGCTAATTCCTCGGCCTGCGACTGCGGATATCCGGCATTCAGAAAATTTTGGGTCATTTGGGAGACCCTGTCCGAACTGACATTATCATAGGGTGTAATGTACCCCAGCATACTTCCCTTGATTAAGGCATTTTGGTGAGTAATGTATACATTTAGCAAAGCAATTCCAATAGCCCCTCCAAGTTGCCGTATCATATTCGCCAATCCAACCGCCTGGGCCATATTCTTACCATGAAGCCCCGCAACGGCCAGGGACAAGATGGGAGACATCATAAATGCCAGACCGACTCCACGAAGTACAAAGGGCAGGTAAAAATTTCGTTCTCCTGAATCCGGAGAGGAAAAAGAAAGCATGACTAAAAAAGTAAATGTAATTCCGACCCCAATCAAAATGATCGTCTTCGGATTGGCTCCCTTGGTCAGCAGATTTCCAACCACTGGCATAGCAAATGCAGTACATAAAGCTCCAGGAATCATAAAAACACCCGTTTCGGTCGCTGTCCAGCCCAGGGAAATCTGGGTAAATAACGGAAAAATAAAAACAGTTCCGAATAATAGCATTCCAAGCATCAGGTTCATCAGACTGCCCATCGCCAAATTGTAATTTTTATACAAACGGATATTCACTGCGGGATAGTCAATTTTCAGCTCTCTGATAATAAATGCGATGATCCCAAAAACAGAAACAATGGTACATACAATAATTTGCGTACTATCGAACCAGTCCTTCTCAGTACCTTCTTCCAACACATATTGCAGGGAACCAATGGCAGTGATGAGAAAAATAATACCCCACCAGTCTATTCTCGGTTTAACTGCCCCCGGCCGGTTGGTCACAAAAGTCCAGGATAGGATGGCCGCTGTAATCCCGATTGGAATATTTACAAAAAATATCCAGTGCCAGGAAAAATTATCTGTAATATATCCTCCAAGCGTTGGACCAAAGGTCGGCCCCATAATTAACCCCATTCCAAAAATAGCATTCGCCGTGCTGATCTTTTCAGGAGGAAAGGCGCCAATGATAATCGTTTGTGCCGTGGACAATAGCCCTCCTCCTCCCAGACCTTGAACAAAACGCCAAAAAACAAGGGACCATAAACCGGTGGAAAGTCCACACATCAAAGAAGAAAATGTAAATACAATCACCGACATTGTAAAATAAACTTTCCTCCCAAAAAGATCAGAAAGCATACTGGTAAGCGGAATAATGATCACGTTGGAAATGGCATATGCCGTGACAACCCATGCAATTTCAGTAGTCGTAGCTCCTACACTTCCGCTGATCTCGCGAAGAGAAACATTAACAATGGTCGTGTCAAGTAACTCCAATACAGCACAGCTGATCGCGGTAATGACAAGAATCCACTTTTCCGCTCCAACCGGGTACCGAACGACTTCTTCCTGTTTAGTTGCTGTCACTTAGTTCCTATGCTTATTTAATACGTACTTCAACAAATGCACTTAATCCCGGGAAAAGCACATCCGCACTTGCTTTCGGAAAATCAGTAATCGCAATACGAACAGGTACGCGCTGAACAACCTTCACAAAGTTTCCCGTTGAGTTATCAGGAGGAAGCAGCGAAAATTTTGCACCGGTTGCCCCGATATAAGACTCTATTTTACCTTTTAATACAAGACCGGGATACGCGTCCAGTTTAACTTCCGCTTCCTGTCCCAGTTTAATTTGCTCTATTTGTGTTTCCTTGAAATTAGCGGTTACCCAGAAAATTTCCTTATCAATCTCCGAACACAAAGGAGCCCCAATAGTAATATATTGTCCTTCTTCCACGGAACGTTTGGAAATAATTCCATCACAGGGTGCCTCAACAGTAGCATAAGCCAATTGAGTCTGAGCCAATATCAACTCCGCCTCCCGTTGCCTGACGAGTGCCTGAGCCAGGGTAACCTGTGCTTGTTGTGCTTCCGCTTGGGAGTGAACCCCATTGGCCTGAGCCGTAGCAGATTTGTATTGATCAACCGCCCCTTCATATTGAGCTTTGGCAACTTCCAGATCCGATTTCGCAGCGTCATATTGGCTTTGTGTAGAAGCCTTGGCATTAAACATATTCTCCGTCCGTTTGAAGTCATCTTCCGCTTTTTGCAGTTTTGATTTGGCCGAATGAATCGTTTGTTCAACAGCCGTGGAAGAAAGCGAAGAAGATTCAGCATTCTGATTGAGTGCACTCGCATTATTCTGCACGGACAACAAATTCGCTTTTGAATTTTCGAGTGCTGCCTGCGCCTGTGCCACTCTTGTTTTCAGATCTGTTTCATCAATGTTGATGAGCAATTGTCCCTTTTTCACATGTTCATTATCTTTGAAGTGGATGGTCTTTATATAGCCTGCCACACTCGCTCTGATCGGGACAATGTTAGCATCCAGCTGTGCATTGTCGGTATTTTCATAGTGTGAACCGATCACCCAATAGATAATACCTACCGTTAGAATAACAGCTGCAACGACTCCTATAATAATGAATCGCTTTGGATTTTTAGGTTTTTTAACGCGTTCCGTTGTTTGCATAATCGTTCTCTGTTTAAAAATTAGTAATTCCCTTAGTAGTACTATAATTGCTGATGGCATTCATGAGTTTTATTTCATGAATTTTTTGGTTCAGTACCGCTTGTAATTCGGCATTTAATTGTGTCAGGTATTCAGTGGATGTGATCGAACCATTCTGCAACTGGTTGGCAGATGTCAGCGTTATGTTATGACGTTTCTCCAGAATACTTTTATCCTTTTCGATAACACTTTTTAATGTGTTTACCTGCGCAGCTTGCGTAGCAAGTGTGGTATTTAAATTAAGCTCAAATAATTCCTTCTGAACATCCACCATTTGTTTATTAATATTCAGATTTTGTTTCTCTACATTCAGATTATACAAAGCCCCGATATTCCATTTCAGATTAATTCCCGCTATTCCGAACAAACGTAGATTCTGGTCCAGTAAATTATAACCCGGCCTGCCATAATTTCCATTACCTGAAACGGTTAGCGTCGGTAAGGCGGATTTATTGGTCAAAAGATGCTTTTCATCCAACAAGGCTTTCTGTGTATCAAATCCTTTTAATTCAGGACGTGCGATATCAGTACCCTTACTTGTTCCTCCGATAGGCTGTGTTGGAAATTCGGTACTATCATTGAGTGGTATCTTTATCAGGGTCGTCATATTTTGGTAGAGCGCCGATAAATTCTCTTTGGCTTCAATCAGATTTTGATCCGTCTTCATCTCCTCTGCATCCAGTTCATCCAGATTACTTTGGAGAGATAATCCGTTTTTCAGGGAAGAAGATACCAGCAATGCTTTATTATGAATGTCTTCTTTATAAAGAATCAGTGTCTGGTAATTGGCTCGACTTAGTAAAATAGTACAGTACAGTTGATTAACACGATCCACGAGCTTATAGATTTCCACCTGATTTTTCTGGTGCTCGTTTTCAGCATTGAGTTTTTCCACCCGTTTTTGCTCCTTCACCAAACCCGCATCATAAATAGTCTGCTCCAGATCAAGCGTAGCAGCATAATTATCCTTAGGAAAAGTCGGGAAAATATTGGCGAACGCAGGAGGAATTCCGGGCAGATCAAAATTTGTTACTTCCGACTGATAAGTAGCATTTGCATGGAAAGACAATTTCGGCAATCGGTTGTGGTTTAACCCTTTTTGATCATTCTGTTCCATCTGATCAATAAGGCCATTTTGTTTAAGAAGCGGGTAATTGACTTTTGCCAGCTGAAGACAGGAATCAAGGGTAAGAGCACCTTTTTGCGCAAAGACAGTGTTCGCAATAATAAAAAATAAAATGACAGTACTTTTCCAGTTCATACACTCAGTGTTTTTTCAATAAATTGCTTTACAGATTGCTTGATTTTCACCGGACTATAATCCGACCATTCCTTATGGTGGGCCTTTAATCCGTGTTTAAATAAAGGAGCCGCCAGGAAGGGATAGGAACATAAAGAATGCATATTAATCCAAAACAAAGCAGTATCTATTTTTTTGATATTCCCCCGGGCGATTTCTTCATCCAGAATCTTAATAAGATTGACGCCTTTGTTCTTTTTTATAGCCTCTACCCTATCCTTGAATAAATCAGGGTTGATACCAATCTCCTTAATAATAAACATGGACATTTGAGGGTATTCTTCTAAAAAAACAAAAATATTATCGACATATTTAAATAGCCTTTCTTTGATCGGTAAAGAAGCGTCCGAAAAAACATCCATTTGCTGAAAATATTTGTGCAAAGCGCCTGAAAATACCTGATCGAACAACTTCTCCTTGCTTCTGAAATAATAGTGCAACAATGCTTTATTTATTTTCGCGATATCTGCAATGTCCTGCATACGGGCACCATACAGCCCGTATTTCATAAATACTTCTTTGGCAGCATTTAAAATTTTCTCCTCCGTAGTGTCTTTTATTTTAGTCATTGATTAAACGATTTAATCAAGTGATATAACCAAATGGTTAAACCAAAGGTATAAATAAATTTTGATCGAACAGAAATTTTCTTTAAAAACAATAGTAAGGGGGCGATTAACAGAGGGCAAAACAGAAGAACATTGTTATAAAAACTAAAATGCCGGCTGATCGAGCCGGCATTTTAACCCTTCTTGCGTTAAATTTTCAGGTTTAGTTAACCACTAATCGCTGCGTAGTTACTGCATCTGCGTTTATCAAACGTAAAGCGTACATTCCTTTGGCATAGCCAGTCAGATCAATAGTTTCCAGGTACTCTTTTCCGGCAGGAATAATTTTCACATAAACAGACCTTCCTGCTATATCAACTAACGAAAGAGTTGAAGTACTTGGTAATTCATTAACCCTGACAGTAAAATGATCACTGGCAGGATTTGGATAAACAGATAAATTATTTCCCACATTTGCAGACTGTTCAATTCCTGTTAAAACAACGACTTTGCAGGAACTGGTATCCTTGCAACCCATGAAGGAAACGATAACAGCGTACTCTCCATTTGACCTCGGAGAAAACAGTGCGTTCGTATCATTCTTTAAAATGGATTTACCATTGCAATCCATCCATTGATACCTGGCTGAGCCGGATGCATTTGAACGTAACATATTACCCACATAAGTAACAGAAGTATCAACTGTTATCACATTAATTGTAGTAATGATAATACTGTCACAGGAATTTACGGTTTGCAGATTGCTGGTATCGGATGTTGCCGAAATAATATTCATTTGTTTTTTACCATCAGGGAACGTATAATCAGAACCTTTACAGAGAGAAACAGAATCCCGTATGAGATAAATTGGATTAATAGAAACAGTAGTTAAAATCGTACTATCGCAACCTTGAACTGTTTTCAGATTACTGGTATACTTTACCGGAGATGTGATATCCGTTTGCTTGGAACCATCAGGGAACGTATAATCAGAACCTTTGCAGAGAGAAACAGAATCCCGTATGAGATAAGTTGGATTAATAGAAACAGTAGTTAAAATCGTGCTATCGCAACCTTGAACTGTTGTCAGATT
Source organism: Bacteroidota bacterium (assembly GCA_013286655.1). Classification (GTDB taxonomy): domain Bacteria; phylum Bacteroidota; class Bacteroidia; order JABDFU01; family JABDFU01; genus JABDFU01. The sequence continues at coordinate 16,024 of JABDFG010000029.1, forward strand.
GCTGGTATACTTTACCGGAGATGTGATATCCGTTTGCTTGGAACCATCAGGGAAAGTATAGCTGCCTCCGCTGCAAACTGAAGCTGAACTGGTCAAATGATAAACAGGGTTAATACTAAGATTTGTTGTAAGCACACTTGCACATCCGTTTGTTACCAGAATAGTATCTATATATGCTCCCTGAGTTTTGTAGGTATGATTTCCAACCATCACACTATCACCATTACAAATCGCAACATTATTGACACTTTTCAATAAAGGCACAACTGGATTATTTGAAATGATCAGGTTTTTCACACAGCCATTGAACGCTGTAGCGGTCCCAAAATTGGCCGTATAGAAAAATTGCTCGCCTCCGGTTACCAAAGCACCGATACACTGGTCCAGAACCAGCGTATCATTCAAAAAAAGACGGACATGCCCTGCTGTATATTGTAATTGCCCCGTATTCCAGGTAGTTAAGGTCACAAGTGCAGAAGACGAAATATTCGTGCCATTATTACACAATAAACCCAAATGTCCCGAAGGATCAATGTACATTCCAATCCATCTATAACCAGGTCCTGCGGTAATAATCGGGTTGTTTTTGGTGGTTAACTGACTGATGGAAAAGTCCACCTGGATTTGAAATGAATCCAGATTAAAAGAAGTTAAAGAAGGAGTAATAGCGTAATCATTAGAATTCCCACTTTGGCAAAGAGAGCCTGAAGGACCAGAAAGCCCATTCAAACTTATATTTCCATAATTACCTGTGGAATCAGCAGTATTTACAGTTAAAGGATAATCGGCAATAATTGTTTGCGACTGGCAAAACAAATTTCCGGCAAGCGCAGCTAACAGAAGTAACCTTGATTTCATGACGTATGATTTTTTGTAGTTAAATGGGTTAATTTTATCGTGCAAGTATAACAAATTTTTGTTTTCAACAAATAATATTTCTTCCAAATGGAGACTATCAGATACGAAATCCAGACAATCGGATACGAATGGTAAATGCATCTGCCATAATAGCCAGCGATCAAGTAGAAGGCCTCCCTTCTCAAAGCAAAAAAATGTTTTTTGCAAATTGATTGAGAAACACCCATCTTTATACCTTAATAACATTTAAACTATAAAAATGAAATCAACACTATTCCTCAAAACCCTTCAAAAGATTGCTTCTGCAAGTGTCTTTCTATTTGCATTGATGTGCAGTCATCATTCATTTGCTCAGGATGCAGATCAGCTGGACTATCAGCAACCGGCCGTTGTAACACCTCCGGATTGGGCACCACCTTATGACAGCCCCGCTGGAGTACAATATTATTACATCCCCGATATTAGCTGTTATTATGATGTATGGCACCATGAATTTGTTTACCTCGACAATGGCAATTGGTTATTTTCCCCGGTATTACCTCCTATGTATGCCGGCTATGATCTGTTACATGGGCATATTGTCATTCTCGACCGGATGGTACATCATCCTTGGATGCACCATGAATTATATGCATCACATTATCCACGATACTATCACCATGTAGTTTATCCTGGAAGAGAGGGTTATTCACGCCCCTATGGTTTTGATGAAAATGCACGAAAACCGATTTACGTTCCTGCCCGTGATGCCGGAAGGCACGAAGTCATTCAACCCGCAAGAGCACAACCTGTTCACTATAGTGATAGAAATGTTGGGCAACCGGTTCATGTGGAAAAAGAAATGATGAGACCAAACCACCGGTAAAATTGTATCCAAAACGCATTTAAGTTTGGCACAACAATTGACTAGAAATAATTAAACAAATTCAAACTCTATGAAAGCAACATTGATAACTGCACTACTGTTCGCAGCAACATTCGCAAATCATTCATTCGCCCAGGACGCGAATCAATTGGACTACCAGCAACCGGCCGTTGTTACACCTCCGGCCTGGGCACCTCCGTATGACAATCCTGCCGGAGTACAATATTACTACATACCTGACATCGAATGTTATTACGATGTATGGCATCATGAATTTGTATACATGGACAATGGCAATTGGTTATTTTCTCCGGTGTTACCACCCATGTACGCCAGTTATGATTTATTGCACGGGCACATCGTCGTTCTTGACCGGCTGGTACACCATCCCTGGATGCACCATGAACTGTATGCTTCTCATTACCCAAGATATTATCACCACGTAGTTTATCCTGCAAAGGCGGGATATTCACGGCCTTATGGCTTTGATGAAAACGCACGAAAACCGATTTATGTTCCTGCCCGTGACGCAGGAAGGCATGAAGTCGTTCAACCCGCAAGAGCTCAGCCGGTACAATACAAAGACAAAAACGTAGGTCAGCCGGTGCATGTTGAGAAAGAAATGATGCGACCTAACCACAAGTAATAACCCAAGCATCCAATTTATATAAAAAAGCAGAAGGATACCCACCTTCTGCTTTTTTATTTCCTGTAACAGTAAAACAACTGTTGAAACAGCTTTTTTTTTACGGCTCCCAGCCACCAATAATTCCCGGCGAACGAAAATCCGAATAAACCGGCCCAGCCGCGGATACATTTGCTCTCATATCAAACAAGCAAAGCCATGAAAAATAAATATACAATCAGCTTTATATTCGCCTTTCTTTTGCTGTCCGGCTTCTCATCATCAATGCAAGGACAAGTAATTACTTTCGAACAGATTTATAAAACGGCAGTGGATCAGGATGGGTTAGACGTTTTACTCAGCCCCGACGGAGGCTATATTATTGCAGGCAGCACCGTAAATAATATACCCAACGACCTGGACATTAAAGTATTAAAAACAGATAAAATGGGAGATACCTTATGGACGAAAACCTATGCAGATCCTAACCTGGATTATCCGAATTGCATGCTTCAAACGAGTGACAATAACTATTTCATTTTAGGATATACCCAAATTTCAGGTCAGGGTCAGGAAATTTACCTGCAAAAAATAGATATGTCAGGAAATTTACTCTGGAGCAAAGTATATGGCACCTTCGGAAACGACGATGGAAATCAAATCATCGCTACAGGCGATGGCAATTATGCAATCACAGGAGGTTCCAATAATGATGCTTACCTGATGAAAATTGACCCGGACGGAAACACATTATGGACCAAGTATTATGGAGGCAGCACCACTTTTGAATCAACGCGATCAGTGGCAAAGTGTCTGGACGGAGGGTTTATTTTGGCAGGCCAAACTTCAGCTATCCGATATGGTGTAGCCGGTATGTTTATCGTACGAACAAATTCTTCCGGAGACACCCTCTGGACAAAAATATACAGAGGCCCCGATTCCTACCAGGGAAAATACATACTGGCGAACAATGACAAAAGTTACACGATTTGTATGGATGATAGTTCTGGCGCAAGAGATTCAGATGTCAGGGTAATGAAAATAGACAGTGCAGGCGCTATTAAATGGAATAACGATTTTGGAGGATCCGAAAAAGACATTTCAAAAATGATACAGCCTACTTCTGATGGAGGATATATTCTGGTAGGAATAAGCAGGAGTTTTGGCTGGATCAATCCTTATATGTGGCTGCTCAAATTTAATTCAGGCGGAGACACCACCTGGAGCAGGCATTTTGGAAGCTATTATCACAATCACGGTTATGCGGTGCGGCAGACCCCTGATGGAGGATATGTCTCGGTTGGTCATGAAGTAAGCAGTACTTCCATTTCACAAATAATGCTGGTCAAAGTAGATTCATCAGGTAATTTTACGCCCACTACTTCCGTTGAAGAATCCACCCTAAATACAGCCATTGCAATTTATCCTAACCCTGCCTTTGCAGTCATTACAGTTGATTTAAAAGATATTAATCTGGCACCAGGATCAACTTGTAAAATTCTTAACGCCTTGGGGCAGGAAGTGTTTTCGGAATCGATCACCGCTTCCGGTCAGAATGAGCGCAAAAGCATTGATTTAAAAGACAATGATCCAGGAATCTATTTTCTCCGGATTCAATCCGCCAAATACCTGATAACAAAAAAGTTCATCCTGCAATAATCTGTATTTTTCTCCACCTGCCATTTAATCTGTCAGTCATTATCCGTACCTTCCCCTGATCGCAATAATGTGTGAATTATATAACATATTTCGATCACTGTATAACATCCTGAACTGAAAGGCGCCCACCTTTGTCAAAATTCGTTAACTAATGCAATTCCGTTGAAGTTATACATTAAATACATGGTCAGTAACCGCTGCAAAATGGCGGTGAAAGAAGAACTAAAAAAACTGGGTTTACATTTTATCCTTGTTGATTTAGGAGAAATTGACATCATGGAAACGATTTCCGAGGAACAACGGGTGCAACTTAAAACAGCTCTGCTCAGCTCGGGACTGGAATTGATGGATGACAAGAGAGCCATCTTAATTGAAAAAATAAAAAACGCAGTTATTGAAATGGTTCATCATACAGATGAACTGATTAAAATAAATTTTTCTGATTATTTAAGTGAAAAATTAAAGCACGATTATACTTACCTCGCTAATTTATTTTCAGAAGTGCAAGGGACAACGATCGCCCAATTTATCATCTCACACAAAATTGAGCGTGTAAAAGAATTGATTATTTATGATGAACTGAACATTACAGAAATTGCATGGAAGATGAATTATAGCAGTGTTGCACATTTATCCAACCAGTTCAAAAAAGTCACCGGACTTTCCCCTTCTCATTTTAAACAATTGAAGGACAAAAGACGCTCCCCGATTGAAGAAATTGGAAATACAGCCAATGTAAGCTAAACTGGAAAAATGCTGACACAAGAATCACAATATGCCAGAAGTTTGATGGAAGCCAGCCTGGATCCTTTGCTGACCATCAATAGAGAGGGGAAGATCCTGGATATGAATCAGGCATATATAAATATTACAGGACAGACGCGTGACAAATTGAGCGGAACGAGCTTCCTTGATTATTTTACGGAACCCATAAAGACCCATGAGGTTTACCAGCAGGTGTTTTTAAAAGGTTCCGTTGCCGACGCTTCGCTTACACTCATGCATATGGACGGCAAGTTGACCGACGTGCTGTTCAATGGCTCAGTGTTAAAGAATAAAGAGGGAAAAGTACAGGGAGCATTGATCGTAGTGAGAGATATAACGGATCAAAAAAGAACCGCGAACGAATTGACAGAGGCGAAGGTAGCGGCAGAACTCGCAACGGAACTCGCTGAAGAGGCGAAACGTAAAGCCGAACAGGCCACACACATAGCAGAAGACGCGGTAAAAGCCAAACAACAGTTTTTATCAAACATGAGTCATGAAATCCGTACCCCCATGAATGCGATTATCGGATTCACCAAGGTAGTGCTGAAAACAACCCTGTCTGAAAAACAAAAGGAGTATTTAACAGCCATAAAAATAAGCGGAGATGCATTGATCGTACTTATTAACGATATACTGGACCTGGCAAAAGTGGATGCCGGAAAAATGACATTTGAACAAACACCTTTCAAAATGGCCTTATCGATATCGGCCATGCTCCATTTATTCGAAACAAAAATTCAGGAAAAAAATTTAGAATTAGTAAAAAAATACGATTCCAAAATCCCGGATGTATTAGTAGGCGATCCGGTACGTTTGCATCAGATTATCTTAAACCTGGTGAGCAACGCGGTAAAGTTTACCACACAAGGAAAAATTACCGTAAGCGTTTGTCTGCTCCGGGACGAGGAAGACAAAGTAACTATTGAATTTTCAGTTAAAGATACCGGAATTGGAATAGCGGAGAATAAGCTGGAAAATATTTTCGAAAACTTTCAGCAGGCGTCCAGCGGCACATCGCGGTTATACGGAGGAACGGGATTGGGGCTTGCTATTGTTAAACAATTAGTGGAACCTCAGGGAGGAACCATTCATGTGGAAAGCAAAATAAACGAGGGTTCTACTTTCAGTTTCGTATTGACTTTTCAAAAAACTAAATTCCAAGCCGATTTAGAAACGGAAGTGGTGGAATTGAATACAGAGATTAAGAATATAAAAGTGCTGGTAGTGGAAGATATCCCTCTCAATCAATTACTCATGAAGACCTTGCTGGATGATTTTGGATTTGCCTGTGACATCGCCGCGAACGGGAAAATAGCCGTTGAAAAATTGCTATCCAATTCGTATGATATTATATTAATGGATCTCCAGATGCCTGAAATGAATGGATTTGAAGCTACCGAATACGTCCGGAATAAACTAAATTCTAAAGTTCCTATTATCGCCTTAACTGCGGATGTTACAACTGCTGACCTGGAAAAATGCAAAGCGGTCGGCATGAATGATTATATTTCAAAACCAATTGATGAAAAGTTGTTGTATAATAAAATAGTAGGGGCGCTAAAAAAACCTTTACTCAAAGAGCACATGGGAAAAGAAGAAAATTTAAATAAAAACAGAAAGTATATTGATCTCAATTATCTGATTCAGAGAACGAGGTCAGATCGAAAATTAATGCTGGAAATGATTTCCCTCTTTTTAGAACAAACACCCTCTTTAATCAATACTTTGAAACAAAGTCTGGACAATAAAAACTGGGATTCACTATCCGCTGCGGCGCATAAAATGATTCCTTCTTTTTCGATAATGGGAATAAGTTCCGACTATGAGAATATCGCAAAAGAAATCCAGGAATATGCAAGTACACAGAAAAAGACAGATAAAATAAGTGACCTGGTTTATAGGCTTGAAACAGGTTGTTTGCAAGCATGTGAAGAATTAAAAGAAGAATTTAACGAGATCAATGCAATCAACAAATGAACAACGAAAACAGAACCAGGCTTTTCCTGGTGGATGACGACCCGCTCTTTTTAAAATCCCTGGAAATCGAATTCCTTCAGCACACGACTTATATAATTGAAACCTTTCGGACAGGCGAACTTTGCGTAAAAAATTTGCCGAACAAACCCGACATCATTCTTTTAGATTACCATTTAGATGGCATTGATAAAAATGCAATGAACGGTATAGAAACCCTGGACAAAATAAAAAAATTCAAATCGGATATTCCCGTTATAATGCTGTCCTCTCAGGATAAAATTGAAGTCGCTATTGACTGTATGCATCACAAAGCTTTTGACTATGTAGTGAAAAGTGAAACTGCCTTCCTGCGCATACAAAAAATCATTGCTGTTATTTTCCGGTATAAAAAAATGGAAAAAGAATTAAGCTGGTACATGGAAAGGATGTAATTCACAGCCTTCCTCACCCTCTCCCCTTGCCACATGTGGGAATTATATAAATGATTTGCAGAATCGTGCAATACGATCACCGTTAAACAAATACACCTTTGCAGGGAAATTATAAACAAACCAATAAACTAAAAAATGAAATACCTCATCCTCGTTCCGGTTATATACATGTCTCTTTCATCTTGTAAGCAGGCAGAATTGAACAGATCCAATCAGGAGCGGGACTCTCTGATGACAGTCGTAAACGAACGGGAAAAATCCATTAATGAATTCATTTCTTCCTTCAACGATGTTGAAAGTAATTTAGATTCTGTCACACTAAAACAGCATTTACTTTCAGTAAATGCAAGGCCCAATTCAGAACTCAAACAAAATCAAAAAGAACATATCAATAGCCAGATTGCAGCCATTAATAGCTTGATGGAAGAAAATCGTAAAAAACTGGCGGAATTGAACCGAAAACTGAAGGGCTCCTTGACCAAAAATATTCAAATGGAAAAAATAATCGCCACCTTGGATACACAACTAGTTCACAAATATGTGGAACTGATAGCATTGAATGAAAAACTGTATGCTTTGAATGGTAAGGTTGAAAGATTACAAATATCTGTGGATACACTTACGCTTCAAAACACAATGAAAGCACAAACAATCTCATCAAATATAAGGGAATTACATTCCGCTTATTACAGAGTAGGCAAAACAAGGGATCTGCAAAAAGCGCAATTAATCGATAAGAAAGGCGGCCTGTTAGGTATCGGGAGAACAGAGAAATTAAATGGGAATTTTGACACCACCCGGTTCACGCGCATTGATTACACCCAAACTACACGCATCTCAATTAACAGCGAGAAGGCCAACATCATTAGCAGCCATCCGTCGGATTCCTATCTCCTGGAAAAAGAGAAAAAGCGAATCAAATTTCTGGTGATCACAGATCCTGAGAAATTCTGGAGCATTTCAAAATACTTAGTAATTGTAAATGACTGATTATTTTTAAACCGTAAAATCCGGGGATGATGTAACTTTTCGTAAAACTTATGTAATACTTCAGGATTTCCATTTACTCACCTTTGCTAACAGAAACTAAATACAAATCATTTCAAATCCGTTTACTAAAAAACAAAAATTATGGGAAATTTACTTTATGGAATCGCAGTAATACTAATAATAATCTGGGCAATAGGATTTTTTGGATACGCCGTAGGCGGCCTTCTGCATTTGCTTTTAGTGATTGCAATCATTGCAGTTATTCTCCGGGTTATTCAGGGAAACAAACCTATTTGAAACAATTTTTAGTATTTTAACCGCCAAAACCATATACCTATGAAAAAATTATCCATATCCATTTTTATAGCCGCCCTGACCGGCTTGCTATTTTCTTCTTGCAGCCATTTCTCCGACGTGTCCATGACGAAACGCCATTATAGAAACGGCTACTATATCGAAACGTACGCTTCTGGAAAGCCCGTGCAAAAGCAGGAAGTCAAACAGGAAGAAGCCAGATCAAAAGAAACCGATCTTCCTGAACTTAAGCCGAACACACTCGTAAACAATGAAGCGACACTTACGAAAGGTGTCGAAAATACAATGAATCAGGACGGCCAGATTAAAAAAAACAGGACGGCCATTTATACGATGAGTCATCCCACGCTGAACAATTCAAACCTGAACGCCGATCCGGATAAAGAACTTACAGTAACTCAAAAGGGAAACAAAATTACGCGTCTGGAACACCGTTATGAGGGAGACCATCACGGAATAGGAGGTATTCTTTGGTTTTTGATTGTGCTGTTATTGATTCTTTTTCTTTTGAATTTCATTTTATCGTTTAATCTGGGCGGCCTCGTCTATATAATATTAGTGATTGCGCTGATATTACTATTATTCAGACTAATTGGAATGCTATAAGTCAGAGCGCTTAGATAAACTTCACTATACGGGAGGGACCATCAATGCTAAAATAAGCATTGATGGTTTTTATTTATCGGCCCAAGGCAGTTAACCTTGAAGTATTCAGGGATGTGTGAATGCTGTAAAATAGTTTATAAATTATGTAAGCTTTGCCGGAATCCCTTTCCTTAGTTTTGGTAACGGTCATTTTACTAATTGGCCAGTAAGAGATGGGGAAAGATAACGTATACCGAATACTTCTTGTTTTTTTATTAACCCCTTTCCTGGGCCTGGCAGGCTGGTGCGGATGGAAAGTATATACCACCGCCGCAAAGCGCGTTGAAATCAGGACAGACTACTCGAATATTAACAGCATCGAATATGGGCTTTTATCGGTAGATGTCTGGAAAGATAATATCGTCAAAATTGTCGCTGAAAAGATCGACTCCTTTAAATTTAATCCTGCTCAAAAAGACACCTTAAAAAAAGAAGTCAATACCATCCTGTATGCTTTGGTCAATAAGGCGGACCGCATGATCAATGAAAAACAATCCAATCTGGGTGGCAAAATAAAACAACTAGCCTTTCACATGTTTGTTAATTTAGATCAAGTCAAGGCCCAGGTTCCGGAATACAGCCAGACAATCATCAATGAAATTACCAAACCCGGAAGTAAGCAAAAGCTGAAATTTCTTGCCAATGACAAATTGAGCGAACTGGCCTCCCAAACGAGAGATAGTCTGAGTACTGACTCTGTCCAAAACAAACTTTTAACAAAATACGATACGAAAGACGTACAGGCTTTCAATGTGCTGGCAGGCCAGCAAAGCAATAACTTACTTCAACAGATTTATAAATATTCCTACACACTCCTGGGAATACTGATTCTATTTCTGATTATCTGGTGTTTTCTTTACCGGAAACCTTCACTTTGTAAGCCTTTATTTGTGCTCTCGGCCATTCTCGCAGGCATTGCTTTGATAGTAGGTATTTCTTCTCCCATGATTGAAATTGATGCCCGTATCAAAGAATTAAATTTTCTGATTCTTGACAAATACATCGTGTTCCATGATCAGATCCTGTTTTACCAGAGCAAAAGCATATTAGATGTCGTTCACATATTAATTGCCACAAAAAAAGTGGAGTCGGTCCTGGTAGGAATCCTCATTCTGATATTCAGCGTAATTTTTCCATTCGCCAAACTATTTTCTACGGAAGTTTACTTACTGGGTAATCAAAAATGGAAAACTAACCGTTTACTCAAATTTTTTGCATTCAAATCCGGGAAGTGGTCAATGGCAGATGTAATGGTAATTGCCATTTTTATGGCCTATGTTGGCTTTAAAGGAATATTGGACAACCAGTTACAAAGTCTCAGTATGAAGACGGATACCATTTCAAGCATCGCAACGAACGAAACATCTTTGCAACCTGGATTTATTATATTCTTAGCCTTCGTGCTATTTAGCCTGATTTTATCCCTTATTCTGGGAAAAATCACTGAAAAAACAGCTGAATGAAAAAATACATTGTAATTTTTGCCGTGCTCTTCGGGCTGATCGCACTACCTATTCTGTTCATTTCCCCCTTGGCTAAATACCTTATTGAAAAATACGATGAAAAATATACCGGCAGGAAGATCACATTGAACTGGGCCTATGTAAATCCGTTTACGGGTTATATCCATTTCAAGGATCTTAAAGTCTATGAATCAAAAAAAACAAGTGCAACAACCGCCGAAGACAGTATTTTCATTTCGGCAGATGGAGTAAGCGCACATTTCGCATTGCGGAAAATGCTCGCCGGAACATACGAGATTACCGACCTTCTACTGGATAATCTCCGCGGAATAATTATCCAAAATAAAAAAGAGTTGAATTTCGATGATCTGCGGGAACGTTTTACCCCGGATGACACAACGGACAAGAATAAAGAACCCCTTCATTTCAATATACTGAACGTCCGGATAAACAATGGGGAATTTCATTATAAGGCAGAAGCCATACCCGTAGATTACTTTATCAGAAAAGTAACTTTTGAAAGTTCGGGCAAACGCTGGAACAACGATGTCATAGACGGTAAAATTTCCTTTCTGTCGGGTCCGGATACTGGCGCTGTTAAAGCCAGCTTTAGCATCGATACGAGAACCCTGAATTACACCTTTTCGGTTGTTGCGGAGCGATACGATCTTAAATTTATCGGGCAATACCTGAAAGACCTCATGAACTATGGAAGATTTACCGCTAACCTGGACGCAAACATTTCCGGCAAAGGGAATTTCAAGGATCAAAGGGACATCAGCCTGCAGGGGTTCATGGCTTATAACGATTTTCATTTTGGAAAGAGCCCCGGAGACGATTATGCCTCTTTTGACAAACTTGTTTTCAGCATGAAGGATTTTAGTCCGAAAAAGCATAACTATATCTTCGATTCTGTTTCTCTTAATCACCCCTTTTTCAAATACGAACGATATGATCACCTGGATAACATACAAACGATATTTGGGAAAAATGGTATTAACATTTCAGCGGCAAGCGCCGACAAGGAAAAATTCAATCTGGTGATTGAAATAGCCCGGTACATAAAAGTATTGGTAAATGATTTTTTTCAGAGCTATTATAAAATAGATCACCTGGCTATCTACAATGGAAATTTAAAATTCAATGATTACTCCCTTTCAGAAGAGTTTTCGATGGCGGCAGAGCCCATTTATATCCGGGCAGATTCCGTCGATAAAAATCGAACGCGTGCACAATTATCGTTTAAATCCGGAATTGAGCCCTATGGCAGTTGCACGATTAACCTTAGCGTAAATCCCAGAGACAGCAGCGATTTCGACCTGGACTATCACTTTAATAAATTGTCTGCGCCAATGTTCAATCCCTATACTGTAACGTATACTTCTTTTCCATTTAACAGGGGTACAATTGATATGGAGGGAATCTGGAAGGTGAGAAATGGAATAGTGCAAAGTGAGAATACGCTCTTAATGATCGACCCTTTCCTGGCTAAACGGGTCAGGAAGGGAGACATCCGGCGGCTTCCATTGCCTCTGATTATGGCCTTCATCCGTGAAAACGGCAATATTATTGAATACCATATTCCAATTACAGGAAATTTGCATACTCCGAAATTTCATCTGAAAGACATAGTCATTCATCTGTTTGAAAATATTTTTATTAAACCACCGACAATCCCATACCGGGTACAGGTAAAAAATGTAGAAAACAAAATTGAAAATGCGCTACGTCTGGAATGGGGAATACGGGAAAGTTCTCTGAATTCAGGACAGGCATTCTTTATTGACAAAATGGCTGATTTCCTGGTAAAAAATCCCCAGGAATCCATTACTATTCAGCCAGAAGAATATACAGCAAAGGAAAAAGAAGCCATTCTTTTTTTTGAAGCCAAGAAAAACTATTTTCTATTCTCTTCCGGCAGAAAAAATAGTTTCTTGAACGAAACAGATTCAGAAAAGATAGAAAAAATGTCCCTGAAAGATTCTCTGTTCATACATTACCTGGATAAAAATGCCGGTCATGATCTTCTATTCACCCCGCAGGAAAAATGCGCCAAAATTATTAGCTCGTCCATAGTGAATACTAAATACCGGAAATTGATGACGGAACGGGAGAATGCCTTCAGGGCCTATTTTAAGAAACGATCCGTAGAGAAACGCGTCAAAATGAATGTCACTCAAAGTGGCATTCCCTATAACGGCTTTTCTTTTTATAAAATTGTATACGCAGGAGGGGTCTTCCCCGGAGATTTAATAAAGGCCTACCGGAAAATAGATGAATTAAATAACAAAACTCCCCGGGTAAAATTTGAAAAGGAACGCGAAAAAACGAAATCAACATTCCTGACAACCAAAGGGAGCCCATAAGTTAGTAGCTTTGACGTATGCTGAGCCCGGTATATTGGGACATTCGTTTTTACAGGATAACCATGTTCCTTTTGTACGGCGGGAGTTACGCTTCGCGTTATGACTTAATTTTTAACCACCTTCATCAAAAAAAGGTCAGGACAATTCTCGAACTATGCTTTGGGGATATTTTGCTGGCTGAATTCTGCCGGAATAATCAAATCAACTGGACAGGAATAGACCGGAACGAGGCTTTCGTCCGTTACGCAAAGAAAAAGGGATTTAACAGCATAAAAAATGACATTGGCATTCCGGGAGCCTTTCCAGGCTCTGATATCGTGGTGATCAGTGGAGCCTTATACCATTTCCATGATTCGATAGATTCCTTATTGGAGAAAATTTTGAAATCAACGGATCAGATCCTGATCAGCGAGCATGCTATAAATTTTGAAACCACAAAAGGTTTGATTGGCTTCCTGGGCGGAATAATAAGCAACGCGGGAAATAGAAATGAGCCCTTCCGGTATAGCACAGCCTCCTTGAAAGTGCTGTTAACAGAGATTAGCTCGCGGCATAATCTTCAATGCCATTTTATCGGAAGATATAAATGGGATGAGGTTTATCTTTTAAGCAAAAAATAGTGCGCGAATCCATCTCATATATTTCCCGGCAGCTAACTGTTCCTTTTCCCTTTTAGCAGCATCTCCATAGCGTGATCGAGCGAACCGGCCCTCGTAAACTCTCCCGAGTTAACAAAATATATTTCATCTGCATTCTGGATCGTGTTCAGGCGATGAGCAATAATTACTTGTGTGGTCTCTCCAGGCAGTTCCTTCAATATCTTAGTCAAAAGTTTCTCAGTAACCGTATCTACATTGGCAGTGGCCTCATCCAGGATCAGTAACTCCGGTTTGCGCAGTACAGCTCTCATAAAGGCAATCAGTTGTTTCTGTCCCAGGCTGATCGTGTCTGAACCTGAAAGAACCTTTGTTTCCAGACCAGATTCAAAAATGGCCAGCAACTCCCCGAGATGAGCTCCCCGGATGACTTCTTCCAATTGAAGATCAGAATAGTTTTTATAGGCAGGGTTACCGTATAAAATATTATCCCTCACGGTACCTGTGAATAAAAAAGGCTCCTGGAGAATAAAGCCGATTTTTTGTGTCAGTTCTTCTGCAGGATAGGAGCGTATATCTTTCCCATCCAACAGGATACTTCCTTTACTTGCAGTATATAGCCTTGCTATCAACGAAGCGGTGGTTGTTTTTCCCCCTCCTGTTGGACCCACCAGAGCGTATCTTTTGCCCTTTTCAAGCCGGAAGCTAATCGCATGCAATACTTCCTGTTCCGGTGAATAAGAAAAATGCACGTTTCGGAATTCCAGCAAGGGAGCCCCCGGTTCAGCATTCGTATTAGCCATTATTGAAAGGTCGCTCTCCAGAGAGAGTATCTGGGAAATACGATCCCAACCAGCCATCGCCACCTGGAAATTTGCCCAAAGCGCGGCCAGCTGCCTCAGGGGATTATAAAAGCTTGTGATGTAGGATAGGAAGCTGATCAATAAACCGATGGTGAAATGCCCCTCGGCGATCAGGTAAATTCCAAAAACCAACACCAGTAACTGGGCCATGCTGGAGAATAAACCATACACCGGCATAAATGTATTATTAGCAATCCCCGCACCAATAGCCGTTTTATAATTTTCCTGGTTAGCTTCATCAAAACGCCTGCGAAAATAATCCCGGCGGTTAAAGGCGATAATGACCTTAAAATTATTCAGACTTTCCTGAATCTCTGCACTCATGCCCCCCACACTTTTCAGATTGACAGCATTCTTCTTCTTCACCCAGGGGGAAATCAGGCGGGTGAATATAAAAATGAGCAGGGCCGGAGCAAGAGCAGCAAGTCCCAGCTTGAAATGGATGAGCAGTAAAAAAACACCCGCTCCCGTCATGGTGGCTATACTTCCGATAAACTGCATCAGAGACTGGGAAAAGAACTGGTTCAGCTTATCCGTATCGTTATTTACCCGGGATATCAGATCTCCTGCTTTATTCTGGTAAAAAAAAGAGACCGGCAATTCCTGCAGTTTATTAAACACAGAATTACGTAACGTAAACAACATACGCTGGCCAACGCCCCCCATGAGCTTGGTCTGAAAGTACCCCGTGATCATACCAATAAGATATATTCCCAGGAGAATAGCAGAAAAATACAATACCCCCTGGTACTGCCCGACCCGTATATAGGTATCAATCGTATGCCCTATGATTAGCGGTCCCATCAGAAGCAGTGTTGAATTAATCAAAATAACGACAACTGCGAGATAGAGGGTTTTCCGCTCATCTGCAATCAAGTGTAAAAGATTTTTCAGGGCAACGTACGTTGAGCGCTTTTCTTCTCCTGCTGTAAGTTTATTAAGATTGTAGTTCATAGCTGTCGATGCTCTGTTGCGAATGGTAGATCTGAATGTATTCAGGGCTGATCTTCATCAGCTCGGAATGCTTGCCCCTTGCTATTATTTCTCCTTCCATCAGGACAATAAGCTGATCGTATTGCTCAATCGAGGAGATTTTTTGTGTAACCGATAACAGCGTCAGACCCGGATAATTCCGCTGCACATTATCGATTATTTTTTTTTCGGTAGTGCTGTCAACCCTCGCCGTAAAATCATCCAGCAATAATATTTTGGGATTAAGCGCCAGTGCCCTTGCCAGCATGATCCGCTGCTTTTGTCCTCCGGAGAGACTGGACCCCCGTTCGGAGACAATGGTATTGAGCTTCTCCGGTAGTGAATTTACAAAATCACTGAGTTCGGCCGTTTCGATGGCTTTGTCAAGAGATTGATCGGTGACCGTATCACTAAAGGCAATATTTTCGCGGATACTCATATTAAAAATGATACTATCCTGAAATACAAAACCCACCTGCTGGTAAAAGGATTGC
>JABDFG010000030.1 GCA_013286655.1 Bacteroidota bacterium
TGTTTTGTATTGAACTCATAATCCAGTTTAACATGCATGGCTCCCCGTTTTTGTTCCATTGAATAGGAACGGATTTCTACATCGCTAAAGGTTGCCTGATTTGGTGGGGCGGGGTTAGGCTGTCCATCTGGAATTATGAATAAGGCGCTTGACCCGCTATAGATGTCCTGGTAGCTTGCGGACACTATAATTCCCAGCTTATTGTTAAAAAACCGATCACCTATGGTGAACCCTGCAAAGGTATTCGGAAGAGGATTGATGGCCTTATAGTCTAAATTTGATAATGGAAAATCGGAAGGAGTGGCCATATAGCTTGGCCCGTGAATCTGCTCGGGGGATTGATTATTTATTACTCCGGAATTATACTGATTAAAGGGTCGGTCAAATAGTGTCTGGTTATATCCCGTTGCTACATTAACCGACAAAACGAAATGGTCGGGCGCATCTTTAAGTACGAGGTTTGTCACACCACCAATGGCATCTCCTTCCATGTTGGGAGTGAGGGATTTAATTACTTCCAGACGTTCTAAAATATCAGAGGGAAAAATATCCATCGGAACATACCGGTTCTCGTTGTCGGGACTTGGGACTTTCACTCCGTCAATGGTGGTGTAATTATATCTTTTGTCCATGCCGCGGATAGTTGCATAGCGGCCTTCTCCACTGGCAGTTTTTTCAACGGTCACTCCGGATACTCTTTGTAATACGCTTCCGACAGTGAGGTCCGGTAATAGTTGAATGGTTTTGGCGGATAGGATGTTGATCGTATTGTCCGAGTTTTTTTCCAGGTCTCGTACATAAGAATCAGACTCTTTGTCTTGTTTTGCAATGATAGTGGTTTCTCCAAGTTTTAAGGATTGTATTTCCAGTAAAAAATCCTGTTCGATCGTTTCACCGGCATCTTTTACTGTAATAGTTTTCTCCGTTTTCACATAACCTATGTATTCAACTTCAAAGGTGTATGTTCCGGGAGAAAGATTTTTAATGGAGTATGAACCGTCTAATCCGGCGGCGTCGTGAATTTTTTTATCGTCCTTATTATAAATGATGGCTCCTATTAATGCTTCCTTGGTTTTGCTGTCAATCAGATGTCCTCTGAGCGTTGCTGAGTTTCCGGGGTTTGCCGCTAACTGAAGAAGGGATAAAATCAGAATAGTACATGGGTTGAGCTTCCAAAATGTCATAATATCGAATCATTTATTCGCGGCAAATGTATAATTCAATGCCCCGTATTTTTAGGAGGATGTCTGAAATAATAATTACATAATATAATCACCCTAAGCGTTACATATAATTAATCCGCAGGTAACATTAAATTAAAGTAGAGCCGCTAATCTTGCGCCTTAAATTGTTAAACAAATTAATCTTATGAAAAAGAACCTACTCATTTCAACTTTTTGTCTGTCCGCTATGCTATTGACGCATTTAGACAGTAAGGCACAGTTAAAGCTTATTCATTACTGGGATTTTAACAGCACCGCTACTTGTGGCGCGGCAGGAGTTCAGCTGAGTCCTCTACATGCGGATTATTCTTCTTTGAAACAAGGCGTTATTGTTTATAATCAGGTAACGAAACCGTTAAGAGACAGCATTTTTGATGATGCTATCGGAGGATCGAGTATTAATGTAAGGACAATTCTTGGAAATGATACCAGTGCAGGAACTTGTCATGCAGGCAATATTTATGTACGTACACGAAACCCAAGCAGCGAAGAACATTTTGACTGGTACATACCAACCTCTCACTATAAAAATATTATGCTTACCTACGCAACGGAAAGATCAGGGAGTGGTCCTCTGGCTCAGGTATATTCCTACAGCCTGGATAGCGGATTGACATTCAGCACTGCCGGATTTACTGCAATCGGTGGATCGCTGCCGGATTCTACTGTCGTAACTGCAAACTGGGCGAAGGTACAGCTGGACCTTAGCTCGCTTACTTCTGTAAACAATAATTCCAAGTTCGTATTCAGAGTAATGACGAGTGGTCAGAACACGGCTACAAATGGTAACGACCGGTATGATAACATAACTGTAGAAGGAGATACAATGAGCGTTACAGGTATTGCGTCACTTACAGATAATGCTTTTGGATATAAATTATATCCTAATCCTGCTAATAGTAATGTTACAGTAGTTTCTACGGAAGAGGGTACTAAGGTTGTTGAAGTACGTAACCTGTTAGGACAAACTTTGAGTGTATCGCAAGTAGAGGGAAAGCAATTCCAGCTTAGTGTTAATGCACTGAATAGTGGGATCTACTTTGTCAATGTTACAGAAAAGAACACAGGGGTCATGGTGTCCCTGAAACTGATCAAAAATTAAATTTGTTCAACACGATTTGACGAAACAGGCAACTATCTGGTTGCCTGTTTATATTATATGAATAAAAAATTTGTTTTTAGTTTAGTAGTACTGCTGTTCTGTATATATCCGAACGGAAAGTTCTTTGCCCAGAACGATACGATCCGTGTTATGACGTATAATGTACTTCATTATGGGGATGGCTGCCAGGGCTCTAATTCCTTTCTTCATTCCAACCTTAAAACGATTGTACAATTTGCGAACCCCGATATATTGGGTATGGTAAAAATGCAATCTATTAAACTCAATGTTTCAGACGTAAATGGCATATCGCCTCCGGGATTTGCTGATTCCATAATTAGGTATGCGCTGGATGCTGCTTTTCCAGGTAGATATAGTTATTGTACATTAACGAATGTTTCGCGGTCACCGGACGATGACATGGACGTATTGTTTTATGACCAGCGTAAACTGGGTTTTGTTTCGGTAGTTAACTTATGCGCTATCCAGGAAGATTTCGATCTGTATAAATTATATTATAAGGACCCTAATCTTATCACTACTCATGATAGTACTTTTTTGTATTTCATTTTAAACCATACCATATCCGGTTCATCTTCTTCCGGACGTGACCAGCAGGATTCGATTGTTGTAAAAGGACTAAAAAAAATATTTTATCATTTGCCTAATTTAGTTACAATGGGAGATTTTAATACACGAACCAGTGCAGAGCCTGGTTACGAATTATTGACAACTACTTCAGATAGTAGCTTTTTGTTTTACGATCCCCCTTTTAACCTGGATCATGAATTAAGCTATCCTATTAATTGGAACTCGAATTCCCATTGTTTCCCTTTTCTTAATGTAGCGACAAGACAATCGAGTTCACTACCGAACGCCTGTGGCCAGAATGGAGGAGCTAAAGACTGGTATATACATATCCTTTTATCTCCCTGGATAGCCAATAATTCGGATTATGTAAAATATATCCCTCATTCTTATACAACATTGGGAAACGACGGCAAACGATACGACGTTTCGGTAAATGATAGTACCACTTCCGGCAAAAACACTTCTGCTTCTCCTTCAGTCTTGAATGCACTTTTTCAGCTATCAGACAAGTATCCCATATTGGTCAAGCTGGGGGTTACCTATAATTCTACTGGCGGCGGTCCTGTAAATCCTGTAAATTCAATTCAAGAGGCACAAACCCAGCAAGAGCCAATAAAAATAAGTAATCCGGTGGGGGATCATATTACAATTCATTTTCCTTCCGACATGCTAGGAAAGAAAGTGGTTATGACCTGGTATGATCTCACAGGAAGAATGTTGAACACTGAAGAACTTATTATTCAAAGCAGCGATCTTGACCAACCTGTTTACCTGCTGCCAGGAATGTATTTACTTCGTTTGCAATCGGGTGAATACAGCATTACTTCCCGTGTTATAAAAGAGTGATGAAGGTCTAATTATACAAGGCTGCCCTTTTTCCTGAAAAAATGCTTAAATTCGCTTCTCGTAAAAATGGTCGGGTGGCCGAGCGGCTAGGCTGAGCTCTGCAAAAGCTCCTACAGCGGTTCAAATCCGCTCCCGACCTCATCGCCCCTTGAAAACACTGGTGTTTCAAGGGGTTTTTTATGAAACGGTGCCGAATCCGGTCAATAAACCTCTATAAGGCTTGCAGGATAAAGGGTTCAGAGGATAGGGATAATCAAGATTTTACGTATTAAAGTGCATCTGTAATTCGCCTTATTTTATAATCTGCAATTCAAACTGAAAATTTAAAATGTATACTATTGACAATCAATAATATGATGTAATTATATATACATAATTTGCATATACATAATAAACTTATGTATATTTGTCCTATGTATTCATCAGAACTAATCAAAGGAACTTTAAAAACGATCGTTTTAAAGTTGTTATCCGAAACAAAACAAATGTACGGGTACGAGATTACGCAAAAAGTAAAAGCAGTAACAGAATCAAAAATTGTTATAACCGAAGGTGCACTTTATCCTTTGCTTCACCAGCTGGAAGCGGAGGGTGTTGTAACAACAGAAACTGTTAATGTCGGTAAACGCATAAGGAAGTATTATACGCTGACTCAGACCGGAAATGAGAAGGCGAAAGAGAAACTGTATGAATTTGCTGAATTCATTAATACAATGAATATTTTGCTTGATCTCAAGCCAAACATGAAGTATGTTTAGTCTAACCGAGGACCAAATCGCCTTCATTGAAAACGATATTCGGGTTAGAGGAATAACTTCCTCTGACCTTCGTATCGATCTGCTGGATCATATTTGCTGCTTGGTTGAAAACGAGTCTGATGGTACAGAAAATTTTGAACTTGTATATGAAAGAATTCTGTTGCTTTTCGGAGCAAAGGGATTACGGGAAATACAGGATGAAACAAACAGATTATTAACGTTTAAACACTATTATATTATGAACGCAACTATGAAAATATCGGGCTATGTATCATCCATCATGATATTACTCGGAGCTATTCTAAAGATTAATCATTTATTCCCGGCAAATATTTTAATTGTTTCAGGAGTGTTTTTCTTTACGGTTTTATTTTTACCGCTTATGTTTATTTTGAAATATAAATCCGAAGAAGAAAGCAACCGGAGTATTTTATTAAGTATTATAGGAGGAATTGCATCGATTATTATTTCTATCGGTGTTTTGTTTAAGATCATGCACTGGCCAGGAAGTCTTTCTTTGACACTTACTGGTGCGGTATTATTAGTCTTAGGGTATTTGCCTGTTTATTTTATATCCATTTATAAAAAAACGACCAATAAAATTAATGCTACTTCTACAGCAATTATCCTAATTGCTTTTGTCGGACTATTCCTTTCAGCTAACAAAAATGATATGGGTAAAAATTATGCAGATAGCCTTTTGCAGATGAATGAAAATACAAACCAAATGCTTTCATTCGTTGAAGTCCAAAATAAAATCAATTATAAAAAAATAGATGAAAGAAAGGCAATCGATTCAATGGCAATAAGAAAAATAAAATTGTTAAGAGCAGAGACGGATGAACTTGACACCTATATTCAAAATCTAAAGACCCACTTAATAGCGTGCGCTGAAAATATTTCTGAAGCCACGGCAATGAATGTCAAGTTGGAGGATTTACACGACCCGGGCGAATACCAAATTCCAACCTCATTGCTATTAATGCCTAGTAATAGTGATTCTCCCTACACGGCCGTTAAGCTGAAAAATAAAATAGAAAAATTCAAACAAACGATTAGCAATAGGATCACTTCGGACGTGAATCTTACTGATCTGAATACCGATAGCACCAGGGAAGATGAATCATGGGAGCTGATGAATTTTAGAAATATACCACTGGCATTTGTTATCCATAGACTTACCCAAATAGAACTGGCTGTAAAAACGACGGAAAGTATTCTTCTAAATCAATTACAATAAAACAGCTTTGTTTCTTATCATTCAGGCCCCTTGAAGCATCCGTGATTTCAGGGGCTTTTCTTTTTCAGTGCTGAATCCTCTATAAGGTTAGCAGGAAAGGCTTCAGTGTAACAGTGATTATTCTAACAGTTTAAAACAGATTTTATCAATAATGTCCTTTTTTTCATGGAAAGGGGAAATATTTGATAAAACGGCAACACCTTTCTTTTTTACTTTGTCTATAGCCAGACAGGATCGATATCCTCCAGTTCCTCCATTATGCCAGAATATTGTTTTATCGCCGTCCGGATAGGATATATGCCATCCTAATCCAACACCTAGGCTATCTTTAATGGAAAATGTTTTTTTTGTGGGAAATTCAAGTATTTCATCTTTGCCAAGATTAGCTAATATAAAAGTGGATAGATCCTTGCACGTTGACTTTATTGCCCCTGCGCCTGCAGTTATATCAGTATTAGTCCAACTTTTGGCAAAACCTCCGAATATATTCAACCCCTTTACAAATTCCGGCTGAATCTTATGGGGGTCAGAAGTGGAGTTTTTCATTCCTAAAGGGACAAAAATATTTTCCTGAAGGAGCTGTTCATAGGTTTTTGCTGTTTTTTGACATAAAATGTACCCAAGTAGGCCTGTTCCAAGATTTGAATAAGTGTATTTCGCCCCAGGAATAGATGATAACTTCATTTTATTCCGCAGATAGTTTTTTAATCTTTTCTCATCATGGTTTTTGTACGGATTACTAAAATGAGTAAGTACATAAAATAAATTCATGTCAATTCTTGGTAGCCCTGAGGTGTGATTGGCAAGATGTTCTAAAGTAATTTCTTTACCATCGAGATTACTTTGTTTTAGAGGGAATTCGAAGTGGTTTTTTATGGGATCATTCTGTTTGACAAGCCCTTCATTAATATATTTAGAAAGTAATATTGAGGTGAATACTTTTGTAATTGAACCGATATCAAACACCGAATCTTGATTTTGTACAATGACCAAAGAGTCTTTTTCATTTTTAACCCCAGCGAAAGTTGCCGTATCGCCATTGACCATTGCAATAGATAGCTGTGTCTTGTCAGAAAAATACTTAAAATATTGTTTTAAAAAATCTAATTCAGGATCGGTCGGTTTAAAATAAGAGGAAGCAAAAGAATTCTTTAAGGTTGAAAGAAAAGTGTCTGTTGTTTGCGTTTTGGTTGTATTATCTTTCTTCATTATAAATCAGTATTTCCACCGCGTTGCATACCCTGAAGTAACGTCCTTGCCTTCCTTTTTCAAAGAATCGATTTTTTCAGAATACAGGTTTTTGTACTTTATTGCTTCGGAATTGTTGTTGGTTTTTTCAAATAGCGTATACGATAAAAAGTAGAAGTCGATCAACTGTTGCCATGGCAAGCCCTTTTTGATATTCAGTTTTTCAGATTCTTTTTGAATTTTCTCAGCCTTATTGGATAAGATGCGAAATGTATCACCTTGAGTTTTCCAATATCTGAGTGCTGAATTGGCAAAATATACTGCGGAATCGAATTTAGATTCATTATCATAGACGTTAGAATCAAGCAAAACTAAATAAAATGTTGATACTTTAGTGGCCAGATGATTTCATTAATAATAAAAGTAAAACCATCGGCTTCCAGGGATGAAATTACCTATGATGCGGAAGGGGAATTAGCAGTTAAGATCAAGGAAAGACCGATTGATGGTGTTGCGAACAAATACTTGATTAGTTTCTTGGCAAAAGAATGGAAATTACGCAAGAGGGATATAGCCCTTGAAAAAGGAGCGACCAGTCGGTATAAAAAACTATTATTGAATGTTAATCCGGAAGATTGGGAAACAATATTGAATAGGTACAGGAAATGAAATTGTTATGTAGTTTTTTGATTACATTAAAAAGTTTGTTTTCTAGGAAACTACGTTTAAAGGCAAAAAATGATCTAGAAAGTGAATTAAGCACTGATACAGTCAATCTTGGTATAGATTTGATATGGAAGTCAGTTATAGGTGCGGAAACATTCAAATCTTTTCAGGAAAAAATCATTCACCCAATACATCTTAATAAAAATTTAAAGCAAGATATAAAAGATGAGATAGCAATTGTAGAAAAACTTTTGCTTCATAGCTACTTTGAGTATGAGTTTATGGATATGGCTTTTATACAAGCCGCTTTTGCCTTGGAAAAAGCTTTGAAGTGGAAATATCAGGAGGTAAATAATGTCAGCTCTGGAGATATTAAAATGGGTTTTGGAGGACTAATTGATTGGTTCGCTTCTCGTAATTATTTTGAGACATGGAATGTTGACAATATTCATCAGTTACGAGACATACGAAATGATAAAGCACATAATGAACGGAAATCGCTAGGGGGCTCTGCTTTTCTTGGAAAAATTTATAACATAATCGATTTAATAAATGATATAGAAGAAGATGTCAAATTAAGAGTGAAAAGGAAAAAGTCAATCAGGTTATGGAATACACAGCTGCATAAATTTCTTGAAGGAGGCGGAATAATTTTACTGAATGGTCAAAGAATAATAATCTATCGTATGGATTTGTTATTTCTGAATAACAAAACATCTCCTTCTCTATTTGATTTTATTGCCTGGCCAATTTTTGACTGCGATAAAAGGAATAAAAATGGATATATTGTACCAACTTCTAATCTCCTTCATCTAACAAGTTGCCATCTTACAAAAGATTTGTTTAAAGGGAAAGACATAAATACAGGACGATTAATTACGATATTGAAAGTTGAGGATGAGCAAAATAAGTTAAAGTTCGAACAATGGTATAAAGATGTTCGAGCTCAAAATGATTTAGGAATGATCGGGGCTTCCATGAGAATTCGCCAAAATGATTATTACAATGCCGCAGTACGAAAATTTCATCAAACATAGAACCTTTGATCGGATTTGTGCAAAGTCTTTTTTTCTGAGAGTTATCCAATTAGTCGAATTTTCAGATTGAATAACCATTATATGATATTCAATTCGTTCCTGACTCAAATTTTTCTTTATTCTAAATGTATGGTCTAAGAATTGGTGTGACCCTTTTGGATTCTAAATTGAACATCATTTTATGAAGTTGCTCTAGTTCTTCGTTATGGTTTATATTGTATTTAATAGTTGGGTGACCGTAAACGATCATGTCTTCTTGTGCATAAAACGTATTGATCAGGACTATTGCACCATAATCAACGGTTTCAATGCTTTTATCAATAACATTATTCAGAATGTTCTGGTCGAGAAAGTTCTCGTCCCCATATGAATTGTAAACAGTTTTTGATATTTCAAGATGTAGGGCCGTGTTTCTATTGGCATAGTTCTGTTCGATCCCCTTTGTTTGCTTATTAGTAATGGCCTGTTCCAGTGATTCTATGTAATGCCCTTTTTTATCTGTTTGCCGTGTGCCGCATTCAATGAAAATGGAACAATCACCAAATCGAAATTCGAAATCGGGATTCTGTCGAGGCTTTAAAAAAGGGATCGAGTGATCAATTAATCTTGAGTAGGTTAATATTTCAAATTTCTCACCGTTTATGTTCAGTCCATCCGTTGAGAGTTTGTCCAGATAGTTATTGAAATCTTTTTTATTTTTATTTTTTATTTTTTCCAACTGGACTAAAAAATAATGAAAGTATAGAAGCCGGTCTTTATATTGTGAGTAGTTGGCCTGAGAAAATATTCGATCAGATTCCTTTGTAAAAAAGTGGCCTGCATTTCGGGGATCTGTAATATTAACGCCCGTTTTATCAAGAATAAGGCTTTTAAGTTTGTTCTTATGGTTAAAATAAGTAGGCAAGTTTATTCCCTCTTTCGATCTTCAATTTACTGTTTTATCGGCAGTATAAAAAATGAAATTGCCTTTAGATTATTAAGACCAATATAATTCTTGACCGTATAGTTGACCGAACGCATTGATTCAATTAGGTTTTTCGCAATTCACGCGAAATCTTTATGAGAATCTCAGGTTTGAGTTGGACTTGAACCTTTTGAGCTCACAGTAATTGACATTCCGGTCGTTTTATTGTTAGTGATTTCATATTTTTATTTTGCAATTTCAATGATTGCAACCCATATAAATTTTCGTGTTCTTGATATAGCTGTCAGGAAAATATTGTTTAACTTTTATTAAAGTGGTTTTCAATTCTTGGTTTTCTTTCGGCCCACTTCCTGCCATAATTATAAACAAGTCCTTTGTAAATCCTCCGTCATAATAATTTGAAGATTCAATGCTAAAAAATATTCCATCGTCATATCTGCCACGTGGGTCATAACAAGGATACTGAAATGCGTAAGCTTTGCACGTGTCGTTTCCACCATTTAGAGTATCAATTTCATCCTTTGCCTTGTGAAAAGGTATTCCAGTTAAATGTTCAGCTTTCTTTTCCATACTAATGGCCTCTTTAAGGTTTTTTGTAGAGGCAATAATAATAAAAGATTTTTCTACATATTGCGAACGCTCATATTCTGCGTATTCGGTGCTATCCCATTTTTTTGTTTGAATATTGTAAATTGAATGAAATGTATCTGGTGAACATACAAGTTGGCTGCTGTCTGTTGATCGTTCCTGTTTGATACTGTCCTTTCCAATTTTGGTAGATTTTGAGATTTGTTCATTGTTGCAAGATAAAGTAAGTAAGCAAATTAGTGTATAATAACGACCAAAGTTGTATGCCCGCAGTGTACCGTATATTTTTCCAATATCACTCATTGCAGGTTACTTTCATACAAAAATATTACATTTAATAAATTATTCAATGAAAGTGGATAGGTTCTCTTGCCCACCAAAGCAATTTCAAACCAATCACATCCACATAAATCATCATACTGGTAGTATACTATTGGGTTACCCTCTCTTTGGGTAGGCAACTATAAGTGAAAGACGATGACATTGTAGAGGAATTTACATTGGAGAAATAAATCTACGACCTGAGGATCCTCCTTCAGCGATATATAGATAAGTCCCATTTAAATCAGAGATCTGAAATTTCCCTAGGAAAGGATTTGTGTCCTTTAATTTTTCGTCAAGATTCATCACTTTGAAGGACGATGCATCCACAGGCAGCCTAAACGTATAGTGGTAGACAGCCTTCTCTCCCTTGAGGAAGCCACATTGGTCAATAGTATATTGACTACCAACGTCTTCAAGAACTTTTCCCGAGCTATAGATCCTTTTAGAATCTTTAGCATATGCAAAATCTAATGCTTTGAAGGTCTTAGGGTCTGCCCCTTCTATAGAGATATAACGACCATAGTCTCCTTTACAATAAACATGGAACTTATCCTTAGCATAAATTCCATCAATCCCGCCAAAGGTTTTAAAAGTAGGTCCATCAGCAAGGGGCACTATATGGCCACCAGATTCCCAAACATAGTTCTTATCCGCATGAACAAGCCCCGATTGAAGTTCACGGATGCTGTGTGGATCTGCACCTTCCAGAATGCACGTACAATCTCGTACAACTTGGCCATCAAAATATATACCCTTTTTTCCCAAGGAGACCATCTTGACAGGTTTTCCTTGAGCAAAGTCTTCTAAAGCAGCTTTAATTGAACGTTCTTTTTCCGAATCGGTCATTTGTTTTTTCACAATTTCAAAATTACGAAAAGTGTAGAGAACCCGATTACCGCATCGCACTTGCTCCAGTAGACACAGTATTAGATAGAAAAATCAATTGACTTCTAAAGGAACCTAACGGGTTACTTGATTTCAACTGGTCCAGGAACCAGTTCTTTTGAAAGCAGTTCCTTTATTTTCGGCAAAAGAGTTTTTAATGTCAGATAACTGTTATCAGCAGCAGTCAAAACAATAACCGCAATGGAATACTTTTTGAAATTCTGTTGATGTTGAATGTTTTGATCGAAAGTAAGAAGAGCATCGAACTTTTCAGCGATCATTAGCTGGAGCAGAATTCCGTTCGATTTACCGCCCCAGCCTTTTTCTCTGAGTGTATAAATTTGATGTCCGGAAAAATCTCTTTTTAATTTTTTGGGAAGGTTCTCATCAAGCAGCAGTCGCATACATTTTTTCGATATCTTTTGAGGAAACTACTGTGCCTGCTATTTCGAGCACTGCGATCGCTTGATCTTTAGAAACAGTATCAAAGTCATCCAGAAAGTCAGCTAGAGAAATCCCTTTTTCCAAATGCCAAAAAAGCGACTGAACTGGAACACGGGTACCTTTGAATACAACCTGTCCCGAAAGGACTTCTTTATCAACAGAAATATAATCTTTGATATTAAGCATAGTACAAATGTATGAAATATACACGAAACATCTGGATCAGAGATTACAAAAAAAGGTTCTATAACTCTTTTCCGATGACCTGAAATGTCACCCTTTTTCCAGTTGATAACTCCATTATTCAAAGAGGACTCCGACCCAAAATATATAGCTTAGACCATTTCAGGACCAGGTGCAGGATTCGGTCAAATGTTTATACGTATTTATAGATGTTTATAGAGTTATTTTTGAAACCAGAGTAAGGTAAGAGGTGCGTATAAGTGTGTAGAGGTGTTTATAGATATTTTCTAATACGTCCGCTCCCGACCTCATCGTCCCTTGAAAACACTGGTGTTTCAAGGGGTATGAAAAGGTGCAATATACAGTCAAATGTTTATAGGTGTGTGGAGATGTTTATAGGTGTTTTGGTCAGTAAATTCAAATTCAAAACATCAGTCAGTCATTTTCTCTTAAAATATTTTACTGATAATCAGAACATTGCCATTAATAGTTTATTTTTGTTTGGTTTATAGTGTAAACTACTCTATGTTTGTGCTAAGTTTATACTAAAAACATTTTAAAAAGCCAAAACATGGAAACAATAGAAAAACCAATGAATGAACAGGAAAGTTTACAGTTAATTCATGAAATGATAAATGTAGCGCAAAAACGATTTAGCAATGACAGTTTTAGGTTTTTGCTTTGGGGTTGGATAGCTACCACCGCATTTATACTTGGCTATGTATGGTGCATAATTGGAAAGCCTCAATATATTGGGTATACCTGGGCAATTTTGGGAACGGTAGGAGGGATTGTCAGTGGTTTTTATGGAAGAAAAGAAACAAAAACCAAAACGGTCGTTACATACGCGGACGAGTATCTGAAATATACCTGGATAGCTTACATGGTAAGCTATTTTATAGTTTTAGGAGCATTAATAAGTTTGCAAAGATTTGATTTAATAAATCCAATGTGTTTAGTACTTATAGGTATATCGACATTTATTACCGGTGGCCTACTTAAATTTAAACCGCTCATTTATGGAGGAGTGATATTCTGGATAGGTGCATGTATATCTTTTGCTATCCGGACAGAATTTCAGTTCCTGATTAGTGGACTAACGGCCGCTTGTGGTTATCTAATTCCTGGCTATCTCTTAAAAGCAAGAAATAAGAATGAAAACATTTAAAGAGCTTGATCCCATACTTCATTCTCAGTTAAGGTTAGCGGTAATTTCTCTGCTGGTAAGTGTCAAAGAGGCTGAATTTGGTTTTCTTAAGGAAAAGACCAATGCAACGGCTGGAAATTTGAGTGTCCAAATAGCTAAACTTTCGGAAGCCGAATACATTACTGTTAAAAAGACTTTCAGAGATAACTATCCATTAACCACATGTAAGATAGCTCCCAAAGGAGTGAAGGCCTTTCAGGAATACGTTAACAATATTGAGCAGTATCTGAAACCTATTTAATATTAAAGACAACTAAAATTCATGAATTTCATTTTAAGACCCTGGACTATTGAAGATCTAGATAGTTTGGTGAAATATGCGAACAATTATAAAATCGCAAAAAACCTTACAAACAGATATCCTTATCCTTACGCAATTGACAATGGAAAAGCATTTATAGAATCTGCAACAAGAGAAGTCCCTGCCAATATATTTGCAATCGATGTTAACGATGAGGCCGTGGGAGGAATCGGGATTCATCCTCAAAAGAACATACAATTAAAAAATGCTGAATTAGGTTACTGGTTGGCAGAACCTTTTTTGGGAAATGGAATTGCCACAGCCGCCGTAAAACAAATGGTTGAATATGGTTTTAAAACCTACGACATCACTCGAATTTTCGCGAAACCTTTTGGAACAAATATTGCGTCTCAAAAGGTACTTGAAAAAGCTGGTTTTAGGCTCGAAGCCCGGTTTGAGAAATCACTGTTCAAAAATGGAGAATATCTAGATGAATTAGTATATGCGGTAAGATTATAATAGCTTTTACCCTAATGGCCCCTAATGCAAATTCCCTGAAAATAAACACCCAACCCGTCTTTTGATTTCGCAATGCATTCTGATTTGTAGGATAATTCTGGTTATTGTTTGAATATCGTTTTAAAACCATCCACTATTTCTCCAACGGTTCCGCTGTCCCAAGAATAAGTGCCATTTGGATAAAAGGTGATGCATTTGTCTGGGTTACCACTGACAGGAACTGGAACATTCGCAGAATAAGAATTTATATTGCCGATTGAAACATCTTTTAAAATGGTATTATCTCCAACAGCAAGGTTTCCCTCGATATAATTGTTAAGGTTGATATTAAACTTATTACTCGGGGTATGGGATGAATAGGATAGCCACTTTGGTTCTTCCAGTTTTCCATTTCTTGTTGGAAGTAATTTATTACTGTAATTCTGTGCCAGCAGATTGCTCCCTAAAATGGCTAGGGCGATTAAATTGACCGAGAGCTTTTGCAAGGAAGTGTACATCGTCATTGAAATATCTAAAATCGTGTGCCAATCAAAAGTACTATTCCTCTTCAACTTTATCTCTGAAATTTCTGACCTTTTGGAGAATAAAGCAAGTATTGGGGATCATCTAATCTAAAATAATAGCAAATTTGTAATTTCAGGTCACAAAATCCGCTGCTATGCCAGTAGAAAGAAAAATCAAACCCCAAATCGTTTCTAACGGCAAGGTTTTTTCAATGGATGACTTCATGGCACTACTCCAGGAAGGCGCTAACTTTCAAAGGAGCTAGACCCTCTCTTTGAGGAATTTCATAAGCACGTCCTTGAGAAAGGATTTTCTCAAAAGGAAGCTGATCGTTATAAGCTTGACGCCGGGAATTTTATTGGATTCTGTATCGTCAAATTCAATATCCAAAGTCTTAGCGATATATCTCGGTCTATGCTCACCAAACATTTGGGGAAAATGCAAAGAGCAATCGGAGCAAAAGGAAACTTAAATGAAGAGAAGCATATCCTGAAATCCTTCTTCACCTTCCTGCATCAGAAGGGTCATACGAATAAAAAAGTATTGGGATCATTCTATTCCACCCTTGAATTAAAGGAATTAGGTTTAAAATAAATTATCAATGATAACTGAATCAATCAAGCGTCTTCAATATCTCTGTGATGAAATACCAGCGCAGTTGTCGATCATTCCAGAGATAGATTTTACCAATAAATCCGCTCCTGGCAAATGGAGTAAGAAGGAAATATTGGGACATCTGATTGACAGTGCCACCAATAATCATCAACGGTTTATCAGGGCACAGTTTGAAAATATTCCAACAATAAGCTACGACCAGGACAATTGGAACAAATTAAGCCACTACAACCTGATTGACAGCAAACAGCTAATCCAGTTCTGGGAGATGTATAACCGACACCTCATAGAAATCGGAATGCGTATTCCGGAATACAGTTTAACACGGGAATGTATTGCGGGAGGCGAGAAACATACAATAGAATGGCTGTTCAATGACTATGTGAAGCACATGGAGTATCATCTAAGCCAGATTGTTTCTTATGTAAATCGTCAGCATAAAGTGGACTAAATTTCTTCACTACAAAGTAAGTGTTTCGAAAGTTTAATAAATTTAAACATTATGGAACCAAGAAAAAAACAGACCACAGAGAATTTCATCAAGGAAATTCGCAGAAAAACAAAGCGAGTATTCAGTTCGGAACAGAAAATCACAATCGTGATGGAAGCCTTGCGCGCCGAAATGTCGGTTGCAGAACTTTGCCGAAAGTATTCAATTCACCAAGCTCAGTTCTACATCATAATATGGTTTTTTTTCTTACTATGACAGGCGTAGCGGTTATTTTGGAGAAAGATATATTTGCAAAAAAAATATGGAATAATTTCAGAGAAGGAAATGAGGAAGTATTGTTAAATGTCATCTCTTTTCAAGCCAATAACTCCATTGTGTGCAGGGAAGTCAGCAGTTTTATTTAATTTCCATTAACAGTTTTTCAATCTGTTCTTTTAAAACTGGTAAATCTGCTTTAACAGTTTGATAAATTGTTATTGAAGAAACTCCAAAATATTCGTGGATTAATTTGTTACGCATGTCTTTCATCAATCCCCATTCTATTTGAGGTGATCCGTTTTTTAACTTGTCACTTATTTTGGAAGCGGCCTCGCCAATAATTTCAAACCTTCTGATTACTGCGTCATGAACCAACAAATTGGTAGAAAATTCAAACTCCGTGAGACTTCCAATGAAATTGCCAATAATATTGATAGATTCCAAAATGTCATTCAAATAAACTCTGTCATCCCTTTGGTTCATATAATTGGAATCGCCTCACTCAAAATATTTTGTTTGATAGATCGCTTAATTGCAGAGTATTCCACAATATCAATTTTTCTGTTCATAATTATCCCTAACTCTCTTTCAATTCTGAGGATTGCAAACATTGAAATGGGCTTGCTTGTTTCAATTAAAAGGTCGATATCACTGCTTCTATTTTCTTCGCCTCTCGCAAAAGAGCCAAATACGGCGGCTTTTGAGATGGGATACTTATTTAAAATATCTTTAATCTGTTCTTTAAATGCTTCCAGTAACATGACCAATATCTATTGTTACGTAAATTTAACCAATTAACCTATCTTATAAAAACAAAATGTAATGGATTGAATGGCTTCATGTTTGACCACGGCATTGGAATAGATTTTGAATTTTATGGACAATATAATTTGGATGCTTAAATATCACCCTTTTTCAAGCCGATAACTCCATTATCCCGAGAGGGATCGGTCCTAAATAATATTGCTTAGACCGTTTCAAGACCCGGTGCAGGATTCGGTCAAATGTTTATACGTATTTATAGATGTTTATAGAATTATTTTTGAAACCAGAGTAAGGTATGAGGTGCGTATAAGTGTGTAGAGGTGTTTATAGATATTTTCTAATACGTCCGCTCCCGACCTCATCGCCCCTTGAAAACACTGGTGTTTCAAGGGTTTTTTTATGGAACGGTACAATATACAGTCAAATGTTTATAGGTGTTTTTGGTCAAAAAACTGCTTAACTTAATGGACATTACTAAAAGATGGTCTAGCAATTGAAAAGATATTTGCTTTTTAAGCTCGTTATTTTAACTTCCTTTCCAATAATTGCTCAAAAAGTAGGGGATACTGTTAATTTTGGTGTTGGAATAAGTTCCTACGCCTATTCATATAATGCAAAGTTCACAGATGGAGGTGTAGCATATGGTCCTTCATTATTCATTGGTAAAAAAGTAGGTTTTCAGTTAAGTTTGTTGGCAGAAGCAAGAAGGTATTACATTACTCCTTATTATGGTTTGGGGTATGGTGCAGCTAATCAAGGTTCTGTGCCGCCTCCTGAAAGGAATACAAATCTATTTTTTGATTTTACGTTTCATTACGAGTTCTTCACCACAAGGAAAATGAAACTTTTTGCAACAACTGGTCTTGTTTTGGGCGGAAATTATTATTTAGGCGAACATGGCAATACGCTACAACAAAGTACAACAAATATTATTTTTGGAGCGGGACTTGCTTGTAAGGTATTTAGCTGGTTGAATGTTAGATTGGCCCCATCCGTGAGATATAACGTAGATGGAATTTTATTTCCTGGTTTAATGGTTGATGCAATAATTCCTGTGCATTTGGATGTTTCCGAACCCAAAAGATAATACCGAGTCCTAATGCAAATTCCCTGAAAATAAACGTCCAACCCGTCTTTTGATTTCGTAATGCATTCTGATTTGTAGGATAATCCTGGTAAAAGGATTGTTATCAGATTGGATCAGCACGGAATATTCCTACTCAACTGCATTTCTGACATTTTTGACCTTTTGAAGATAATCTTCGGTCAGTTCATATCTCTTTTTACCGGAAGGGATAATGCTGTTCATGTTCAACGCGAAGTTATTACAATTCATCCACATTTGCAGAGGCATAAAATTGTGAATCTATTATAGTCGCATACCGATAACTAAAATGTCGTCCACTTGCTCTATCCCTGCTTTCCAATCTTCGATAAAATTATCTAAGTGCGCTTCTTGATCTCGCATTGATTTGTCTTGAATAGAAAGGAGAATATCCTTGAACCTTTTTGTCATTAATTTTTTTTGAGTCTTTCCGCCAAATGTATCTGCGTAGCCGTCCGTGGAGATATAAAAACTGTCACCTTGATTAAATTTTATTTCATGGGTGTCGAAGTGTTGGTTATCGTCGGTGAAACCGCCAATCGCTTTTTTAGTCGCTTTAATTTCTTCAATGGTTGTCTGGCCATTGCGGATGATCCAAATTGGACGGTTTGCGCCAGCGTATCTTACAATACGCTCGCCTGTGTCTATGGAGCAAAGAGCGATATCCATTCCATCACGAGTGGATTCTGTACTTTCTGACTGATGAAGCGAATTTTTTATCCCTTTGTTCAGGTGGCTAAGAATTCTAGATGTGTCCACGCTGTGTGCCAAAGCATCATCTAATTTTTCAGAACCTATCATGCTCATCAATGCGCCAGGAACTCCATGCCCTGTACAGTCAGCAGCGGCAATGAAGATCATCCCGTCGGGCCTATCAAAAAAATAAAAATCTCCACTCACAATATCTTTGGGCTTAAAGAGAACGAAACTGTCAGGCAACGCTGAATAAATTTCTTTCTTGTCAGGGAGCTTGGCATGTTGTATCCTTTTCGCATAAGTAATGCTATCGGTAATAGCAATGTTTCGCTCTTCTATGATCTGTTTCTGCCTGACGATAGTATCTTTTGCCTGGCCTATGGTTTTGGTATGGTTCCAAATGGCATACATTCCTAGGACTATGGGAATAAATATAAGGTGAACGGGCAACTCTTTGGCTCCGGGCTGTGCGATCCAGCTCCATGTAAGAGCTCCATTCAGTTTTATATTTAGGATGACGTAAAAGAGTTGCAGCCATCCCAAAAAGCAGCAGAAAAGAATCCTTGCCCGACCCCTTTGGAGCAATGCACTCATTAAAATAAAGAACATGACCCTGGACACACAAAGTCCATCCACGCTTTCTGAGTTCAGCATCATTGTTGCCAAGAAGGAAGTAAAGAAAACCGTGAAAAAATAATAGTTGACGGCATACTTCAATTTCCCAGAATAACGAATAGCAAATAGCATGCTTACAATCACCAAAAGATCTATCGAGTGTTTGATGGTTGCTTTATGAAGTCCAAGCATGATGACAGTGAAGAGCTGAACAAAAAAAATCAGGAAAAACACTATGCCGAATTGATAAAGTATCATTGCATCGGCTCGCTCAAAAGGGTCGCCGGCATCCAAATATTTTCCTATAAAATAGTTTCTTAGCCTTTGCTTCATTTGCTTTTACCGTTTTTGTATTTAGTTTTTAGCATTGAGCACAACTTGCGATTAAGTGCAATTTACAAAAAAAGTTGTACTAAGGCCGCCGTTAGAGATTTCCTTAAAATTAGCTCGGGACTTCCGTTTCAAGGTATTAAATTTATAGGAGCAGCATAAATGCTGCTCTTTTTGCATTCTGCATGAACCTTCATAAAGATGCATGGTCAAGTTAATGGGATTATCCAATGAGTAAAGAAAGTTATTCATTAATCGAAGTAAAACTAAATAAAATGTTGATACTTTAGTGGTCGGGAGACTCGATCAGTCGCAAAGATAAGGACAGCAGCATTCAATGATAATTAGAATATAGAAATGCGTACACTTTTGAATATCATCCTTATGATAATGTGTTTGCAGTTAAAGGTGTTTTCTCAACCTGAAAAAATCAACCTCGCAACGAAGGTAGATTCTGCTATGGGAAACAAGAACGGGAAGGGTATTGCATTTGAAACTGGTTTTTGGAATGATATTTTATTAAAATCGAATAAGGAAAATAAAATCATATTCATTTATTTGCATATTCCTGGGTGTAAACCATGCAAGTGGATGGAGGAAAATGTTTTTATTTCCGATAGTGTCGGAATTTTTTATAATCGAAATTTCATCAATGTAAATGTACTAGATGATGGAAAGAGGGGCTTGGGAGATTTTTTGGAAAATAAATATAAAATGGAAAACGGCTTTCCTGCATATTGTTTTGTTAATCCTCAAGGAAAAGCAGTGGCTAAGGGATTTGGCAAAAAGACATTAAAAGAGTTTTTACTTCTAGGAAATTATATTTTATCACTGGATCGCAAACAAAAGGAAAATTCAGATATCGACACTAACCAAAGGACCAAATGAGAAAAATGGCCAGTGCAATAAATCTAATTTTTATGTATCTAGCCCAATGGACGGAATATACCACTCATTGAGCAAACATTCAGTTGAATATTTGATTGCATTAATTCTTTATTTTTATAATAAACATATCATTTAAAATTTATTGTTTATGACTTTGAAAACTCTATCGTCTTGAATTTTTTTAAATGCCATTTTATCCGATAAAATCGAAAAACATGAAAACAATAATATGCTTTCAACTTCTTATGGGAATTGCAACAACCAACACTTGTTTGGCTCAAACCAATAGTAATTCGCTTACTAGGCTTCAGAACATTAGTCCTATTGACTCAAATCGCAGTATTGATTGGTCGAAATCAGGAGTGAACGGAGGAATTGTCGATTTGCCATCCAATTATTGTCTGATACAAAATTAATAGCAGGGTATCCGTGCAATAAGGCTCATTTTGATTTTGGTGAGAGTATTAACAAGGATAAGCATCTAACTGCTGATGTTTATTATACCGCTCAACTACCCTATTTTTCAGAAGGAGATATGTTTCATGGCCTAAAGGGCTTACCTGTGGAATATCAATGCAGTGCCAATGATATAGTAACCAAAAAACTAATCGTTTCATTTGTTGCAAAAGAATCTGTTCCGGACAGTCATTTTAATATCCCTGTTGGATATAAGGACATGACCTCAATAAAATGATTATCTCAATTTCATATTTTCTTGACCTTATACTTGACCGAACGGGCCATTAGAATTGAGCTCCATGCTATTCCCGGAGGATTCAATAAACTATAAATGGTCTGAGTTGGACTTGAACCCTTGTACTCATGGTAATTGACATTCAGACCTCTTTATTATATCTTTATATTGTTATGAAAAAGCCTAAAGTCAAAATATTCAGCAATTTTGAGGAAATGAAAGCGGATGAATTTAATTTCAATGCTGTTTCCTATGACCCTGAAGTGGCAAAAAGAAGCTACGAAATGTTCCGGGCTATGGCGGACATTTTTAGAATGTCACTGCTCAAAAAATATTCAAAAGACCAACTCTCCTCGGAGAGCTGAATACCTCATGACTTCAGATAAAGAAATTACCGTTGCTCACTTATACCACCATTGAGCAAACATTCAGTTGAATATTTAATTGTTGGAGGTTTGGCAGTTGAAACATACGGCTATTCCAAAATTTCGATGGGTCCGGATGGGCTGCCGACCGGGAAACAAGACATTGATATTTGGTATAACCCAACCATTTCAAACTATTATAAGATCATAAAGGTATTGGATGATTTAGGTCGCCAACTGGTCAATCAACTCAGGGAGTTGGAAGAAGATAAAATAATTGAGCGGAAAATTTATGCCGAAATACCGCCAAAGGTGGAATATAAAATGACAAAATACGGGCATTCATTAATGCCGGTGATTGATGTCATACAGCAGTGGGGTTTAAAGGATTTGAAAAAAGTAACCAAACAAGAAAATGAATATGCAGTATAGACTGGATAAACCTGTTCATGGTGCCATTGGCGTTGAAAAATACCAATGCACTATTGAGTGGCGTAACGGAAGGATTATTGCTGACGAACCTCCAACAAACGGAGGAAAAGACACAGGGCCGAATCCAACCGATCTTCTTCTTTCATCTCTCGCATCATGTACATTAATTACTCTGAGAATGTATATTGACCACAAGAAATGGAATATTCCTGAAATCGCGGTCAATGCAAACCTCTACCAGGAAACAAAGGATGAAAAGTTGATTACTTTTATTGATCGTGATATTATCTTTACTGGCACTGTTGAACAGATTCAAAAGGATCGCTTGATTGAAGTGGCTAAGCGTTGTCCCATTTCAAAGATTTTAGAAAACAAGGTTCAGATACAAACAACTATTGATAAAGAAAATGGAAAAGGAAATCAAGTACCCCAATGATGAAATTACCGTTGTGTGGAAGCCGCAGCTATGTCAGCATAGCGGAATCTGTATTAATGGCCTACCTGAAGTATTTGACATTAAAAAAAAGAAATGGATAAATGCCGATGGGGCTTCATCCGAGGAGATGGTTGAACAGGTAAAAAAATGTCCATCCGGGGCATTGTCATTTTTTTATAACAGTGATCAATCTTAAAAATAAAGAAATTGGAAATGGAAGCTTATGAGACACTTACCGAAGCTATTAATGCTTTAAAAGCACAAGGCTATACTGAAGATTTTAACCTTATGCGTGATTGTCTTGAGTGCAGAAATAGTCAATTTAAAATATTTCATAATGAATTTAAAATCGATAAATCCTTTCGGTTTGATGATAATGAAGATCCCTCGGATCAAGCAGTGCTATATGCCATCTCATCAGAAAAACATAACCTAAAGGGTATTTTAGTAAATGGCGTTGGGATTTTTACAGATGCATTAACAAATGAAATGCTTTTGAAATTAAAATAATCAGAAATAAGTTGAATAAATCCTCCGCTTTATGAAACGGTGCCGAATCCGGTCAATGAACCTCTATAAACCTTTCAGGACAAAAGGTTCAGAGGATAGAGTCAAAATAGGCCCAAAAATCAAAGAACGTTTATTTAACCTTAATTTTGAGTCAAATATATGATTTAAATGAAAAAAGGAAGTAAACTGAGTTTATCTCTTTTGGGTTTTCTATTGATTTGCAACTTTTCTTATTCTTTTGCTAGCGATACGTTACGATTGTATTATGGCATAGATAAAAAGGACCTCCTTGGCATAAATAAAAACAAGGTTGATTCCTTAATTAGGACGTTTGGACGACAGCCTGTAGCAATTAGAATAACGGGTTATACCGATTTTCTTGCCGGTGATGAATATAATCTGCTTTTATCAAAAAACAGAGCGCAAATCGTAAAAGAATACCTATTAAATTCGGGAAATAAACGGATTAGAGTTCTTTCATGGGAGGGAAAAGGAAAAGTTAAATCTGTGGGTCCTAATGTAGCAGAAGGCGACCCATTGAATCGAAGGGTTGATATTCAAATTGATAAACCTATGATCGGGAAAAGAGAAGGGCAGCATAAAGACACATTCAACTTGAAAATTGGTTCTAATATTACATTGGAAGGGCTAGAGTTTATAGGGGGGCAACATTTAATAAAACCCGAATCTCAGTATATTTTGAAAAATCTTTTAAATAGCTTGCAAACACATAAAAAACTTAAAATAGAAATACAGGGTCATGTTTGTTGTATGCAAGGACAAGGAGGTGATGGTCCTGATCTTGGTACGGGTGATAATCACTTATCCGTAAACAGAGCAAAATACATATATGATTACCTGAAACAAAACGGCATTGATTCTACGAGGATGCAGTACATAGGTCTGGGAAGTTCTCAGCCGAAAGTGTTTCCGGAGTTAACACCGGAGGATCAACAGAAGAACAGAAGAGTTGAAATAAAGATTCTTGATAATTAATCATTGTTATCCTGTTTGTTTTTTAAGCTTCTCAATTGTGCTATCTTTCTTCATTATAAATCATTATTTCTATTGTCTTTCGTATCCTGAAGAAACGACCTTGCCTTCTTTTTTCAAAGAATCGATTTTTTCAGAGTATAGATTTTTATATTTTATTGCTTCGGATGGAATTAACAATTAAAAGAAAAACAAAGATAATTCGAATGATTTCCCTTTCTGCCTTTTTGATCGGCATTTTAGGATCATTTAAATTATGGATTAGTGATAGACTTTTCCCGCTGACACCTGTATTTAATGTATTAACAAAATGCTCTGATCTAATAAACTATTTAATTTTTTTTGTCTTCGCAGCATGCCTCATAGGTCTGCTTATAAAGTTCAACAGAATAGTTTTTTTGATCTTTTTAATTCTTTTAATTTTTTTAATTTTTCAGGATCAGAATAGACTTCAACCTTGGGTTTATTTTTATTCACTTATTTTGTTTCCATTCCTTATCAGACAAAATAAAATAGGTCGTACCATACTATCTGTTACACGAATCGTAATTATCGGCCTTTATTTTTGGAGTGGTGTTCAAAAATTGAATGCTTATTTTTTGACGGAGGATTTCCCGCAGTTATTAATGGATATTTTTAAAAGCACAGATAAGGAAATACTGGAAATTGGAAAATGGACTTCGTTTTTAGTACCTGTGACGGAAATCTGTATTAGCGTACTCCTGGTTTTTAAAAACACGCGGTTGATAGTGTTTTGGCTTGCTTTTTTTGTACATATCCTGATAATCATCATTTTTAGTCCTTTGGTATTGGCCCATAATTACATTATAATTCCTTGGAACATAGCAATCATAGCATTGAATTATGTGGTCTTCTATAAAAATAATGAGCCTATAGTTGAGAATACTCATTGGGCTGTGTCAGTAATAATAACCGTTTTGGTTGGTGTAATGCCGATATTTAATCTGATAGGGTGGGTAGATGATTCTGTTGCTTTTAATCTCTATTCTTCTAAAAGCAAATTGTTTTACGTAGCGATTTCAGAAAAATATTGGAATAAAGTAAATCCTGAATACAATTCATTTTTATTGAGGCTGCCTGAAAATATGAGCGGTGGCCATTTAATTGATGTCAATAAATGGTCATATACTGAATTGAATGTTCCGGTAAATCCGGAATACAGAATATTTAAAAACGTAAGTGCCAGTTTTTGCAAGTACAATATTCCAAATTCGGATTTACTTTTCCTGATGTACCGTCAACCTATGAAAAATGAAAATTTGACCAAGTGGACTTGTGAGTGAAGGGCTATCGGATCATTTGCTTAACATAGGATCTAAATGTCAACTCTTTTCCAGCCAATAACTCCCATATGAAATAATCTCCTTAAACTATACTTAGGGCCGTTTTAACCTCTCGACGAAAAAAATCGGACAAAAGGGGCTTGTTGAATATATCTTGTAGTATGAAGTTTCTATTGAGGAATATTATGAGTTAAATATTTTGGAGGATGAATCTATAAGCGTAAGTAAGTCCTGTTTCGGTGGAACTTCAAGACCACTTGATTTTAACTGCTCCTGAAAATTTTTAAATGAAGGTAATTCATTCAGCGATTTTTGGTCTTGGTCTGAATTAAAAAAAGCTGTATGAATGAATGTCTTTCCATCAGCACTCAAACAGGCATTATAGTTTATTCCTGCCTGATTTAGTTTTTTCAAATCAGACATTACCTGGGTAATGTTTTTTTGATTTTGCTTAACATATTCTGCTTTGGTTGTGTAGGTTACTTTTACAATTTTCATTTTATTTGGTTTTAGAAATATTGATTTATTTAGTGTTCATAATAGTTTCAGCTTCTTTCTTTAAGTCATTCGCAAACTGCTCAAACGTTTGGTCAAAAGAGGGAATCATTTTGGCGTACATTGGGAACATAAGTCCTCCAATTTTTTCGGTCATCCTGAATGTTACTATGCCGTTTCCATTTTTAGTGATGGTATAAATTCGGTTTCCTTGCCCGTCCCCCCAAACCAATTTTTTTTCCGGTTCAAACTCCTTTATTTTTAGTTTAAAGGTTCTTTTTGTATCAAGTGTAGATTTTAGCTTGATTTTTTCACCCAATACAATATTACCCTCAATAGAAGTTATGGTGGAATTCCATCTTGGATAATCAGATGCTTTGGTTAATAATGCCCAAACAATAGTTGAGTCTGATTTTATTTCAATGCTTACCGAAGTTTCCCTATGAAAGGTGGTTTTAACTGTTGATGCTTTTACCGTTTGAGCCTGGGTGGCAGTTGTTGTCATAATGGTTAATGTTGTAAAAAATGTGATTAAACGTTTCATTGTCTGATTTTATATTCTTTTGACGATTGAGAAAAGCAAAACGATAGTTTAATCGTTGCTTTTTTTTAAATAACCTTCCATTACCTGCCTATTGTGTTCTAAATGATGTAGTTGCAATTCGGAAGATTTTGATTTAAAAGGGTCAGTATCTCTTAAAATTGACATCCTAAGGTCAAATAATTGCTCCTTATTCCCTTTTTCAGCTTCTCTCACCATTTCAATTTTCATTAACTCTTGCTGAGTATTTTGTTTGGGGTTAAATATTCCGTTCAATTCAGAGCATTGATGACAGACTCCTTGTTTATTTATCAGAGCGCATCTTCCATCAAAAATGTCAATCATTTTAGACCTTCCTGTATGCAGGTAATACTTTACCATTGCTTCTGTAGAATCAAGAATGGCAGTAATTTCATTTACTTTAAACTCATATATTTCTTTTAAGAATATGCACAACTGTTGCTCTAATGGCAAAGATTTTGAAATACAGGTGAAACAAAAAGCAATGTGTTCTTTGGCTTCAAATTGCCCATTTGGCGAGGTCAAATTAATTTCCATCGCATCCTGAAAGAATCGTTTATTTTTTAAGGCTTCTTCTTTGGTTATATCAGTTACATTTTCAACCCAACGTTTTTGCACTCTTAAATTATCTTTGGCCAAATTTGAAGCAATTGTAAAGAACCAAGTCTTAGCTGTTGATTCGCCCCGAAATGTATTTATCTTTTCCACTGCTTTAAGATAAGTGTCTTGTGCAATGTCTTCAGCATCTGTAACACTGGCGGTGATTCTTACAAGATAGGATTTCAGTTGGCCTAAATTCCTGTTAAACTCCTGATTTAATAATTCTACGGTCATGATTTTTTTTGCAAAGAAAATAAAAGAAGCGATTTATTACTGGGTGGATTTGCTCATTGGGTCTAAATTATTTACAAATATATAGGGAATTTTCATGAACCGATGAGGTGTATTATTGAGTGGATTTGGCCCTTATTAGTGTGTAATTTGGGCTCTCAAAATGTTTTGCAAGCGTTAAGCTTATTTACTTACATTAGTCTTAATAGAGAATCCAGTGTTTATAGCTGTCCAATTTGTCCCATTATTGACTGAACGATAAATGCCATTGCTTGTAGCTACAAATATATTACTACCTATAGCTCCCAAAGCGAATACGGTCGGGCTGCTCTTGGAAGTCCATTATTGACTGCTGTCCAGCTAGATCCGTTATTTGTGGAGAGAAATGCTCCGCCCGAAGTTCCTGCGAATAAATTATTTCCATTTACAAGGAAGCAATTTACTTCTCCTCCAGACGGCCCGGCGGTTTGCTGCCATTGAGAGAATGAGAATGGAATGGAAAGAAATAAAATGGCGAGAAGCAGAAATGATTTTTTCATCGGGTATGAATTGAGAAATTAAAGGTATATATTATTGCT
Source organism: Bacteroidota bacterium (assembly GCA_013286655.1). Classification (GTDB taxonomy): domain Bacteria; phylum Bacteroidota; class Bacteroidia; order JABDFU01; family JABDFU01; genus JABDFU01. Next base: position 27,395 of record JABDFG010000030.1, read on the forward strand.
TGTTTACAGGTATACCTTCTGGGAAATGATGGGCAGTATATGGGTTCAGGAGGATAGGAGAAAACCCGGTCGTTAAAATACTGCTACCAATATTAACTTATTGATATTCAGTAAATTGAATTTGCATTTCAGATGTTAAATTTGCGAAAAGGTTTATAGTATTGGATTTTCAAAATCCAGTAAATATTACGGTCAATTTATCCCCGGTCCAAAATACTCTGGTATATAATTTTAGTGTTGATTTCCGGTACCATTTCTTTGGTAACAACCTATGTCAGAACCGGGCTGACTTACCACTGCTGAATAAGGGAATTTTGAAGGGACTTTTGTTACAGCGAGTGCACTAAATCCCGTATATCCTTTTCCAATTGCAGGAGAACTTGCCTGAAGCCTGAAATTGTAATTTCCTACACAATTAATTTCGTATAAAGCCTGAAACTCCGGTAGGGGGAAATTCACAAATAAGGGATTGTTTCTACCGGCAAGCCCAGAAGCATCGTAACTGCTTGCGCCACCCGAAGCGTTATTGTATACGTAATTCGTTGTTGCAGGAACAGGAATAATATAAGCGCCGGGTTTTGTAATGTATCCTACAGGATAAATTTGATCTACTATTGAAACTGAATCCCCGTAAAAATAATTATTGCTATATGAGAGATTACTGGTATCAGCATTTGGAATGGCGGCTAAATTTGGTGTTGGGCCAATTACCCTCAATCCGACTCTGCAATTTACAATAAGGTTATTATAAGCCATCCCCTGGGCACTTTGTTCAAAGTCAATATCGGCACCTTTATCGGCACCCGTTCTGAAACCTCCGTTTACATAGGTATTATTATACATATTGATCTGGCATTCATTTTCTCCAATTCCTGCTCCTTTGCTGGAAGCTTTTGTTCCATTGGTCGCGCTCCCTACAAAAAGATTATATGCCATATCTCCGTATGTCCCGCCTTTTGCATTGGCACAATCATTTGATGAATATCCGCACTTTTCAAAAGTGTTTCTCATGATGCTGATCCTGCCATCTGAAATACGGATTGGATCATCTATGGTTCCATATATCCAGGAGTCTTCCACAATTAAATCTCCGAGATGATTCTGAAATAAAATTCCTTTATTTGTAGCGGCAGGTTTACTTCCGGCAAAAGGTTCTGTTATTGCGGTTGCTGCCCCTGTGTATTCTATGTGAGTCCATTTGATACAGCACAGCGTGCAACTTGTGTCACATTGGATTCCGGGCCACCAGCCATTGCCATTGTTCCAGGCGATATCGGAAACTGCAGGAACAATCGAAAAGTTTTTTTTCAATGAACACACGGTAAAATAATTATTACTGTCTTTGGTTCCCATAGAAATAAGTACACCCTGAATAATGATGCAGGCGTTATTGCTTATGCAAACAGTGACTCCCGATTGCAAATACAAGGTGTCATTTTTAGGAACGATCAGATCTCTTTTAATAGTATATGTTTTTCCTTGTAACATGGTGCCTTTTACAGCACCTCCGGACGTTGTATCACTAAGACCTTTCGCAACATAAGGTATACCAGAGGATATGTTTTTCGTTTCAACTCCTGATTTTTTGCAGGAGATAAACGCGCTGACTAAGACGGACATGATCAGCAATGAATAGTATGATTTACACATTTGTTTAAATACAATTAAAATTTATATCGCATTCCCAAAAGATAACTTTGACCATATAGTTCTTTTTCCACCAGTAAGCTGTTCGTCGTGGTCTGCTCAGGATAAGTATAGCTGCCATTTGCATTTAAAATATTGGGTTGCATAATACGTATCAGAAGCGCAGTGTTTAACAGGTTATTCACTTTGCCATATAAACTCAAATTTACTTTTTTGCCGATTCTTTTTTCAAAAGAAAAATCCAGTCTGGTCATTGGCATTTGCCACCAGTCAAGATCATAATACTGAGACACGGTAGAAATCAATTTTCCGGTATATACAGCTGATATCAGTATATCCAGACCAATATTCGGATTTTTATAAATCAGGGAAAGATTTGCGATATTGGCTGCCTGACCCTGAAGTGGCCTTGTCTGATTCACCAATTTCGTTTGGTTTGGTTCAGAAATGTTGGCCGGATCATAATAGAATAATTCTTTAGTTGTAGTGATCTGGGACTGGGTATAGGTATAATTGGCTGAAACTCCAAAATGTCCTATATATTTAACATATACAAATTCAAATCCATAATTGGTGGCGGTTCCGAAATTTTCAGGGGTCAGGACGGCGGTAGAAGGTTTATCTGCTTTTCCCTCGAAAGCGATTTCAATGGGGTCGAAAATGTTTTTGTAAAAAACACCAACCAATAATTGTTCAGAAGGTCTTGGAAAAAATTCGTAACGCAGATCATAATTGTCGGCCTGGGAGTGATGAAGGAAGGGATTGCCCTGTTCATTATAATACTCTCCGGTAATATAATAGGGAACAAGTTGATAATATCCGGGTCTTGTAATGGATCTGAAATAACTTGCCCTTATGGCCTGTTTCTGATTGATAGTATATTTTAATTGGTAGCTTGGCAACAGATCATAATAGCGTATGATTCCATTTTGCCATGCTTCGCTGTTCGATTCATTGATCTGATAAGCCTGGGAAGTGCTCTCTATTCGCAGGCCTCCCAAAAGTTGCACTTTGTCGCCAAGGCTGAATTTTCCTCGCCCATATATTGCAGATACATTTTCCTGAAATGAATACGTGTTGGAATTATCGAGGCTCCCTGAACCAACAGGTACAGTGTATTGCAGGCCGGAAATATTAGTAGCTGTGGCAGGCTGCCCTGAAGTTGGTGGTCCGGCTACATAAGGATAGGTAAGGTTCATATCATATTCACTGTATTGATTATCCCTTGACTTATCCCTGTTCATACCCCCAAACTTTAATTCTATTCCATCCTTCCCAAAAAGTTTATTAAAAGATACAGAAGTTAAATGCAATTGATAAGTGAGGTTAAGGTACTCACTGAAATCCTGGTCACTGCTTGAGAGCCATCTTCTGGTAAAGGAATTCCAGTACTGATTGGTAGATCCGTTAGCGCCGTCTGAAACCAATTCCCCCCAATCAGGTGTGTTAGACCCTGCCATTGAGTAGGCTGCTGACCAGTCGAGTTTCAGATTATGGGTAAGGCTGTCGTCACCGTGAAATGCAGAATGATAAATATTTTCCTTAACAACTTTTGTCTCATCATGCAGTCCGAATTTACTCCCGGTAGAATCCGTAAAATGACGCTCCCTGATTTGTTCCAGGCCGGTCGCGACGGTATAAAAACTTATTTTATTCTTATTGTTAAATGCATAATCCAGT
>JABDFG010000031.1:0-7596 GCA_013286655.1 Bacteroidota bacterium
TTTAATTAGAAGCAAAATCGGATAGCTTTTCAATAATTGCTTTATCTTTACGTGAACCAACAACGATTCCCTTGAAAAACATTTCGCTTGCATTGAACGTCCTATTAGTGGCTGCTGTGACTTATTTATATGTTTTGCATTTCTCCGGAAAACATACCTTAAATAACCAGGAACTACAGACCCGGAACGATTCTTCCATAACAACGCATGTTCGCTTTGATCCGAAACAGATAAAGGCATCTAAAATCGTTTTTGTGAATGCGGAGACACTCTATGGTAAATATGAGTATGTAAAGGAATTAAGACAGGAGGCGGCTGCGAAACAAAATCAACTGGAAGGTATTTATAAACAAAAGGGAGAAAAACTTCAACAGGATTATGCTGAATTGCAGCAAAAGGCAAGTCAGGGAACACTTTCATCTGATCAGGCGAAAGTTGCGGAAGCTGATCTGATGAAAAGAAAGGCGGAGTTGGATGGAATGGAAAAGCAATTGGGTGTGCTTGCAGAAGAAACACAACATAAGAATGCCGTTTTGCAGGATAAAATCAATCAGTATTTGAGAGTTTATAATAAAAACGGGCACTATAATTATATTCTTTCCTATACCAGCCTTGGGGGGAGTATTTTATTGGGCTCTGACAGTCTGGATATTACGCATGAAATACTGGATGGTTTGAATGAACAGTATAAATCAGAAAAGGGTAAAATGAAGTAATCTCATGCCGGAAAAAGAATTATTTATAGAAAAGATCAATAAAGTAAAGGAGTTTCATGAAGTTTTCCGGATTGGAAATCTCGAAGCACCGGAAGTGAATGTGGGTGAGCGGGAATACCTGCTTCGTTACAATCTGCTGAAAGAGGAGAATGAAGAATACCTCGAAGCCTGTAAAAATGGTAATTTGATCGAGGTGGCAGATGCATTGGGCGATCAGTTGTATATTATTTTTGGTACGATCTTACGACATGGCCTTCAACATAAAATTGAGGAGGTGTTTGATGAAATTCAACGAAGTAATATGTCAAAACTGGATGAAAACGGTCAACCTGTTTTTCGGGAGGATGGTAAGATTTTGAAAAGTGTGAATTACTTTAAACCAGATATCGGTAAGGTGCTGCAAGGCCGTTGATTTCTTGTTGGGATTTACTCACGTCCTATGAGCCGGAAGAAAAAATGCAGCAGGCAATCGGTACACATCAGGTTAATTCCAATAGTGATCAAGACAAGCCCCAGCAGACGGCTGAACCAGAGTTGAACTCCTGGGGTCATTATATTCCTTAATTGATTGGCTACAATAGCTTTGAGTATATCTGTAGACAAAACAGTTCCCAGGGCGGCACAAAAACATACCAGTATGTGCAGACGGGAGAATTTTAATTTCGTGCTGATAATGCTTACCCAGAGAAACCATAAAAAGAACACAGCGGGGTTAAAGGTATTTAACAGGAAACCTTTTACATAGGTTACAGACCGTTTTTCGTAGGTTACATCTTCGCTGCTTTTTATGACTTTCTTTTGAAACAGTGCGAAAGCTCCAAATGCAACCAACAAGGAGCCTCCGATAACTTCAATGTAAAATTTATTCTGGGGGTCGCTGAGAAGCTGGGTCGCGCCAAAATAGGCAACTAATACATATAGGATATCGCTGGTGAAAATTCCCAATGCAAGTGTTATGCCGGAAATCAGACCATTCTTAATGCTTGTTTGTAATAAGGCGAAAAACGAAGGGCCAAATGCAATAGCCAACATCAGTCCGAGTCCAATCCCTTTCAGAAGCGCTTCAATCATTAATTCCGTTTAATAAGATTCTTTTGAATGAGGTAGTGTTCCCAGTCATTTTGTTTTTCTTTTTTCATGACACGTGGAAACTTATTTTGTCCTCCTTCTTTTCCCAATTGACGCATCCAGTCGTAAAATACGTGCGTCGGAAGGATGTCAACAAAAACATCCTTGAGCGCGGCAATGCGTTCGACACGGTAGTCATCGTTTAAAATTTTCAGATGCCCGTCAATTTTTTCTTTCAGAATTTCTGCATCCACCGCGTCATCTGTTCCAATATACCAGCGGTGAGCGAACAATGACTGATGATTGATACCTGTTACAGAAAATTCTTTGATGTCAATGTTCAGCTCGTCGGACACCATTTTTATTGCTTTGTTCATATTGTCCTGTGACAGGTGTTCCCCACATAAGCTTAAAAAATGTTTGGTACGCCCTGTGATCGCAATTTCGTAGTGTTCAAGTGATGTGAACTTAATGGTATCTCCGATCAGGTAACGCCAGGCGCCGGAACAGGTAGAAATCAGCAGGGCGTATTCCTGGCCTTCCCGTACCTGACCAATATGGAGTGTTTCTGCTCCTGTCTTTAAATCTCCGTCTCCATCAAAATTGTTGTTGCTAAAGGGAACGAACTCATAAAAAATACCATTGTTGAGTACGAGTTTCATTCCTTTAGAGTCGGGCCGGTTTTGATAAGCTATGAAACCTTCTGAAGCGAGGTAGGTTTCCAGGTATATGATGGGTTTCCCCAATAATTTTTCAAATCCTTTTTTATAAGGTTCGAAGTGGACACCCCCATGCACATAAATCGCCAGGTTAGGCCAGATCTCGTGTATATTGCTTACGTTGTAATGGGTGATAATTTGTTCAAACAGAATTTGGGTCCAGGCAGGCACTCCACAAATGATGCTGATGTCCCAGGATCTGGCATTTTTGGTGATTTCCTCCAACTTTGAATTCCAGTTGCGTTCTTTGGAAATCCGTGTGCCTGGTTTATAAAAATGCTGAAACCAGAAGGGGATATTGCCAGCTGTTATTCCACTTAAATCGCCTTCAAAATAGGTGCCATTGTAATTCAGATGGGTGCTTCCTCCAATCATCAGCATGCCGCGTTCAAAGTGTTCTTTGGGCAGATCATAATGGTATTGGGACATTATTTGCATAATGCTGGTTTTCTTAATGGCCTTCAACATATCCTTTGTAACAGGAATCTGTTTGCTGGAGGCTTCGGATGTGCCCGAACTCAATGCGAAGTATTTAATATGGTCGGGCCAGCAGACATAGGGTTCACCGTTTAAGGAACGATACCACCATTTTTTGAAGATGGAATTGTAATCATGGGTATCAACCGCCTGCTGAAAAGCCTGGACGAGGTCCTCAGAACCAATTATACGTGTAAAATTATAATGCTCACCAAAAGCCGTAAATTCGGCTTTTGTCAATAGTTGCTGAAGGGTTTTACTTTGCTGACGGTAAGCGTCGGCTTTCCTTATTTTTGGAAGTTTTCCGCCAATTTCAATGGTGCGCTTTAAAATTGAACCAAGCAGGGCCATTTATCTTAATTTTGACGAATGTACTAAAATTTGATGTACATGACTTCCTTCACGGCCTTAATAACACGGGCTGCGTTGGGCAGGGAGGCTTCGATCAAGGTAGGAGCGTAGGGAAGAGGGACGTCGGCTGTGGTTATCCGTCTTACCGGGGCATCCAGGTAATCAAACGCATCTTTTTGTACTTTGAATGCAACTTCGGTTGCTATGGATCCCAGCGGCCACGCTTCTTCTAAAATGACGAGGCGATTGGTCTTTTTTACGGATTCGATTACCGTATTGTAATCGATCGGACGAACTGTGCGCAGATCAATAACTTCGGCGGAAATACCTTCTTTCTCCAGCTCAAGTGCAGCCGCCAATGCCACTTTCATTATTTTGCCAAAGGAAACAATGGTTACATCATTTCCTTGTTTTTTTATATCGGCGACGCCAACAGGTATCAGGTATTCTCCTTCCGGAACTTCTCCTTTGTCTCCATACATCTGTTCGCTTTCCATAAAGATAACAGGGTCATTGTCGCGAATAGCAGATTTTAAAAGGCCTTTGGCATCGGATGGATTGGAAGGAACAATGACCTTTAATCCAGGACAGTTGGCGTACCAGTTGTCAAATGATTGTGAGTGCTGGGAACTGAGCATTCCGGCTGATCCGGTCGGTCCCCGGAAAACAATCGGAACGGTGAATTGCCCTCCGCTCATACTCATCATTTTCGCGGCGGAATTTATTACCTGATCAATCGCAACCAATGAAAAATTGAAAGTCATGAATTCCACTATTGGCCGTAACCCATTCATGGCGGCGCCTACTGCAATTCCTGCGAAGCCCAATTCGGCAATGGGGGTGTCGATTACTCTTTTAGCGCCAAACTCAGCCAGCATTCCTTTGCTTACTTTGTAAGCTCCATTGTATTCGGCTACTTCTTCTCCCATCAAAAAGATGCGTTCATCCTTGCGCATTTCTTCATTCATGGCCTCCCGGAGCGCTTCGCGAAATTCGATAGTCCTCATGCTATAGTGATTTGTATGAACGGTAAATTTATCGAAAAAAATGGAATAAATCTGACTTAACTAAACGATCTTCAGTCTGGCAAACCTCAGCAATAATTGTTTTTGTCCGACAACTGGGAATTGAACAAGGGCTTTATTGTTAGGGAATGTTCCTTCCATGCTGATTACTTTGCCTGTGCCGAAACGTTCGTGGAGAACTTCCATTCCGGCCTGCAGATCTTTCAGGTCTTCAGGATTGTAATCGCTCTCGGCCATGCGGGAAGCATTATTGAGCTTTACCAGGTTTTTAGGGTTGACTGTTTTTGTTGGAACCGTTTGTTGTGTTTTTTTTGTTCCCCAAAAAGGTTTAGCTTGTATACCCCATCCGTCTTCCTTTTTTGAATTGGAGGATGCCGGCATTTCAATATGCTCTTCCGCCAGTTCTTCAATGAAGCGACTGGGTTCACAATTAACCAGATTGCCCCATTTATAGCGTGAAACGGCGTAACTCAGGGTGACATTTTTTTCAGCCCTTGTAAGGGCTACATAGAATAGTCTTCGTTCTTCTTCCAGCTCTTCCCGGGAGTTAAGTGCCATTTGAGAAGGAAATAGATTTTCTTCCAAACCCACTACGTATACGTACGGAAATTCAAGTCCTTTTGCGGAATGAATGGTCATCAGGGAAACACGGTTATTTTCTTCTTCATTTTCCTCGTTGTCTTTATCCGCATCTGTTAACAATGCGATGTCCTGCATGAACAGGTCAAGGGTTCTGGTTTCCGTTTTGGAATCTGACATTTGAGTATTGGCACTATCTGAACTTTCCGGCCCGAATTCCGGATTTTGAATTTCTGGTTGGGTTCCTTCCTCTGAAAATTCTTTTAATCCGTTCAGCAATTCCTGGATGTTTTCATACCTGCTCACTCCTTCCGGTGTTTTATCGTTATACAGTTCCCGCAGAATTCCGGAACTATTCGCAATTGCGTTTCCAACATCGAAGGCATTCTTGACGGTGATCATTTCGGCAAAGCTTTGGATCATGATTGAAAAATCATTTATTTTATTGGCAGTTCCGGTATTGATATCCAGGTTGAAATCAGCTGAATTTTCAATGACTGTCCAGATACTGACGTCGTTGTCTGCTGCTGCCACGATCATTTTGTCAATTGTGGTTTGCCCGATTCCACGCGTAGGATAATTGATGATGCGTTTGAGTGCTTCTTCGTCGTGAGGATTGATCGCTAACCGGAAATAGGATAGGAGGTCTTTGATCTCTTTGCGGTGATAGAAGGAAAGCCCTCCATAAATCCGGTAAGGAATGTTCAGCTTTCTCAGGGCTTCTTCCATTGCCCGTGATTGTGCATTCGTGCGGTACAATATGGCAAAGGCATCATTCCGGGCCTGGTTATTCATCCGGGTTTCAAATATGGAACCGGCGACCTGATAGCCTTCCTCATTATCTGTAAGTGCACGTACTACGCGAATTTTTTCACCCTGCGCATTCTCCGTCCATACTTTTTTATCCAGTTGTTCTTTGTTGTTGGCAATTATGCTGTTGGCTGCATTGACAATGGTTTGGGTGGACCGGTAATTTTGTTCGAGTTTAAAGGTTTTCAGGTCGGGATAGTCTTTTTCGAAGTTTAAGATGTTCTGGATATTGGCTCCCCGGAAGGAGTAAATGCTCTGCGCGTCGTCTCCAACTACACAGATGTTTTCGAACCGTGCTGCCAGTTGTTTAACGATTACATACTGTGAAAAATTGGTATCCTGGTACTCATCTACCATTATGTATTTGAATTTTTCCTGGTATTTCTGCAGAATGTCGGGGTGATCCCGAAGTAAAATATTCGTTTTGAAAAGCAGGTCGTCGAAATCCATTGCGGCCGATTTAAAGCAACGGTTGCTGTATTTACTGTATATTTCGGCTATTCTGGGTTTGGCACTCATTTTGTCTTCGTCCATAATCCGGTCGTTAAGCGCGTATGCCTGGGCCGAAATCAGCATGTTTTTTGCTGCTGAAATGCGGTTATAAACAAGCGAAGTTTTATAGATTTTCTCGTCCAGGCCGAGTTCCCGGACAATGTCTTTCAGCAGATTTTTGGAATCTTCGGCATCATAAATGGTAAAGTTGTTCGGGTACCCTATTTTTGCGGCCTCTACCCGTAAAATTTTCGCAAATACGGAATGAAAGGTACCCATCCACAGGTTTCGTCCATTGCTGCCGACAATATTGGAAATGCGTTCTTTCATTTCTTTTGCGGCTTTATTGGTGAAGGTGAGGGAAAGTATGTTGAAGGGATCTATTCCTTTTTGAATCAGGTGTGCTATGCGATAGGTAAGAACCCGGGTTTTGCCGGATCCGGCTCCGGCGATGATCATGACCGGACCTTCTGTGCATTCTACTGCCTGGCGCTGAACCTCGTTTAACTCACTTAAATAATGGGAATTGTTCATTCGTACTGCTGTTTTTCTTCAAAATTAGCCCTTTTAAGGCAGTGCCTTTCTGTTGTTGATAAATAGTTTTAGCTGCCAATAGCCATCGGGAAGGTTTTAAGTGTAATGGAACAGCTTCTTTGGAGAAGCCCGGAAATTCTACATAAAATAATTACCAAAGTTTATGGTTTATAATTATTTTTCATACCTTTGCCGTCCCTCTAAAAAAGGGAAGACTGTTTTTTTTGTCGTTGTATTATTAAAAATTAAGGGTTTTAAAACATTCATTTTAACATGCCAACCATCCAACAATTAGTGCGTAAGGGTCGTTTCAAAGCGCCTAACAGAAGTAAATCTGCGGCGTTAAATTCCGCGCCACAAAAGCGCGGCGTCTGTACGCGTGTATATACGACAACTCCTAAAAAACCAAACTCGGCCATGCGTAAAGTAGCGAAGGTCAGGTTGACAAATAAAGTGGAAGTTATCGCCTATATCCCTGGCGAAGGACATAATTTACAGGAACACTCGATCGTATTGATTCGTGGAGGCAGAGTAAAAGATTTGCCAGGAGTGCGTTATCACATTGTTCGTGGTGCATTGGATACAGCCGGGGTTGAAGGGCGTAATCAAAGACGCTCAAAATACGGAACCAAAAAACCAAAAGCCGGAGCAAAAGCAGCAGCTCCTAAGAAATAATTCAATTACGAAGCAATTTATAAAACAATAGATTAATATAATTCTTTTACAGAAATGAGAAAGACCAAAGCCAAAAAAAGACATGTGTTACCAGATCCGAAATTCAACGATATCCTGGTAACCCGCTTTGTGAATAATATGATGTACAGT
>JABDFG010000031.1:7606-28869 GCA_013286655.1 Bacteroidota bacterium
ACTTGAATTTCCGTACGTATACGTAGTGGTAAAAAAGAGACTTCCTACGGAATTTTCTACAATGCGCTGGAAATCGTTCAGCAAAAAACACAGCAGGATGGACTTGAAACCTGGAAAAAGGCTTTGTCAAATGTGACTCCTTCTGTAGAGGTACGTAGCCGCCGGGTTGGTGGAGCAACTTTTCAGATTCCTACGGAAATTCGTCCGGAAAGACGTCTTTCCATGGCGATGAAATGGTTAATTGATTATTCCCGTAACAGGAATGAAAAATCAATGGAGAATAAATTAGCCGGTGAAATTATATCTGCCGCTAAGGAAGAGGGTGCTGCTTTTAAAAAGAAGGAAGATATTCATAAAATGGCGGAGGCAAACAAAGCATTCTCGCATTTCAGATTTTAATAGTAGATAAGAATAACAAAATGAGCGATTTAAAATATACAAGAAATATAGGGATTGCTGCCCATATTGATGCTGGTAAAACTACTTGTACGGAGCGGATCCTTTACTATACAGGTGTTAACCATAAAATTGGTGAGGTTCACGATGGTGCTGCGACAATGGACTGGATGGTTCAGGAACAGGAGCGCGGCATCACGATCACTTCTGCAGCAACGACTTGTTTCTGGAATTACCGCGATAATAAATACAAAGTAAACATTATTGATACGCCTGGTCACGTTGATTTTACTGTTGAGGTGAACCGTTCTTTACGGATCCTGGATGGCCTGGTGTTTTTATTTTCTGCAGTTGATGGCGTTGAGCCTCAATCGGAAACGAACTGGCGTTTAGCGAATAACTATAATGTTACCCGGATTGGTTTCGTTAATAAAATGGATCGTTCAGGTGCGGATTTTCTGGGTGTGGTTAAACAGGTGAAAGAGGTTTTGGGAGGTAATCCTATTCCATTGCAATTGCCGATTGGCGCGGAGGAAAATTTCATCGGTGTGGTTGATTTGATTAATAATCGTGGCATTGTCTGGAATGAACACGATAAAGGGATGACCTATAATGTGGTACCGGTTCCTGCTGATATGCTGGAAGAAGTGAAGGAGTGGAGGGCTAAATTACTGGAGTCGATTGCAGAATTCGATGATAAATTGATGGAGAAGTTCTTTGAAGATCCGAATTCCATCACGGAAAAGGAAATTCTTACGGCACTTCGTGCGGCTTGTGTGGCAAATAAGGTAGTTCCGATTGTATGTGGCTCTGCTTTTAAAAATAAGGGTGTTCAAACGATGTTGGATTATGTGATGGAGTTGATGCCTAGCCCGCTTGACAGAGATAATATTCACGGTATCAATCCTGATACAGAATTAGAAGTAACGCGTAAGCCGGATGTGGCCGAGCCTTTTACGGCTCTTGCATTTAAAATTGCAACGGATCCCTTTGTTGGCCGTTTGTGTTTCTTTCGTGTTTATTCGGGTCGCCTGGATGCGGGTTCTTACGTGTTGAATACGCGTAGTGGTAATAAGGAACGTATTTCGCGTATTTTCCAAATGCATGCCAATAAACAAAATGCGATTGATTTTATTGAAGCGGGTGATATTGGGGCGGCTGTTGGATTTAAAGATATTAAAACGGGTGACACCCTTTGTGATGAAAAACATCCGATTGTACTGGAGGCAATGAATTTTCCCGAGCCGGTTATCAGTATTGCCATTGAGCCTAAAACGCAGGCAGATCTTGATAAACTGGGGGTTTCCCTGAATAAGCTGGCGGAAGAAGATCCTACTTTCCGGATCAGGACCGATGAGGATTCCGGACAAACGATCATCAGTGGGATGGGTGAGCTTCACCTGGATATCATCATGGACCGTTTAAGAAGGGAATTTAAAGTAGAAGTTAACCAGGGTCCTCCTCAGGTGGCTTATAAGGAAGCGCTTAATGCGACCATTGACCATCGGGAAGTGTATAAAAAACAAACAGGCGGTCGTGGTAAGTTTGCCGATATACGTTTTTCAATTGGACCGGTTGATGCCGAATGGGATGTTACCAAGGATCAATTGCAGTTTGAAAATGAAATTAAGGGTGGAAATATTCCACGTGAGTTTATTCCCGCAGTTGAGAAGGGTTTCCGGGCTTCTATGGTTAATGGTGTACTGGCGGGATATCCTGTTAACAGTATGAAGGTTGTTTTGACGGATGGTTCTTACCATGATGTTGACTCGGATGCATTGTCTTTTGAAATATGTGCCCGTACTGCTTTCCGCGAATCTTTACCAAAAGCAAAACCTGTTTTGCTGGAGCCTATCATGAAAGTGGAAGTGATTACGCCTGAACAAAATATGGGAGACGTGGTTGGTGATTTAAATAAACGCAGAGGTCAAATTGAAGGGATGGATTCAAAGGGCGTTTCTCAGGTGATTAAAGCAAAAGTTCCGTTGTCGGAAATGTTTGGTTATGTAACTCAATTACGTACAATCACATCGGGGCGTGCAATTTCTACTATGGAGTTTTCACATTATGCAGAAACTTCGCGTCAGCTCGCAGACGAGGTAATCGCGAAAGTAAAGGGTAAGAAAGCAGAAAAGGTTTAATATAAATTGTTCTTTAAATTATACAGAGATGAGCCAGAAGATCAGAATTAAACTAAAGTCGTACGATTACAACCTGGTTGATAAATCGGCGGAAAAGATTGTGAAAACCGTAAAGGCTACGGGTGCAGTGGTTAGCGGACCAATTCCTCTTCCAACGCATACCCGGATTTATACGGTTCTTAAATCTCCACACGTCAATAAAAAAGCGCGTGACCAGTTTCAATTACGCTCTTATAAAAGGCTGATGGATATTTATAGTTCAACATCTAAAACGGTTGACGCACTGATGAAACTGGAATTACCAAGTGGGGTAGAGGTTGAAATTAAGGTGTAGTTTGTTTAATAAGCAAATTAGCCAAATACTAAGCGCAGCGAAGTATTCATGAACTCAGTAAAGAATAAAAGAGAAGAAGTGAATAATTAGGAGAGAAAATTACAGGTTGTAAAAATTAATAATAAATAAAAATGTCTGGAATAATAGGTAAAAAAATTGGAATGACCAGTGTCTTTGGTGCCAATGGTAAATACATACCATGCACGGTTATAGAGGCCGGTCCTTGCGTTGTTACGCAAGTAAAAACCTTGGAGAAAGATGGATACGAAGCTGTTCAGCTTGGTTTTGAAGAGAAGAAAGAAAAACATACTTCTTCAGCTATGAAAGGCCACTTTGCAAAAGCGTCTACGACTCCTAAACGTAAACTGGTGGAGTTTGACGAGTTTCCGAATGCTCTAAACTTAGGAGATAAGGTAACAGTCGACCTTTTTGCAGAAGGAGAATTCGTTGATATTATCGGTACTTCAAAAGGTAAGGGTTTCCAGGGTGTTGTAAAACGTCATGGTTTTAGTGGAGTGGGAGGACAAACGCATGGTCAGCATGACAGGGCAAGAGCTCCCGGATCGCTGGGAAACTCTTCAACCGGAGCTCGGGTAATTAAGGGGATGCGCATGGCGGGACGTATGGGTGGTGATCGCAAAAAGGCAAGCAATCTGGAAATTGTAAAAATATTTACTGATAAGAACTTACTCGTGGTGAAGGGATCCGTTCCTGGTGCTAAAGGTTCTTTTCTGTTTATCGAAAAATAATTTATATAAAATTCAAATGGAACTAACGATTGTAAATATAAGTGGCAAAAAGACCTCTAAAAAGGTTGCGTTGAACGATGCCATATTTGGAATTGAACCCAATGATCACGCTATTTACCTTGATTGTAAACAGTTCCTGGCCAATCAACGCCAGGGTACGCACAAATCGAAGGAAAGGGCGGAGATTCACCGTACAACTAAAAAACTTAAACGCCAAAAAGGTACCGGGGGGGCGCGTGCAGGAAGTATGAAGTCTCCTATATTCATAGGTGGTGGCCGTGTATTCGGTCCGAGACCCCGTGATTATTCGTTTAAGCTGAATAAAAAAGTGAAACAACTGGCCCGTAAATCAGCACTGACGTATAAAGCGAAAGAAGAGGGTATTATGGTGCTGGAAGACTTTCACTTTGATGCTCCGAAGACTAAAAATTACTCGGAATTGTTGAAAAATTTAAACTTGTCCGATAAAAAAACAATATTAGTATTGGCAGAATCCAATAAAAACGTATATTTGTCGGCCCGAAATTTAGGTAAAACAATTGTTACTACCGCTTCGGAACTCACAACATACGATGTTTTAAATGCAACGAATGTATTGCTGACAGAGGGCTCGGTGAAAGAAATTGAAAAAGTATTAAATTAAGTTTTAGAAAATGAGCATCATTGTAAAACCAATCATCACCGAAAAAATGACTGCCGCTGGCGAAAAGCTGAATCGCTACGGTTTCATTGTTGATCAGGAAGCCAACAAGGTTGAGATAAAGAACGCAGTAGAAAAAATGTACGGTGTTTCTGTAGAGGCTGTAAATACGCAGAACTACAGTGGCAAGATCAAAACCCGTAATACTACCCGTGGTGTGGCAATTGGCAGGGTGAACAGAAACAAAAAGGCGATCGTGACTCTGAAAAAGGGTGAAACGATTGATTTTTACAGCAGCATTTAAGGAAAAGAATATTAACTGGACCTGTTGACAAAATTGAGCAACTATAACAGGTCTCAAAAATTTTAAAATAATGGCTCTAAAGAAATTCAGACCGCTGACTCCCGGTCAGCGATTCAAGATTGTTGTCGACAATAAAGACATCACTGCAGGAAAACCTGAGAAGAGTTTAGTTATCCCTTTCAGTAAATCCGGTGGCCGTAACAATACCGGTAAAATGACGATGCGCTATATTGGCGGAGGTCATAAACGCCAGTATCGTTTGGTTGATTTTAAACGTGATAAGCAGGATATCCCTGCTACTGTCAGTACGGTTGAATACGATCCGAACCGCAGTGCACGTATTGCCCTGGTCAATTATGCAGATGGGGAAAAGCGCTACATTATTGCTCCGAATGGTCTGCAGGTAGGTCAAAAAGTTGTGTCCGGAAAGAATGCAACTCCTGAAGTTGGTAATGCTATGTTTCTTTCGGATATTCCATTGGGAACGATTATTCATAATATTGAGCTGCGTCCTGGACAAGGTGGCGCTATGGCCCGTTCTGCCGGTTCATATGCACAGCTTTCCGCGCGTGATGGTAAGTTTGCAACGGTTAAACTTCCTTCCGGTGAAACGCGCATGATCCTCACGACTTGTTTGGCTACTATCGGTTCTGTATCAAATGCTGATCATAACCTGGAAAGCCATGGTAAAGCAGGCCGTGTTCGCTGGATGGGCAGACGTCCGCGTACCCGTCCGGTAGCTATGAATCCTGTTGATCACCCGATGGGTGGTGGTGAAGGAAGAGCTTCTGGCGGACATCCCCGCTCACGTAAAGGGCTTAAGTCTAAAGGTTACAAGACTAGGTATCCTAAAAAGGCTTCAAATAAATATATAATTGAAAGAAGAAAAAAATAAAAAATGGCACGTTCAATAAAAAAAGGTCCTTTTATCGATTTTAAGCTGGATAAGAAAATCGCTGCTATGAATAAGGGCGGAAAAAAATCGGTTATTAAAACCTGGGCTCGCAGATCGACTATTTCTCCTGACTTTGTTGGTCACACAGTAGCTGTATATAACGGGAATAAGTTTATTCCGGTGTATGTTACAGAAAACATGGTGGGGCATAAACTGGGTGAATTTTCACCAACCCGTACCTACAGAGGACATACCGGAAATAATAAAACTGAAAAATAAGGGGGATTCAACAGGCTGATAAATAAATTTTCAATACTATGGGATCAAGAAAAAAAATAAAAGCAGATAAACGAAAAGAAGACAGGAAGAATCAGTATTTTGCTGTTCTTCGGAACTGTCCTACTTCTCCCCGTAAAATGAGAACGGTGGCAGACCTTATCCGCGGCAAAGAGGTTTATGCAGCGCTCAATATTTTAAAGTTTAATGCCAAGCATCCTTCTGTTCGTTTGGAAAAACTTTTGACTTCTGCGATTCACAATTATGAGGCTAAATCCGGTCAACGTGCAGATGCTGGTAATCTGTATGTTACTGAGCTTTTTGTGGACGGCGCAATTACACTTAAACGTATGTTACCTGCCCCACAAGGCAGGGCTTATCGTATGAGAAAGCGCTCTAACCACGTTACTTTATACGTTGGTACAATGGAAGAAAAACAAGAAGAAACTAAACAGGAAACTCAAGAAGTACAACAATAATATATTCAATGGGACAAAAGACAAATCCAATAGGTTTTAGATTAGGAGTCATCAAAGGATGGGATTCTAACTGGTACGGTGGCAGAGATTATTCAGATAAATTAGTAGAGGATGAAAAGATCCGTAACTACCTGAAAGCGCGTTTAGGAAAGGCTGGTATCTCCAAGATTGTAATAGAGCGTACCCTGAAGCTGATTACGGTGACCATTCATACTGCACGTCCCGGGATTATTATTGGTAAGGGTGGTAAAGAAGTGGATAAGCTGAAAGAGGAATTGAAAAAGATTACGAAGAAGGATATTCAGATTAATATTTTTGAAATTAAACGTCCTGAACTGGATGCCCGTTTGGTCGCGGATAGCGTAGCACGTCAGATTGAAGGACGGATTTCTTTCCGCAGAGCGGTAAAGATGTCTATTGCTTCGACGATGCGGATGGGTGCAGAGGGTATCAAAATCAGGTGTTCTGGTCGGTTGGCTGGTGCTGAAATAGCCCGTGTTGAGTCTTACAAAGAAGGAAGAACTCCTTTGCATACCTTGAGGGCTGATATTGATTATGCGATTGCTGAAGCGCATACAACATATGGCCGTATCGGAATAAAAGTTTGGATTTGCAAAGGTGAGGTTTTTGGCAAACGTGATTTATCACCAAATTTTGGTGGAGCGAAGGAAAAGAAAACTCCGGCTGGCCAAGGTGGAAGTACTCATGGTGGTCCGAAGGGCGGAGGTTTTGGGAAACCTAAAAGAGAGAAGGAATAATTAATAGAATAGCGAAATGCGAAGCATTCATGAACACAATAGAAATAAAACGAGTGAATAATAGCCAATAGGGAACAATAAACAATAAATAGTAATAGTAATGTTACAGCCAAAGAGAACAAAATTCAGGAAGCAGCAAAAAATGAAAATGAAAGGCGATGCTAAGCGTGGTTACGAGCTTGCCTTTGGTACATTTGGAGTTAAAGCTGTTAAAGGAACATGGGTTACTGCCCGCCAGATTGAGGCTGCGCGTGTTGCCCTGACTCGTTATTTGAAACGTGATGGTCAGGTCTGGATCAATATTTTTCCGGATAAACCGATTACCCGTAAACCTGCAGAGGTTCGTATGGGTAAAGGTAAGGGTGCTCCGGAATATTGGGTTTGTCCTGTTAAGCCGGGTCGGATTTTATTTGAAGTAGAAGGTGTACCTGTTGCGGTGGCAAAAGAGGCATTACGGCTGGCGGCGCAAAAACTTCCGATTACGGTGAAGTTTATTGTCCGCAGGGATTATGTTGAAGAAAAAGCAGCTTAATTAATTATTAAAGAGCAATATAACTCATGACACAAAGTGAAGTAAAGGAACTTTCAACTAAGGATTTAGCTGAAAAAATTACGGAGAGCAAAGCTTCCCTGACTAAAATGAAAATGGGACATAAGGTTTCTCCAATTGAGAACCCACTTAAAATACGTGAATCAAGAAGAACCATTGCGCGTTTGAAAACTGAACTTGTTAAGAGGCAGTTGGCAGAAGCGAAGAAATAATTATTAAAATAATAGAGTTTTTAGAAAATGGAAACTGAAATCAGAAAGTTAAGAAAAGAAAAAGTTGGGACTGTTGTAAGTAACAAAATGACAAAGTCTATTGTTGTTGCTGTGGAAAGGAAAGTAAAGCATCCTAAATACCACAAGTTCGTTAACAGGACTTCAACATTTATGGCACATGATGAGAAGAATGAATGTGGTATCGGTGATACCGTGCGCATTGAAGAAACCCGTCCGCTCAGCAAAAATAAATGCTGGAGATTGGTGGAAGTAGTTGAAAAGGCCAAGTAATTGAAAAACCAGAAAGAAACGTATTTAATATTTAAACAATGATCCAGCAAGAATCAAGAATGACAGTAGCCGATAACAGCGGTGCAAAGGAAGTCCTTTGTATACGTGTGTTAGGAGGAACGAGAAAGCATTATGCTTCTATTGGTGACAAAGTTGTGGTTACAGTAAAACATGCACTTCCTTCAGGAGGTATTAAAAAGGGAGCTGTTTCTAAAGCTGTTGTTGTCCGTACTAAAAAGGAAATTCGCAGACCGGATGGTTCTTTTATTCGTTTTGATGATAATGCCGTTGTTCTATTGAACGCTCAGGACGAATTAAGAGGTACGCGTATTTTTGGCCCTGTTGCACGGGAATTAAGAGATAAACAATTTATGAAAATTATTTCGTTAGCGCCGGAGGTGCTGTAATCAATTCAATAATTTGACAAATGAACAAGAAATTACATATTAAAAAAGGTGACCTGGTAAAAGTATTGACCGGTGACTCAAGGGGTTCTGAAGGAAAAGTTTTGACAGTTGATGGTCAGAAATACAGAGCAATCGTAGAAGGTGTTAATAAAATATCAAAACACACCAAGCCTAATGCAAAAAATACAAATGGAGGCATTGTTGAACAGGAAGCCTCTATCCATTTATCCAATCTGATGTTGATTGAACCCGCAAGTGGTACTCCGACACGTGTTGGTCGTAAATTGGATGAAAAGTCAAATAAGTTAGTTCGTATTTCAAAAAAATCAGGGGAGGTAATTAAATAATGGAAACAAAAAAATATTCACCAAGGCTGAAAGAAAAGTACAGGAAAGAGGTTGTTCCTGCTCTTCAGAAGAAATTTAATTTCACTTCGCCCATGCAGGTGCCGAAGCTTCTTAAGATCTGCGTAAATCAGGGAGTTGGCGATGCTGTTTCGGATAAGAAACTGATTGAAGGGGCAGTGAAAGAAATGACTACAATAACGGGTCAGAAGGCTATTGCAACGTATTCTAAAAAAGACATTGCAAATTTTAAATTGCGTAAGGGTGTTCCTATTGGTGTTCGTGTAACGCTTCGCGGAAATATGATGTATGAGTTCCTGGATCGTTTGATCGCAGCTGCTTTGCCCCGGATCCGTGACTTTAAGGGCATTAATGATAAAAGTTTTGATGGTCATGGTAATTATACTTTAGGAGTTACGGAACAAATCATTTTTCCCGAGATCGATATTGATAAAGTAAACAAAATCATGGGTATGGACATCACGTTTGTTACTTCAACGGAGAAGGATGAGGAGGCGTTGGCACTTCTGTCGGAGTATGGTTTACCATTTAAAAATCAGGATAAAAAATAAAAATACAGCATGGCAAAAGAATCAATGAAGGCCCGTGAGGTCAAAAGAGCTAAAATGATAAAGAGGTATGCTGCGAAGCGTGCTGCACTAAAAGCAGCACTGTTGGCAGGGGATCCGGAAGCGTCAATGAAACTTCAGAAACTTCCCCGTAATTCTTCTCCGATTCGTACCCGCAATCGTTGCAAGCTGACCGGACGTCCACGTGGTTATATCCGTCAATTCGGAGTTTCCCGTAATACTTTCCGCGAAATGGTATTGTTCGGTAAAGTACCGGGTGTAACAAGAGCTAGCTGGTAAACTATAAAAATAAAAAAATGGACGCAATAGCAGATTACTTAACAAAAATCAGGAATTCCATGAAGGCTCAACACCGGGTGGTTGAAATTCCTGCATCTAATATTAAAAAAGAAATCACTAAAATTCTTTTTGATCAAGGATATATTCTTAGTTACAAGTTTGAAGACAGTGCTAACAAGCAAGGGATCATCAAAATAGCTTTGAAATACAATCCCAACAAACAACCTGCGATAAAAGCATTGAAACGTATCAGCACACCTGGTGCCCGCCGCTATTCGAGTGTACATACGATGCCGCGCGTGCTGAATGGTCTGGGTGTTGCAATCCTTTCTACTTCAAAAGGTCTGATGACGGATAAACAGGCTAAAAGAGAAAACATTGGTGGCGAAATTTTATGTCATGTTCATTAGGATTAAGGAATTAGGATTTAGAAATTTAGAAAAAAAAAGATAAGATGTCACGTATAGGTAAATTACCGGTTGCTCTTCCAAAGGGTGTTGAAGTCAAGGTTTCTGATAAAAACCTGGTTAACGTAAAGGGACCAAAGGGAGAGTTGAACAGATCAATGGACACTGCTATAACTTTGAAAGTTGCAGATGGTAAGGTTGTTCTCAGCAGAGCGACGGAACAGAAACGTCATAAGGCGCTTCATGGTTTATACCGGGCACTTATTGCAAACATGGTTCATGGAGTGTCAGAGGGATACAAAGTTCAACAGGAACTGGTCGGCGTTGGTTACCGCGCTGGTCATAAAGGCCAGATGCTGGAACTTACGTTGGGGTTTTCCCACAACGTTGCTTTTGAATTGCCCAAAGAAATTAAGTTACTGACCGTTACTGAAAAGGGAAAAAACCCAATGATCACCCTGGAAAGTTCGGACAAGGAATTGATTGGTCTGGTGGCGTCTAAAATACGCTCTTTAAGAACACCTGAGCCTTATAAGGGCAAGGGTATTAAGTTCAGCGGTGAGATACTGAGAAGAAAAGCAGGTAAGGCAGCGGGTAAATAATAGCTAAGAATTAATAATATATTGTAAAATGGCAACAGCAAAAGATTTTAGAAGAAGTGGAATAAGGAAACGAGTCAGAACGGTGGTAACAGGTGATTCTCTTGCCCCGCGCCTGAGCGTGTTCCGCAGTAACAAACAAATTTCCGCGCAGTTGATCGATGATGTGAAGGGTGTTACATTGGCATTTGCTTCTTCCTCTGAAAAAGAAATAGAAGGAAAGGTGAAAAAGCTTCCCAAGATCGAACAAGCTAAGCTGGTCGGAAAATCATTGGCTGAAAAGGCATTGAAAGCGGGAATAAGCCAGGTGCGTTTTGATAGAAATGGTTACCTGTATCATGGTCGGGTTAAGTCCCTGGCCGATGGTGCGCGTGAAGGTGGATTGAAGTTTTAATCATTCGGAAATAGTCATTAGTTATAGTAAACTGTAAACAGATAAAATGTCAAACGTAAGTGTAAAGAGAGTTAAATCAAGCGAAATCGAATTGAAAGATAAGCTTGTGGCAGTGCAACGTGTAACCAAAGTTACCAAAGGTGGTAGAACTTTTAGCTTTTCGGCGATTGTTGTTGTTGGAAATGAAAAGGGAGTTATTGGCTATGGCCTCGGTAAAGCAAAGGAAGTAACGGATGCTATCACCAAGGGAATTGACGATGCAAAGAAAAACCTGATTAAGGTAGCTATTAACAAGGGTACTGTTCCTCATGAACAGAATGGGAAATTTGGAGGGTCAAGGGTGTTTTTGAAACCAGCCGCACATGGTACTGGAGTAATTGCGGGTGGTGCGATGCGCGCAGTACTGGAAAGCGTTGGTATCACGGATGTATTAGCAAAATCAAAGGGCTCGTCAAATCCTCATAATGTTGTGAAAGCAACAATGGATGCTTTGATGAAAATGAGAGATGCTTCTACGGTTGCTCAACACAGAGGTATTTCAATGGAAAGAGTATTTAACGGATAAACGGATAACAATGGCTAAAATAAAATTACGGCAATTTAAAAGTTCAAGCGGGATGCCTGATCGCCAACGCAGAACCCTTGCAGCTCTGGGCTTCAAAAAGATGAACCAGGTTGTGGAGGTTGAAAATACAGCACAGATTCAGGGAATGTATAATAAACTGAAGCACCTGCTTATAATTGAAAAGTAAATCTATTTACAAGAAAAGGAAATGAAACTACATACATTGACCCCGGCAAAAGGTTCGGTAAAAAATCAAAAGAAAAGAATTGGAAGAGGACAGGGTTCCGGTAAAGGCGGTACTTCCACCAAAGGGCATAAAGGTGCTCAGTCACGTTCTGGTTATTCACAAAAACGTGGTTTTGAAGGTGGACAAATGCCCCTGCAAAAGCGCATTCCTAAATTCGGTTTTACCAATATTAACCGGGTGGAATACAGAAGCATCAATCTGGATATTGTTCAAAAGCTCATCGATGAGAAGAAGCTTAGTCTGATAGATCCTGCTGCTTTGTATACTCATGGATTTTGTTCCAAGAGGGATCTTGTGAAAATACTTGGCCGTGGTGAAGTGAAAGGAAAGGTAGATGTGAAGGCGCATGCTTTTTCTGCTTCTGCGAAAAGCGCTATTGAAGCAAAAGGGGGAACAGCCACAGTAGTAAAGGCTTAAAGGCATTAGCGTATGAAAAAATTAATTGAAACGATTAAAAACATCTGGAGTATAGAAGATCTCCGGGTTCGTATTTTAAATACGCTCGGGTTTATTCTGATCTACCGTTTGGGTTCTTATATTGTATTGCCAGGTGTTGACTCTGCTCGTTTGGCTGCTTCTCATCGCCAGGCGGAGGGTATTGTGGGGCTTATTAATATTTTTGCAGGAGGAGCATTTTCCCGCGCATCAGTATTTGGACTGGGAATTATGCCTTATATTTCCGCCTCCATCGTTATTCAGTTATTGGGTATGGCAATCCCTTATTTTCAAAAGTTACAGAAAGAGGGAGAAAGTGGTCGTAAAAAAATTAATCAGTATACCCGCTTGCTGACAATTGTAGTTACCTTGTTACAAGCTCCCGGATACATCGCGTCTCAAATCATTCCTCACATCGGTCCTCAGAATACTTTTTTCTGGATTCAGTCTACGCTTATTCTTGTAACAGGTACCATGTTCGTTATGTGGTTGGGAGAGCGGATTACGGATAAGGGTATTGGAAATGGTATTTCTTTGCTTATTATGGTGGGGATTGTTGCGCGTTTGCCTTTTGCTATTTTTGCGGAATTTGGCTCACGGCTGGAGAGTGAAGGAGGCGGATTGATTATTTTCCTTGTTGAAATTGTATTCTTATTATTAGTTGTTATTTTCTCTATTTTACTGGTTCAGGGTACTCGCAGAATTCCGGTTCAATTTGCAAAGAAGATTGTAGGAAATAAACAATATGGTGGTGTTCGTCAGTATATTCCTCTGAAAGTGAATGCAGCGGGTGTAATGCCGATTATTTTTGCTCAGGCAATTATGTTTATTCCGGCAGCAGTTGTTGGATTTACGGATGTTGCTTCTTTGAGTGGTTTTGCAGCTACGTTTAATAATCATAATGGATTTTGGTACAATGTCGTATTTGGACTAATGATTGTTGCTTTTACCTATTTCTATACAGCTATTATGGTGAATCCTAATCAAATGGCAGAAGATATGAAACGGAACGGAGGCTTTGTTCCAGGTGTTAAACCGGGAAAAAAAACAGCTGAATTTATCGACCAGATTATGTCGCGCATTACATTCCCCGGATCTTTGTTTCTTGCCATCCTGGCTATATTACCGGCTATTGCGATTCAAATGAAAATTGAGCAACAGTTTGCCTATTTTTTCGGAGGTACTTCTTTATTGATTTTGGTTGGTGTTGTACTGGATACCTTACAGCAAATCGAAAGTCATTTATTGATGCGCCATTACGATGGTTTGATGAAATCGGGCCGTATTAAAGGCAGGACATCCATGAGTATGGCGACAGCATAAGAATGGCGATCTATTATAAGACGAAAGAAGAAGTTGAGTTAGTACGTAAAAGTTCTTTACTTGTTGGAAAAACCTTAGCCGAAGTAGCTAAGCTCATACGACCCGGCGTGACAACTGCCGGCCTTGATAAGGTGGCAGAAGAATTTATACTCGATAATGGCGGAGTTCCGTCATTTAAAGGGTATAATGGTTATCCGGCTACTTTATGTGTTTCGGTTAATTCGGTGGTAGTGCATGGTATACCAGGTACATACGAGCTGCAGGATGGTGATATTGTTTCTGTTGACTGTGGCGTATTTATGAATGGATTTCATGGAGATTCGGCCTATACGTTTCCTGTAGGAGCGGTTAACCCGGAAATCCTGGACTTGCTGAAAGTTACCAAAGAGTGCCTTCACAGAGGTATTGAAGCTGCTGTATTTGGTAAGCGACTGGGTGATATCAGTTATACGATTCAGGAGTATGCTGAAAGTAAGGGCTACTCGGTGGTGCGGGAATTGGTTGGACATGGGGTTGGAAAAAATTTGCATGAGGCTCCGGAAGTGCCGAATTTCGGTAAAAGAGGAAGCGGACCGGTATTGCAGGAGGGTTTAGTGATTGCGATTGAACCAATGATTAACCTGGGGAAAAAGGCAGTGAAAACGGAACGTGATGGCTGGACAATAAGAACACTGGACAATAGACCTTCTGCTCATTTTGAGCATACTATTGCGGTGCAGCCTGGTAAAGCAGATGTGTTGTCAACGTTTGAATATATAGAGGCAGTGTTAAACAAAAAGGAATTGGTAAACTAATTATATGGCAAAACAGCCATCCATAGAACAGGACGGAACAATTATAGAGGCATTGTCTAACGCAATGTTTCGTGTGGAATTGGAGAATGGACACGTGATAACGGCGCATATTTCCGGTAAGATGCGTATGAATTATATAAAAATATTGCCGGGGGACAAAGTAAGAATTGAAATGTCGCCTTATGATTTGACAAAAGGAAGAATTGCATATAGGTATAAATAAACTGATAAGACAATGAAGGTAAGAACATCAATTAAAAAGAGAAGCCCTGAGTGCATTATTGTGCGCAGGAAAGGACGTCTTTATGTCATTAACAAAAAGAATCCGAAATTTAAACAAAGACAAAAATAAGTTAATCTTAAAATAATAAAATGGCACGTATTGCAGGTATTGATTTACCAAAAAACAAAAGAGGCGAAATAGGCTTAACCTATATATTCGGAATTGGACGCAGCAAGGCGCGTAAAATATTGGCCATTGCCGGCGTTGATTTTAATACAAAGGTGGTTGAATGGAGCGATGAACAAGCGAATAAGATCCGTACCGCGCTTAATGACATGGTGAACGCCGGAACATTGAAAGTGGAAGGTGCTCTTCGCTCAGAGGTCCAATTGAATATTAAACGTCTGGTGGATATTAATACGTATCGTGGAATCCGTCACCGTTCGGGCTTGCCGGTCCGGGGACAGAACACGCAAACGAATGCACGTACGCGCAAAGGAAAACGGAAGACCGTTGCGAACAAGAAAATCGCGACTAAGTAATCAGTAATTTAAGAAAGATAATCTAACGATAAATGGCAAAACAAGCACAACAAGCACAAGGTTCCGGAGCCGGACAAGCAGGAGCAGCAACAGGTAAGGCCGCATCCAAGAAAAGAGTAGTGAAAGTAGATGCTGTCGGACAGGCACATATTAATGCTACTTTTAACAACCTTATCATCTCGCTGACGAATAATGCGGGACAGGTTATTTCCTGGTCAAGTGCGGGTAAGATGGGATTTCGGGGTTCTAAAAAGAACACTCCTTATGCGGCTCAAATGGCGGCTAATGACTGCGGAAAAGTTGCACACGATCTGGGTTTGCGCAAGGTGAAAGTTTTTGTTAAAGGACCTGGGGCAGGACGTGAATCTGCGATCAGGACACTGACTGCCGTTGGTATCGAAGTGAGCGAAATTATGGATATTACTCCGATCCCACATAACGGATGCCGTGCACCAAAGAGAAGAAGAGTGTAATCCTATTAAGGATTTGGGAATAAGGATTAAGTATTTGAGGATTTTTTAAATAATAAAACTAAATAAATAGTAAAAATGGCAAGATACATTGGCCCAAAATCAAAAATTGCAAGAAAGTTCAAGGAGCCTATTTTTGGTGCTGACAAGGCATTGGAAAAGAAAAACTACCCTCCCGGACAACATGGTTTGACTAAAAAAAGAGCTAAACAATCGGAGTATGCTGTTCAGTTAATGGAAAAACAAAAGGTTAAATATACTTACGGCATTCTGGAACGTCAGTTTGCTAAAATTTTTGACCGGGCATCACGTGCTCATGGTATTACCGGTGAAGTGTTGCTGCAATTGATCGAATCCCGCCTGGATAATGTGGTTTACCGTATGGGTATTGCTCCATCACGTTCGGCGGCTCGTCAACTGGTTGGACACAATCATATTACTGTAAATGGGAATTTGGTTAATATATCTTCGTATACTTTAAAGCCGGGAGATATGGTGGCTGTCCGTGAAAAGTCAAAGGTACTGGAAGTTATTTCCCATAATGTATCAAGCGCTGCAAATCAATATCCCTGGATAGAATTTGATAAATCGAAAATGGAAGGCAGGTACACTTCGTTCCCTCAACGAACACAGATTCCTGAAAATATTAAAGAACAATTGATCGTTGAGTTGTATTCCAAATAATAATTAATTCAGTAATAACTAAACTAAACTATATAACATGGCACTATTAGATTTTATTAAACCGGATAAGGTGATAATGATAAATTCAAGTGAAACAGAAGGTCAATTTGAGTTTCGTCCACTTGAGCCTGGTTATGGAATAACTGTAGGTCACGCTTTGAGAAGAGTTTTGTTGAACTCTCTGGAAGGTCTGGCAATTACATCTATTCGTATTGATGGTGTTGATCATGAGTTTTCTACTATTAAAGGTGTTGCTGAAGATGTAACGGAGATTATTCTGAATCTGAAACAAGTTCGTTTTAAACGTCAGATACAGGGTATGGAGAATGAACGGGTTGTTGTAAATGTTACCGGAAAAAGTACTTTGACAGCAGCTGATCTGGGTAAGTTTATGACTGGTTTCCAGGTATTGAATCCTGATCTGGTGATCTGCAATATGGAGCCCACTGTGAAAATTAAGATCGAATTAAATATCGGTAAAGGTCGTGGCTGGGTTGAGGCTGCAGATAATAAACCGGTAAATGCACAACATGGTGTTATTCCAATCGATGCTATTTATACTCCGATACGTCAGGTTAACTACGTGATTGAGAACTACCGCGTAGAGCAAAAGACGGACTATGAGAAATTGATTTTAAATATCACTACAGATGGTTCTATTCATCCTAAGGACGCATTGAAAGAAGCTGCTAAAATCCTGATCCATCACTTTATGTTGTTCTCCGATGAACGTATTACCTTGGATACGGAAGAAAAACAAGCTACAGAAGAGTTTGATGAAGCTTCCTTACACATGCGTCAGTTATTGAAGACAAAGCTTGTTGATATGGATCTTTCGGTTCGCGCATTGAATTGTCTCAAGGCTGCGGATGTTGAAACATTGGCTGACCTTGTTTCTTTCAATAAAAATGATCTGTTGAAATTCCGTAATTTTGGTAAGAAATCACTTACGGAGCTGGAAGAATTAGTTCAGGCCAAAGGTTTAACTTTTGGAATGAATTTGGCAAAATACAAATTGGACAAAGAATAAAATAATTCAGTAAAAAATGAGACACGGAGATAAAATAAATAATTTAGGCAGAAAAACTGCTCACAGGCATGCATTGCTGTCGAACATGGCATGCTCCCTTATCGAGCATAAGCGGATTAATACAACTTTGGCCAAAGCGAAAGCATTGCGTTTGTATGTTGAACCCTTGATCACCAAATCAAAAACGGATTCGACTGCTTCGCGCAGACTTGTGTTCAGCTATCTCCAGAATAAAGAAGTAGTAAGTATTTTATTCAGAGATGTTGCGAGTAAAGTTGCTGAAAGACCGGGAGGTTATACCCGCATTATTAAATTGGGTAATCGCATGGGAGATAATTCCGAACAGGCTATGATTGAATTAGTTGATTTCAACGAGCTATACTCCGGAAGTTCTAAGGAGAAAGCCCCTGCAAAAGCTAAAACTACCCGCAGAAGTGGTGCCAGGAAAAAGACGGCTGCCCCGAAAGCAGCCGTGACTGATACAACGGAAGCGGCAGCTGCGCCTGAAAAGAAAGATGAGTAGATCTGTTTAGTTTACATAAAAAGGGCTCCCTGATTATTCTGGGAGCCTTTTTTATACACCTGTTTTTATAAGCTATGGTATCGCCTAAATTCCCTCTTTACGAAAGACCTTTCTGGCTGATTACTTTATCCCTTATTTTTATCCTGGTTGTTTCTCAGCTTGTTCAGGATGGTATGTTTATGGATGGCTTACTCTATGTCTGCGTTTCCAAAAATCTGGCGAATGGTTTGGGAACATTCTGGCATCCGCATTTCAGTAAGACATGCATGAGTGTATTTCACGAACAGCCTCCGCTTTATTTTGGGCTTTTGGCTCTGTTTTATAAGGTTTTTGGGGAATCCCTGTACGTAGAACGTTTTTTTTGTCTGGTAACACTGGTTATAACGGCTCTTTATATACATAAAATCTGGAAAATTGTATTCAGGGGAGACGCGATGAATATAGGAAACAGCTGGCTTCCTGTTTTATTGTGGATCACCATACCGGTTTGTTTCTGGAGTTATTCGAACCTGGTGGAGGAAACGGTTATGAGTGTATTTACAATCATTTCCATCTACTATATCCTGAAAGGCCTTGTTCTGGAAAAGAATCAAGTGCTGAATATACTGATTGGGGCTTTTTTTGTATTTCTGGCAAGTCTTACAAAAGGGTTTCAGGGACTTTTTCCATGTGTGGCTGTAAGTTTATACTGGATTTTCAACCACAGGAATTTTCCATTTAAAAAAGGTGTTCTGTTTACGCTGATACTGGTGCTGCTACCCGCTATGTTGTATGCACTCTTATTGAGAAACCCGGTCATCTATGCGAGCTATGAATTATATTTTAAGACCAGGCTGATTGATGCATTTAATACGAAGGCGACGGTTTCAACGACGGGGAACCGGTTTGAATTATTATTCCGTTTATTTTGCGAACTGCTTCCTGCGTTGGTTGTGAGCGTTTTTGTATTTGTTTTTGGCAAAGTGAAAAAGGTACCTGTAAGAAAATCTTCCTTTTTGAAATTTGTAGTATGGTTTTTCGTAATTGGTTTGTCAGGTTCTTTACCCTTAATGGTTACACTGGAACAGAGAGAATTTTATCTAACGACTAGTTTTCCTTTCTTTTCGATCGCTTTGGCGATTTTCATTACACCTGTTGTTTCTGCTTTTCAAAATAAAATGGAAGTAAGTAAAAAATCGTTCCAGGTTTTCTATTTCTCTTCCTGTGTATTTCTTGCCGGCAGTATTATGTATTGCATGCTGCAATTGGGTGGATTTAGCCGTGATAAAATACTGCTGAAGGATATTTATACTATGAACAGAATTATCCCCTATGGAGAAACAATAAGCATCCCGGGAGATATGTGGAATGATTGGTCCATCCGTATGTATTTTAACCGTTATAATTACGTAAGCCTGGAAGATGTAAATGTCAGGCAGTGTCATTTTTATCTGGCCAGGAAAAATTCAGTATTGGCTCCGGTGCTTGCAAACTATGATCGGGTTCCTTTGAAAACTGATGTTTTGGAACTATATGAATTGAGGGAGGTGAATAACTGATGAGGGAATTGGTTAATAAATTATTTTTTAGAAGTTGATTTTTGCTGTAAATTTGCTAAGGTTGAAATAATCTGATTTTGAATGAAATATATTCCTAAACAAGCTGCTGTTCTGCTTCTGCAAGACGGTAAGGCATTTTACGGTAAAGCGGCCGGGAAAATCGGAACTACAGCTGGGGAAATTTGTTTTAATACGGGTATGACCGGCTACCAGGAAATATTCACGGATCCTTCCTATTATGGACAGATTCCTGTTATGACCAATGTTCATATCGGTAATTATGGTGTGAATAAGGACGAGGTGGAATCTGACGCTATCAAAATTGCGGGAATGGTGTGTAAGTCATTTAATGAGTTCCCTTCGCGCAAGCGTGCTGAAGGGTCGATAAAGGATTATTTTGAACGGGATAATATTGTTGCGATTCAGGGTGTGGATACGCGTGCTCTTGTGCGTTATATCCGCAATAAGGGTGCTATGAATGCGATTATCTCTTCGGAGGAACTTGACCTGGAAGTATTGAAAAAGAAGCTGGCTCAAGTCCCTTCTATGTCGGGACTGGAGCTTTCTTCCAAGGTATCCACCAAAAAAAATTATTTTTTTGGGAATCCCGATTCCCCTTATAAAGTTGCATTACTTGATTTGGGTGTTAAAAAAAATATCCTGCGTTCTTTATCGGAGAGGGGATGCTACCTGCAGGTGTTTCCTATGAAAACGTCTTTTGCTGAAATGAAGAAATGGAACCCGGATGGTTTTATGATTTCGAATGGTCCGGGTGATCCTTCTGTAATGAAGAATGAAATAAATACGATAGGTGAAATTATAAACAGCGGTATTCCTACTTTTGGGATTTGTCTGGGTCACCAGTTAATAGCGCTTGCATCTGGAATTCCAACATTTAAAATGCATAAGGGGCATCGGGGAATTAACCATCCGGTTAAAAATCTGATTACCGGAAAGTCTGAAATCACTTCTCAAAATCACGGATTTGGCATTCAACAGGAAGAAATAAGTAAAGCAAAAAATGTGGAAGTGACACATGTCAATTTGAACGACCATACGATTGAAGGAATCCGGTTGAGGGATAAAAAGGTGTTTTCTGTTCAGTATCATCCTGAGGCCTGTCCTGGTCCGTATGACGCGCGGTATTTGTTTGATGATTTTATTAAAATGATTATTTCCAATACTGACTCAGTTTCCCCAAAGGCTTCAAAAAAAGCGTTAAAAAGTCAGGCTTAAGGCCATTTATTTTCCAGGCTTTCCGGTCTTCTATATTCGCCTTGACACGGTTTAGTAAGGTATTGTTGCTTTTGCCTCCAACCCTCATTTTAACAAGAACCTCTGGCAGATAAGCGACTTTTATTTTGTACTTATGAATAAAGCGCAGCATGATCTCATAATCGGCGGCCGATCGGAAATTCGTATTAAATGTTCCATACTTAGCATAAACGGCTGCTTTTACAAAAAAAGTAGGGTGGGGTGGCATCCAGCCTTTTAAAAATAAGCCTTCTTTGTATTCTCCCGATTTCCAATTACGCACTGTTTTTATGGGATTGTTTTTGTCCACATAATGGAGATCTCCGTATACTGCTTCGGCATTTTTATTTATAAAAACACGGACTATCTGGGAAATAATGGTCGAATCGGAATAGAAATCATCGGAGTTTAAATTGCCGATAATGTCGCCTGTCGCATGACTCAATCCTTTATTGATCGCCTGATAAAAGCCTGCATCTGCTTCGGAAACGAGTACCGCTATTCGAGTGCGGTATTTGTTTATTATTTCTAAGGTTTTGTCTGTTGATCCTCCATCAATAAGGATGTATTCAATGTTGGGATAGTCCTGG
>JABDFG010000032.1 GCA_013286655.1 Bacteroidota bacterium
CAAGCGCAAACAATTAAATGCCATTAATCAGCATTTTACGGAAGGTAAAACCAAAAATCTGGGGATTGTTGTGAATGATCTTAAACAGGATCGTTTTGGATATGGCCGTTATGGCTACGGATATGGTTACGGGTATGGTTACGGGTACGGGTACGGGTACGGTTACGGGTATTATAGTGATTTGCGTTCTAAAAATAAAAAAGAGTTCTCTCTTTTGTCCTTTTTAGGATTGAAGCGTAAATGAATCAGCTGAAAATGGAGGAAAAAGAAAAAAATGCCGAAGCCTGGGATTTAGTTATCCAATCCAGGTCATCGTTCTTTGATCTAAATCTGAAAGATCTCTGGAAATACCGTGATCTTATTATGCTGTTTGTTCGCCGCGATTTTGTAGCTACTTATAAACAAACTATTCTTGGCCCACTCTGGCATTTTATTCAGCCGGTATTTACAACCATCATGTTCTTGTTTGTATTCGGAAAGATCGCGAACATTCCCACAGATGGTATACCACCTGTGCTTTTTTATATGAGCGGTATCACACTTTGGAATTATTTTTCTTCCTGTCTTAATGGGGCATCCAATACTTTTTTGTCCAATGCAGGAATTTTTGGAAAAGTTTATTTTCCAAGATTAGTTTCACCAATATCAATCGTTATTTCCAATATCATCCGTTTTGGAATCCAATTCTTGTTACTGATTCTGGTGATGCTTTGGTATGTAATATTTAAAGGGCTGGACCTTCAGCTGAGCTGGACCTGGCTTTTAATTATTCCTTTACTGATTGTTATGGCCGGCATGGGTCTCGGTTTAGGTATTATCATTTCCTCTATGACTACTAAGTACCGAGATATGAGTGTGCTTATCGGTTTTGCAGTGCAATTATTGATATATGCCACACCGGTAGCCTACCCCCTGTCTTTTTTAGCAGGAAAAAGTTATAAATGGCTGGTCAATATCAATCCATTATCTCCATTGATGGAGGCTTTCCGTTTTGCTTTGTTTCACAAAGGGACCTTTAGTGCAGGATCACTTATCTATAGTATATCCTTTATGTTGATATCATTTTTTGTGGGATTGCTGATGTTTAATAAAGTGGAACGTACTTTTATGGATACGGTATAAGTTTATATTAATTATGAGCGATAGTGTAATAAAAGTAGAAAATGTATCAAAGCAATACCGGCTGGGGCAAGTAGGTACTGGTACGATTTCTCATGATA
The DNA here is from genome assembly GCA_013286655.1 of Bacteroidota bacterium. Lineage (GTDB taxonomy): Bacteria > Bacteroidota > Bacteroidia > JABDFU01 > JABDFU01 > JABDFU01. The sequence goes on from JABDFG010000032.1 coordinate 1,221, forward strand.
TTAACCGTTGGTGGCATACGATCAGGGGCAAAGAAAATCCCTATCTGAAAATAGGGGAGAGCAATGATCGTTCAGTTAAGGGAAGCAGTGATTATGTTTGGTCATTAAAAGATATAAATTTTGAAGTTAAGCGGGGAGAAGTATTGGGAATCATCGGTAGAAATGGTGCAGGAAAATCCACATTATTGAAAATTTTGTCGAGGGTTACCCAGCCTACAACAGGCAATATTAAAGTGAGAGGTAGAATTGCGGCATTATTGGAAGTCGGTACTGGATTTCATCCTGAGTTAAGCGGAAGAGAGAATGTTTTTTTGAACGGGGCTATCCTGGGAATGAGTAAGGCTGAAATAAAAAGCAAGTTCGATGAAATAATTGATTTTAGCGGGGTCGAACGTTATGTGGATACTCCGGTTAAACGATACAGTAGCGGTATGTATGTGCGTTTGGCTTTTGCAGTGGCGGCACATCTGGAGCCTGAAATATTGATTATTGATGAAGTCTTGGCAGTGGGTGACGCGGAGTTTCAAAAAAAGTGCCTTGGGAAAATGAAAGATGTTAGCGGACAAGGAAGAACAGTTCTGTTTGTAAGTCATAACCTTGAAGCAATATCAAATCTTTGCGACACTGGTATTTTGTTGCAGAATGGAATGATGGATATTTCCGGAAATATTGAATATTGTCTTAAAAAATATATAACTTCTTCACGAAATGCGAATCTAGCCGGAATATCCTTAAAAGACAGGTTAAAGCGAACAAATGGGAATGTCCTTTTTGAGGAAATAAAAGGCATTAAGAATGGAAATGAAACGTGGGATTTTAATTACGATGATGAGATTATTGTATATTTTAAAACGACTGCCCAAAAGGAAACGGACGGTTTATCATTTTACATGGCATTAAAACATCCCTTTTCCGGAGAAATAATATCAAATATTAAAACAATTATTACAGAAAATAAAATAAGAGCTGGAGAAAGTTTATGCTTTGAAATTACAATACCTCAAAGGACAGTGAGACCTGGACAATATGGATTATATTATGTATTGGGGAATAAAGAAGGAAAAATTTATTACGACGTAATTGATACGAATGTCAATATCCCAATGTTAAATATTAATCCATCAAGTATTGATATGGATGAAAATTCTGGCTTTCTTTCTATGCCTTTTAAAATGAAGAAAAATGCTTAGGATATTTCTGGGTAAATTAATAGCAATAAATTTCAAAAAGCTTGTTAATAAACTGCATGGTATGGGGGTATTTGAAGTGCTTGATTATAGAAAAAGTAATTTAAAGGGAGTAAATATTATTAGGGGAAATAATTGTAGTATTAATTATTCAGCAGTTTTAGATACCAAAGTGAAGGGTAAAATTACACTCCAAGGAAATAATTATATTGGAATAAATGCTGAATTGGGTACAAACAGACATATCAAAATCGGGTATAGGACATCTATACAAGATAGATGTATCTTGCTTGAAGATATAGAAATAGGTAATTATTGTTTATTCGCTCCAAATGTGTACTTAAGTTCTGGGCTTGGTCATTATTATAACTATAATGATAATCCCAATTTTTATATTAGAGACCAGGATTTTATTGCGCATACTGAAGATCCCGACAAACATTCAAGAAAAATAGTAATAGAAGATGATTGCTGGATAGGTATAAACTCAGTTGTTATGCCAGGCGTGAAAATAAGTAGAGGAAGTATTATAGGATCTAATTCGGTTGTTACAAAAGATGTTGAACCATTTTCAATTATGGTGGGTATACCGGCTAAACTTTTAAAAAAACGGCTTGAATTCACTACTAAATTGTATTTGCGATTTGATATTGACAATGATTTACCTAATTTTTACAAAGGTTTTTACCTTGATATGAAAAATATTCAAGGGGACCGTAAATCAGGAGGAATATCGACAAGTAATTGCTTCACTTTTTATTTAGATGAACGTGCAGAAAAAATACGATTGAGAATAAAAAACATAAGTAACAAGCCATTGAGAATAGCATATAATAAGCAATCCATTGCTTTACTAAGCAGTGAATTTGAGGAGATAACATTTAAGGCTATTCATACTGTTAAATTCCATGAATTTTTAATTGAAGGAGAATCAGATACTTATGGCGAAAAGTACACTTTAATTAGCGAAGTTAAAATGGTAAAATAATTTTTTTAAAACCTGAGTGAAGAATAGTATTTAAACTTTATTAATTCAAAATGAACTTGAAATCCATCATTTCTGAAATTATACCTGAAGGAATTAAACGAAAAATCAGAAAAATTTTTACTAAAAGAGGTAAAGAAAAAGCCTTTCTGAAGGGTTACGAAATGTTTTTACAGACTGGAAAAACCCCAAATGAAGCTCACATGGCTCTTATAGACTTATATTGTTTAACGAATGGGGAGTTTAATGAATCTTTCAACAAAAAAATTGGTTTAACGAATCCACCTATTAATGTTGATTCTGACCTTAGTGGTGTAGTTGGATCTTTTTCATTAGGAAAATTTGCTGATGTCAATTTTAAATTAAATCAAAAAGGTTATTTTCATTTTGACAAAAAATTAAGCAAAGAATTTTGTGAAAAACTATATCAATTTTCTTTAGTAACCCCTACTTCAATTCAAAGCTCAGACAAAAAAGTACTTTATGATTCGGAAAATCCTATGGCCGATGCTTATCGGTTTGATATGCAAGATGTAATAAATAATCCTGAAATACAGCAATTGGTGATGGATCCTGTCCTTTTAAATATTGCAAGAAATTATTTGAATTGTGAACCTATTTTTGATTTTGTTGGTTTGATGTGGACAACTGCATTTATGAAAGAACCTTCGGCCAGAGCTGCACAGTTATATCATTTTGATATGGATAGAGTAAAATGGTTAAAAGTGTTTATTTACATTAATGAAGTGACACTAGAAAATGGGCCACATTGTTATATAGAGGGTTCGCATAAGCCTGGTAATAAACCGGATGAATTGTTACAGAGGGGCTATGCAAGAATAAAAGACGAGGAATTACTTCCTCTTTATAGGCAGGCGGATGTTAAAATTGTTTGCGGGGAGGCTGGAAGTATTATGGTAGGTGATACGAAGTGTTGGCATAAAGGACAAAATTTAAAAAATGGCCACCGGTTGATTCTAGATTTTGAATATACGTCATCTTTATTTGGTGCTAATTATCCTAAATTAGCGGTTAAAAATAGTACACAGGCCTTTAAAGATTTTTGTAAAAAAAACCGAATATTCGCATCAAATATAGATTTTCAATAATTACGTGATATTTTAGACTATGTTGTCCAATAAATCAATTCTTATAACTGGTGGTACCGGCTCTTTGGGAAAAGAACTAACCAAAACCATTTTACAAAAATGGCCGGATGTTAAAAGACTCGTTATCTATTCCAGGGACGAGCAAAAGCAATTTCAAATGGCTCAGGAATATCCGGATACCATTTACAAAGCGATACGTTATTTTATAGGGGATGTAAGGGATTTGAATCGTTTAAGAAGAGCCTTAATAGGTATCGATTATGTGATACATGCGGCGGCGATGAAACATGTGCATATCGCAGAATACAATCCGGATGAATGCGTAAAAACTAACATTGGAGGAGCAGAGAATGTAATCATGGCGGCTCTTGAAAGTAAGGTGTCAAAGGTTGTAGCACTATCAACTGATAAAGCATGTGCCCCGATAAATCTGTATGGGGCCACTAAACTTACCTCGGATAAATTATTTATTGCTGCCAATAACATTAAAGGACATAGGGATATTAATTTTTCGGTGGTGCGTTATGGAAATGTAATTGGTTCGAATGGATCAGTAGTCCCGTTTTTTCTTAATAAAAGAAAAGAAGGCGTTTTACCCATTACGGAAGCTAGTATGACTCGTTTTAATATTTCATTAAAGGCGGGAATCGGGATGATACTTCATGCGTTAGAGACTGCTTGGGGCGGGGAATTATTCGTTCCCAAAATCCCCTCCTTTAAAATAATGGATGTTGCTAAAGCTATAGGTCCTGAGTGCGAACATAGGATTATTGGTATTCGTCCTGGTGAAAAAATACATGAAGAAATGATTACGACTTCTGATTCTTTTAGTACGTATGACCTTGGGAAATATTATGTAATTCTTCCCCAAGTGCCAAGCTGGAATTTGAAAGATTTTATTAAACAGTTTAACGCTAAATTAGTCCCTCAAGGATTCAATTATACTTCTGATAAAAATACCGACTGGGAATCTGTTGAGAGTCTGAGAAAGCAAATAAAGGAGTATGTTGATCCGACATTTGCGATCTGACAATGATAAAACCAATTCCATATGGCAAGCAGGATATTACGGATGAAGATATCCAAGCGGTTATTGAAGTATTGAAGAGTGATTACCTCACTCAAGGTCCCAAAGTCTTTGAATTTGAAAACGCTTTTGCCCGCTACATCGGATCCAAATATGCCGTGGCTGTGGCTAACGGAACTGGGGCGTTACATTTGTGTACCCTTGCATTAGGTGTTAAAGAAGGGGATAAAGTGATTACCACTCCAATAACTTTTGCCGCTTCGGCTAATTGTGTCCGATATTGTGGAGGAGATGTTGTTTTTTCGGATATCGATTCCAAAACGTATTTGATTGATATTGAAAAAATAAAAACCTTACTGGAAACTTCTCCTAATGGAACATATAAGGGAATCATTCCAGTTGATTTTGCAGGAAGGGCCGTAAATCTGGAAGCGTTTAAAGGGTTGGCTGAGGAGTATGGATTATGGATCATTGAAGATGCTTGTCATGCCCCCGGAGGTTTTTTTATAGATAGCAAGGGCCAGAAACAAAATTGTGGAAATGGAAAATATACGGATTTAGCTATCTTTTCTTTTCATCCCGTCAAGCATATCGCTACCGGTGAAGGGGGGATGATTACCACAAATAATGAAAGCTTATACGAAAAGCTACTGAGTCTTAGAACTCACGGGATCACAAAAGATTGTAATCTGTTCACCAACTCATCTACCTTTGCTTCGGGTGAAGAAAAGGAAATAACATATCCTGGATGGTATATGGAAATGCAGGCTTTAGGTTATAATTACCGACTTACTGATTTTCAGGCGGCTTTGGGTTTGAGTCAATTACAAAAAGCGGATAAGGGATTGATAAGAAGGAAAGAAATTGCTAAAGTTTATCAGGATGCATTTAAAGAAAAATCTTTTATAAAGGGGCAATCCGGTTTAACTGAGGGTCATGCCTATCATTTGTATATCATTGAGGTCAAGAATAGATTAGGGTTGTACAATTATTTGAAAGCAAACAATATTTTTGCTCAGATTCATTACATACCTTGCCATCTTATGCCTTATTACAAACAATTTGGATGGCAAGAAGGAGACATGCCTAACGCTGAACTATATTATACGCAATGTATTAGTTTGCCAATGTATCCTTCATTGACAGATAAGGAGCAAAGTTTTGTGATTGAAAAAATAAATAACTTCTATCATGGCTAATTTGGCGATCATTCCTGCCAGAGGAGGAAGCAAACGCATACCACGTAAAAACATCAAATTTTTTTTTGGAAGACCCATAATGGCCCGTGCCATTGAAGCTGCAATTAATTCACGACTATTTGATGAAATAATGGTTTCGACAGAAGATCCTGAAATTGCGGAAATAGCTCAACAATATGGGGCTAAAGTGCCGTTTATAAGAACGAATAAAAATGCAGATGATGTAGCGGGTACCGACGATGTAATTCTGGAAGTTCTGGCTTGTTATGAGAATATGAATAAACAATTTGATAGAGCCTGTTGTATTTATCCAGCAACTCCTTTAATAAGTGTAGAAAGACTTATCGAAGCATACAATAAACTTCTTCAGGGCAATTACGATACTGTTTTTCCTGTTTTAAGATATGGACATCCGGTACAAAGAGCACTCAAAAATGAAAATAATAAAATACAAATGGTCTGGCCTGAATACAAAGATGCTCGTACACAGGACCTTGAACCTTATTTTCATGATGCCGGTCAATATTATTGGTTAGACATAAGCAAATTTAAAATTCATAAGCAATTGTTCTCTCTCAACTCGGGATATATTGAGCTTTCAGAACTAGAAGCTCAGGATATAGACAATATGTCGGATTGGAATTTAGCGGAGCTGAAATATATAAGAAATAAGGAAAGTGAATCAGAAAAAAGAGCTTAAAAAAATTCTTTTTAGAGCAGATGGAAACTCGGCAATTGGTTTGGGGCATGTATACAGATGCCTCGCTATCGCGGAACGATTACAGGAGAACTTTCAATGCTATTTTGCTATCCGGCAGCCCTCAATTCAGTTGAAAAAAACAATTTCTAAAAATGCAACGCTTATTAAACTGAACCAGTATGTCGATTATAATGATGAAGCTCATGATATTGTTATAAAAATCGTTCCAGTTCATGGAATTGATATAATTGTTCTGGATGGTTATTATTTTGATACGGATTATCAAGAAATAATTAAGAAAAACTGTTCCTCTATTTTGGTAAGTATCGACGATAATCAACCCTTTCATTATGTTTCAGATGTTATAATTAATCATGCAGGAAACATATCGGAGGATAAAATATCAAGAGAACCAAGGGCGAAATTGTTGCTTGGATATAAATACTTACTATTACGTAAGGAGTTTATCGAACTGTTAAATAAGGGAAAAAATATATCAGGTATTTGTTCTGCATTAATTTGTTTTGGAGGTGCTGATCCTGAAAATTACACAAAGAGGATCCTCGATTGTATAAAAACAGACAAGCGCTTTAAAAAAATAGTAGTTATTGCCGGAGCATCCTATATGGAAAGAGAAGCATTGCAGAATTCAGTCAAAGAAAATCGTCACATTGAAATAAGGTTCAATCTGAGTGCTTCCACATTGGCTCGAATCATGCATCACATAGATTTGGCAATTGTCCCGGCAAGTACAATTGCTCTTGAAGCTTTTACAGCCAAAACGATACTAATTACTGGTATTACGGCAAGCAATCAGCAAAATATTTATGATGGTCTTGTAAAGGAAGAATCAGTTATAGGAATAGATGACTTTAGTCAGATTACATGTGAGAAATTACTGGCAGAAATTGATAAATTATCACAAGAATTTGATAACTATGTTTTTAAAGTGAATGCTGAAGTTAATGATCCTATTTTGGACACTTTTAATTCATTTGTTTAATTATAGACATGAATTCATGTGAACTTATTTACTTTTTTGTATGATTCGACAAATTACCTGCAGAAAGGCTACGCTAAAAGATATTTTGATTTATTATAATTGGGCGAATGAAGCAACTGTTAGGAAAAATGCGATCCATCCGGAAGAAATTAGACTTGACGATCACAAAGTCTGGTACATAAAAAAAATGAAATCAAGTTATTCTGATCTTTATTTTTTTAAAATGAAAGATAAGCCATTGGGTCAGGTTCGATTTGATAAGAATATTCATAATGACAGATATGAAATAGATTACTCCATAGATTTCCAGTACAGAGGTCATGGCTTAGGTCAAATTATTATAGATATGGCGATGAATAAGCTAATTGCCAAAACAAAAAAACAAATACAATTTGAAGCGCTAGTAAAAAAGGATAACTTAGCTTCTTCAAAAATTTTTATGAATCTTGGGTTTTCCCTGATTAATGAGTTAATGATAAACGACGTTACTTTTGAAAAATATTTTAAATAATCCTTCGCTTGAATAGCAGTATGCCAGATTTGTTTTTTGATAAGAAATACGAGACAATACCACTCAAAAAACTTAGAAAAATCGAAATTGAATTGCTGAAAAAGCAATTAGATTATATTATTAAAAATAGTTCTTTTTATAAGAAAAAATATCGTTCTGAAGGTCTTACGAAAAGAATCAAATTCCAAGATGTTTTTCTCCAATTACCACTTACCAGTAAGAAGGAGTTATTGGAAGATCAGGCTGAACACTCACCTTTTGGAAGTAATTTGTCAGTTAATAAATCTGCAATTAGCAGAGTTCACAGGACATCAGGAACTTCCGGTACCCCTCTTTTTATAGCGTTAACTAAAAAGGATGTTCAAACAACGGTTAATACTGGGGGAAGATGCTTTTGGTCCTCAGGGCTTCGACAAGAAGATTTGGTTGTACATTGTTTAAATTACTGTCTTTGGACAGGTGGGTATACCGATCATCAGAGTCTTGAAGTTACCGGAGCAGGAGTGATCCCCTATGGAACAGGTAATTCATCGGCACTCATCGAAACGATCCTGAAATTGAAAGCTAATGCTATACATTGTACACCTTCTTATCTTATAAAATTGGAGGTATTATTGCGTGAAGAGTTCAAAATGTCGCCCATAGAACTAGGGTTAAAGAAAGGTTTTTTTGGAGGTGAGCTGGGAATGCAGAACAGTGGTTACCGGAAAGAAATCGAAAAAAAATGGGGAATTAAGGCGATGAATGCCAATTATGGTCTCTCAGACGCCTTAAGTATGTTTGGTGCGGAATGTCAAAAGCGGACTGGTCTTCATTTTCATGGGAACGGGGTATTATTGGCAGAACTTATTGATCCTACTACAAAAGAGAATTTGGCAATAGAAAAAGGATGTATAGGTGAATTAGTGCTCACTAATCTTGAAAAGGAAGCCCAGCCTCTTATCAGATACCGAACACACGATATCATTCGCATTATTGACCACAATCCCTGTTCCTGTGGACGAACCGGCTTCCGGTTTGAAATTATAGGCAGAAGTGATGATATGATTGTTGTAAAAGGGGTAAACGTCTTTCCGAGTGCCATTGCAGAAATAATTTCCGAATTCCCCGAATTTTCATATCCGGAGTTTCAAATAAGACTCAATGCTCCACCCCCTGTAAATGAACTGAACATTTTAATCGAATGTAAGGCAGAACTGCTGGCAAATGCTGAGACCCTTATCGATAAAATTGTTCATAAAATGAAGAATAAACTTTATATTTATCCCAAAATTCAATTGGTGGAAGAAGGCTCACTTCCAAGGACAGAAGGCAAAACCAAAAGAGTTATAAAATTATACTGAAAATTAATAAAGCGAGTAAACTCCTGGGTTATGTATAATCGAATATCTGATTCTTATTATGCTTCTGAAATAGCTGACTATCTTGAAAAGAAACTGATTGGTGAAAATTGTGTCATTCAACAGCCATCTTCTGTAAATTTTATCAAAAACAATTCCTTAATTTTTGTAGATAATCAGTGGTGTAAAGATTTCGAGTTCAGTAAACTGGAAAAATACAGCGATGTATTATTAATTACGAATGATTTAAAAGGAAATAAACCCTCTTCTGCCTATATAATAACGCCTACACCCCGTTTAGATTTTATAAGAATACTTGAAAAATTTTTCATTAAAAAAAATCTGGTAGAAATCCATTCTACGGCCGTTATTGATAAAAATGCTAAAATCGGAAAAAATGTTTCCATTGGCGCTAACGCATATATTGGAAGTGAAGTAATCATCGGGGATAATACAGTTATTCATCCCAATGTTGTTATTTCAGGAAAGGTAATTATTGGAGAAGATTGTGTGATAAAGTCAAACGCTACCATTGGCAGTGAAGGGTTTAGTTTTGTTTTTAATTCTGATAATGCGCTTGAACATTTCCCTCAGATCGGAGGAATAATACTCGGCAAGCGGGTATGGGTTGGAGCCAACTCAACAATAGAGAAAGCTACCCTCGACGATACAATACTGGAGGATGATGTTAAAGTTGACGACCTCGTTCAAATAGGGCACAATGTAATTATAGGAAAGTCAAGTCAAATCACTGCCGGAGTTATCATTAGTGGCAGGGTTAAAATAGGATCCAGGTGCTGGATTGCTCCGAAAGCAGCTATTGATAACGGTATTTCAATAGGAGAGAATGCTCTTGTCGGAATGGGAGCAATTGTTTTAAAAGATGTACTACCGTCATCTGTAGTAGTAGGGGTTCCCGCAAAAGAAATACGAAAAAGATAAGGCATGCAATTCAAAAATGAAGTGATAGACGTTGGCTCAAAAAAAATTGGTGTAAATCAACCTTGTTTTATTGTTGCTGAAATTGGAATTAATTTCAATGGAAGCATTGATCTCGCAAAAAAAACGATCGATGCCGCCCTGTTGTCGGGTGCAGACGCTGTTAAATTTCAGAATTACAAAACGGAAGATTTTTTGATTGATAGATCGTTGACGTATGCCTATACTTCTCAAGGGAAGAATATTGTAGAGTCTCAATATGAAATGTTTAAGCGAAATGAACTTACCTCAAAGGATCTGACGGAATTGAAAAAATATTGCGACACTAAAAAAATAATTTTTTTTAGTACTCCGACCGGAACGGATACATTAAAAGAACTGGTAAATTTAAAAGTAGCCCTAATCAAAAATAGTTCTGATTATTTGACAAACTTGCCTTTTATTAAAGAAATTGCTGCTTGTAATATTCCGGCTGTTATATCAACAGGTATGGCAACTCTTTCAGAAATCGATGAGGCAGTCAGAACATATAAAGAAGCAGGCGGAAACAACTTAATCGTATTGCATTGTACTTCTTCTTATCCAACTCCGCCAGAAGATGTGCATCTCAGAAAAATACCGTCTCTTGCGACGGCTTTTGATTGCCTGGTTGGGTTTAGTGATCACTCTTGGGGTATAACTGCGGCTATGGGGGCTGTTACTTTAGGAGCTTGTCTGGTTGAAAAGCACTTTACATTCGATAAAAATTTACCTGGACCGGATCATCGTTTTTCTTCTGATCCGGAGGAATTTAAGCAGCTGGTGGAAGGAATAAGAATGCTTGAGAAAAGTTTGGGGAATTCGATGATCGGTCCTACGGCATCAGAAAAGGAGCCTAGAATATATTTTAGGATTTCTTGCACGGCGGCTCGTGATTTAACGGCTGGTGAACTGTTAAAAAAGGAACAGATTAAATTCTGTCGTCCCGGGCTTGGATTAGCTCCTAAAGAATTGGACAATATCGTCGGTAGAAAGCTTAAGTTTAACAAAAGGGCTGGAGAATATTTAAATTGGTCAGATTTCAATTAGTATATTAAAATGCAAAGAAATGGCTGGAGCTAAAGATTTTATTTTTAAAGAAAGAATAACCACTTATATTAACCAGGAGCTTTCCGAAGTGGAAAAAAAGTACGGAAAGGATTCCCGGCATTATCAGGCCTTAGCACTTCAGTATATCAAATCTCCTTTGGAAAATGTTTTGGGCGAAAATGAAAGAATGCGTCATTACGAGTCTGAAATGCATTTAATGTTTGAAGGAAAAGAGCTAAAAGGAGTTGAACGGCTATACGAAAGGACTATTTTAATTGAACCTTCTTCTGTTTGTGCGGCTCATTGCAGATGGTGTTTGCGTGGTCAATATCCGGTGTTTTCACTGAGAGAAGAAGATATTATTAATTTTGCCATGTATTGCGGCAGTGCGGAAGTAAAGAATGAATTAAAAGAAATATTGATTACAGGAGGAGATCCGTTTATGGTTCCACAGCGCCTTAAATTGATCATTGAACAAATTAAGCAATATGCCCCCAATATTGAAATTATACGAATAGGGACACGCGTGCCAATTCAGGACCCTGACAGAGTAAACGATGAATTATTGGATATATTCGAATCCGCCAAACCCTTAAAAGTTGAAATTGCAACGCATATTAATCACCCAGTTGAATTAACGGCTAAAGCGAGGGAAGCATACAAAAAATTGTACAACGTTGTTTTTAAGATATACGATCAGACAGTTTTATTAAAGGGGGTGAATGATGACTATGAAACATTGAACGAGCTATATGATCAATTCCGCTATTTGGGAATTGAGGCTCATTACTTGTTTCATTGTATTCCGATGCGGGGAATGAATCATCACAGAACTTCGGTAGAAAAAGGGCTTAAACTAATACGACAAATGACTTCATCGGGAGGATTTTCGGGAAGGGCAAAACCCCTTTTTACCTTAATGACCGATCTTGGAAAAATTACTATGTTTGAAGGTGCGATAGTTGACCGAAATAAAAATAATGAATTACTGATACAAACTAATTACAAGATTGGTACTTTCAAAAAAAGAAATCCTTCCTGGAAATTGCCCACAACTGCAATGGAAGATGAGAATGGATATTTAAGAGTTTGGTATCCTAATGTAGAAGATTAATTTTATACATTCCGACATAAAATGAATCTTCAGAGAAACATAGACGAATTAAAGGAAAATGGAGTAACTGTTTTTTCGAATGTTTTTTCAAAACAAAAATGTATTGAATACAAATTGAAGTTTAACTCAATACGGGATAAGTTAATCGAAAAAGCATTTAAAAACGATATTCCTTTTAATAGCCAGTCTCAATATGTTACCAATTACTTCAGGCATGATAAAAGTCTTTTGGAGTTGGTGTATAATGAAAACGTCAATGATGTTTTAAAAGTACTTTTAGATGAAAACCATGTACTGATTGATGCAACTGGTATTAACAGGAGGGCCGTAGAGAAAGATGTTAAAGGGTCTGTAAATAAAGGATTAGGCGCGGATTGGCATACGGATTCACGTTATCTGAACGGTCAAAGATTGGCAGAAGGTTTTAGCTACCTTTCTTTAATTATGATTGATGACTTTACTCCTGAAAATGGAGCTACTCATTATGTTCCAGGTAGTCATAAAAGACGAATCGTTCCCGAACGCAATGGAAATTACGATTTTTCATATATGGAAGGTGAGGCCGGATCGATCCTGATGATGGATTCAGGCATTTGGCATAAAGGAGGTGTATCTACCTTAGAAACAGATAGATGGGGTGTTTTTAATCTATATGGTCCATGGTTTATGAAACCTTACTTTAGGTTTCCTGACATGCTGGGGGCTGACTATGGAAAACAGATAAATTCGACTTATCGCCGCTTATTACATTATAATTCTACTCCGCCATTGAACGAGGATGAGCGGATGAACACACTTGTTAAAGATGTAGAAGAAAAAAATGAATCCTTAACCTAAGTGGTAAACGACTTCAAAAATAGAAAGATTCTTCTTGTTGTAGCTCACCCGGACGATGAAGTGCTGGGGTTGGGAGCAACAATGCACCGACTCATTCATGAACAAAATTGCGAAGTTCATGTTGTAATTTTGGGAGAGGGAATTACCTCCCGTTTAGATTCCAGAGATGTAAACAAATGGGAGAAGGAACTTGAAATTCATAAAGAGAACATTCAAAGTGCAAAGAAAGCAATAGGATTCCATTCTGTTAAAACCTTTGATTTCCCGGATAATCGTTTCGATACAGTTCCTTTATTAGACATTATCAAAACTGTCGAGCATGAAAAGAATGCGTTCAAACCGGAAATAATTTTCACACATCATGGAGGAGATGTAAATATTGATCATCAACGTACATTTGAAGCAGTTGTTACCGCTTGTCGTCCCTTAACGCAGGAAACGGTACGAACGATTATCTCATTCGAAACGCCTTCGGGAACAGAATGGAGGGCTAGTTCGGATCCCAAACATTTTTTGCCCAATCTGTTTTATGAAGTCTCGGAAAAAGATGTAAAGGCAAAAATATTGGCGATGGAATCGTATGAATTTGAAAAAAGGGCGTACCCTCATCCACGATCGCCGGAAGCTTTAAAAATTCAAGCCCAAAGATGGGGTATTGTTATAGGATGTGATCTTGCTGAAGCATTTTGTCTGGTGAGAAGCGTGCAAATAGCTGTCAAAAAATAGACTTCCTTAGGAGAATTTACTTTATTTTCTGCCATGCACGTCTTGTCCTACAGTATGTATTTAAGGTCGTCAAGAAATTGAAGTAGCATGTTGGAAGTGGAAAAAATAAAAAACATTGTAAGACCATCTTATTATGGAATCAAAAATTTCATATGTCTGCCGTTAGGATTTTACAAGTACTATAAAGTAAATAAATTTACAGAAGTTCAAAAAAAAATTGCCAAAAAATTCAAATTTTTCAAAAAAAAGAGAACAAATGAAAAGGATCAAGGTGTTTTATTAGTACAAATGGTTAAGAATTATGAATATACAATCAAGCTTGCAGCTGCTAGCAAAGCAATTGCCGAAAAAAGGAACTTAGAGGTGAATTTTTATGAAGTGGATATCAATTGGATATGGAAACCTACCTCTTGGGCCTGGAAAACAGAAAAATTTAAAGTTCTATATGATGTTTTTTTTACTGGTAGTTTAGAGAAAATTCATTTATCATTCGGCGGTAAAGTCATTTTTAGAACTTCAGAAAAATATAGAGATCAGAAATTTATTAAGAGGGAGTTGAATAAAATTCTTGATAATCTTAAAGATGAAAAGGCAGAGAGTATTTTATCCTTAAGATTTGAGGATGTTCTGGTTGGTGATTTAATTTATGATACCTATTTAAGATATTTCTTTCAACCAACTGTTGAAAGAATAGATAGGAATGTTGCTCATACAATAGAAGTAGCTTTAAATGTTTTCTATAATTTCAAGTTGTTTTTAAAACGACATAATGTAAGATACTTGTTAAATTCGTACAGTTCTTATATCCAACATGGAATTCCAGCTCGTATTTGTTTACATAATGACATTGGAGTATCTACGGTCGGTTCCAATGATTATCTAATACAAGAGCTTTACAAAGATTTTCCTTTCCATATTAATAATCATACACTATTTGATAAAGAAAGGAGGCTTAGCATTGAGCAATTGGAGTTGGCCAAACAGAGACTAACATCCAGGTTTAAGGGGCAAATTGATTCAGCGACTAGTTACATGAAAGTTTCTACATATACCAATACGGTTATGAGTGATGAACTTCGGGAAAGGTTTTCAGAAAGACCCAGAAACATTGTGATTTATGCCCATGATTTTTATGATTCTCCTCATACGGATAGGTTATTGCAGTTTCCCGACTTGTATCAATATTTAAAACAGACATTAAATGAATTAACAGACTTAACCGATACAACTGTATTTGTTAAAATACATCCAAATGGATTAAAAGGATGTAAAGAAATGACGATAGATTTAGTCGGTAATTTGAAAAAAAAGCACATTCAAATTTTGGATGAATCCATTTCTAATCTGAATATTGTTGAACTTAAACCTGATCTGATTTGTACAGCTAGAGGAACTATTGGGATCGAAATGGCTCACTTTGAAATCCCTACGGTTGCCTTATATGATAATATATATAACAATTTCAATTTCGTGCATACCTGCATGGATAAGACAAGTTATTTTTCCATTTTGAGAGACAAGGAAAAACCTGTCATTGATTTTAATAAAGAAAAAATATACAGTTTTTATTACCAAGCCTATATAGAAAAAGCCGTTCTGGAGGCAGATAATGCCTTCCTTCTATTACATTCATATAAAGAGAATACTTATTGCGATGAATATTTGAAATTTATTTTGTCAAAATTGGACAAAGTGTTTTCTGAAAAATTTATTGGGTATTATTCTGATGCATTTAATCAAATTCAACTCAATAATGAAAGAATTTCTTTTAAATAAAAGATAATTATATAATCAAATGCCGCAGCGTTCTCCTGCCCCCATAACGCTTTTCGTATACAATCGTCCCTTACATACAAAAAAAGTACTGGACACGCTTTCAATTAATCCGGAGGCCCGACACAGTATTCTCTATATATACTGTGACGGCCCTAAAAGTGATGCGAATATTGAGATTCAGAAAAAAATAGCAGAAACGCGTCTTATTGCTAAAACCGAAAATAGATTCAAGGAAGTTTTCGTCGTCGAACAACTTGAAAATAAAGGTTTGGCCAATTCCATTATTGATGGGGTTACGGAAGTCGTAAATAGACATGGAACAGTAATCGTTTTAGAGGATGACATTGTAACCTCTCCAGGTTTTTTAAAGTATATGAACGATGCTTTGAAAGTATATGAAAACGAAACAAAAGTAATGCACATTAGTGGCTATATACTTCCGGTTAAGAAAAAATTGCCTGAGACATTCTTTTACAAACCGGCCACCTGCTGGGGTTGGGCTACCTGGGCAAGGGCCTGGAAATACTTTGAAAAAAATGCAGAAAAGCAAATAAGGGAACTAACTGATAAAGGACATTGGAAGGAATTTACGGTTGACTATTCCTATATGGGATATAAATCACACTTGGAAGCGAATCTTGATGGACGATTGAATACTTGGGCAATTTTCTGGTATGCCTCCATCTTTTTGGCTGGCGGTACCTCATTGCATCCTTATCCTAGCCTTGTTCAGAATATTGGGACGGATGGTTCCGGAATACACAGCGGAGGGGATGAAAATTCTACAAGTCCGTATACTTGGGAAAATTTGGCGAAAACGATTGTTGTTGAGCACAAAGTCGACTTTCAGGACAAAAGAGTATATAGGCTAATTAGAGATTACCAAAAACCGTCACCTTTACCTGTTCATAGCAGAATTCGTAATTTTATGAGTAGAGTAAAAAATAAGCTGAAGTCCGTTATTGGCTATTGTCTTTAACCTTTTTTATTTGACTAAGATATTACATATCGCAACAAATATTTCTGGTGGTGCTGGAGTTGTCAATATACTCAACAAAAATCTTAGGGAGAATGGCTTGGATTCTAAAATACTTTGCTTAATTCCTAATAAAGAGCCTGATCCCAACACATTTTCGTGTGAGCATAATCCGGCAAATATCATGGATAGATTTTTGCGAAAAGTGGGGATATTCACTCGAAATGATTATAAGGCGCATGACAAACTTTTGGGTAAAAAAGAGTTCAATTACCCTTTTAGTTTTCCTCAATCGGACTATGATTTAGCTATTCATCCTTTGGTTAAAGAGGCAGATATTATTCATTTTCACTGGATAAGTGGCTTTTTAGATTTTAATTTTTTCTCAAAGGTCAATAAGCCCTTTGTCTGGACGTTACACGACATGCACCCCTTTACCGGAGGATGTCATCATTCCCAGGGTTGCAACGGTTATAAAACAAATTGCGCAGATTGTCCTCAGCTAATGGGAACCAAAAGCACCGATTACGCAAGGCAGAATGTAGACTACAAACAGAAACACATGTATAAGTTGAATATGCATATTGTTGCGCTAAATACGTATATGTATAGTTGTTCCTCTTCCAGTATTCTGTTTGGAAATTATCCTCATCAGATCATCCCGAATAGTGTTGATACAGACCTTTTTCTTTCCCAGTCAAAAGAAGTGTCTAGAAAAATGTTCGAGATGAACTCCGAAAAAAAGATTCTGGGCTTTTCTTCTTCCTATTATGCCAGAGGAAAGGGAGCGGATCTATTGGGGAAGGCCATGCAGATTCTGAACCCGGAATTTCCAGATATTGAACTGTGTTATATTGGAAGGGAATATCCGGAATTAAATGCCGAAAACATAAAATACAAGGGTCGGATAAATGATCCTTCCCAATTATCTCATTACTATAGCGCAATAGATGCTATGGTGATTCCCAGCCGGGAAGATAATTTGCCTTCGGTAATGTTGGAATCATTTGCCTGTGGCAGGCCAGTGATTTCCTATAAAGTAGGGGGCTTGGCCGATCATGTGATAGAAGAAAAAACCGGTTGTTTCGCGGCTGAAGTAACAGCTGAGGCACTGGCTTTTGCGATAAAAAAGTTCATTTCCACCTCTGAAAAATATAAAGAGCAAGATATTCGGAAATATGCTGAACAGGAGTTTTCTGTTAAAATACAGACGGAGCGTTATGCAAAGCTTTACAAAGAAATTGCAGGGTCTTAATCGTTAGATAGTCGAAATTAAGAGTACTGATCTGAAAATTCCATTACAGTCATTAATTGTTGGGTTTCTTAATATTAATTTTTACATTCCCAAATTTGTGCTTTACGTATTGGGTCAAAATCTTACATCTCTTTTCTCTGTCAATATGTCTGATTTTTTGTAAAAAAATGCGTCTGCATTTAAATTTCGACATGACACTTAACTACTTCATCAAAAATCTTACATATGTAAGATTTCGAGCCATTATGTGACGGCAGATTTTCAAAATTCCAATTACTTTCATCGCAATTAAATATTAATTGAACTAAAAACCATGATGATGAAACAATTCAACTTTATTAAAAACAGGATGGCTATCATAGCTGTTTTAATTATCTGCTTTGCCGAAGCAAAAGCACAATGGCTAACCACCGGTAATCCACTTAGCGGCGGGGAGGTATTAGGATCAACGAACTCATTCCCTTTAGTATTCCAGACCAATGGCACTGAAGCTGCAAGATTTTTAACGGGTGGTCAGCTTGTATTTGGAAGTACATCATTAGTTGGGACAGAAATGCTTAGCTTACAAGGTACTCAAAATAGTAATCTTGGTTTCTTAATGAAAAATTCTTCAACTGGAACCTCAGCAGAAGCTTCTATAACTCTTAGGAATTCATCTACTTATGGAGGTATATTTCTACCAGGTACTGGTTATACTCCTTATGGGGCACTAGCTCCAAATGTTACTACTATATTTAGTCCTAACACTTCTGGAATAGCCTTAATGGTAGATGCAGCTGGTCCAATAACATTTAGTGCAGGAACTGGAACACCTGCTACTGAAATTGCAAGATTTGTTTCTACGGGCGAATTAGGTTTGGGTACAACGACTCCTGGTTCCAATTTTCTTATAGATGCTGTAAGAAGTGTTAATGCTGGAGTAGCTGGTAGAATTACAAACGTACATACTGGAAATAATGCTTATTGTCAATGGAATGCAACTAACGCATCTCATTATGCTTTATTCGGTATAGTTGGAACAGGAACTAATACAATAAATAATGAAATTCAGGATGGATCATATTTTGAAACAAATGGCTCTGCTGCCACTTTTGCTATTACTACCAATAATCCAATGTCGTTTTGGACAAATACAGCTCGGAGAATGACTATTACTGGAGGTGGCGACGTTGGCATAGGATCAAGTACTCCTTCTGGTATTTTGGATGTAGAGTCAAGTTCTGAGAATATTATATTAAATCCTATCGGTACAGGTACGGGTTCGGGAAGGGTTGGCATTGGTACGACAAGTCCTGCTGAATTTGTGCATATAGAAAAGGATCAGAATGCGCCAACTTCGGTTATACTTTTCAATACTACTTCAGGCACAAATGCATCTACAAGATGGGCATTAGGAGATGGTATTTACACAACCGGATTTTTTCATTGGAATTCAGGTTCTACAGCCGGAACTTGTGCTAATTGTGGAGAATTAGAAGAAAAAGCTCCTGGCGGATTTAGTTTCATGATGTCTAATTCAACTGTTGGGGCTGATTGGAGATTTTATACGAACAGCGGTACTCAACGCATGATTATACAACAAGGAGGTAATGTAGGGATTGGAACCGCAACTCCTGGTGCACTTTTAGATGTTGCCGGAAATGTTAACATTTCATCTACTAATGCATACCAAATTAATGGTTCAAACGTAGTTTGGCATAATGGAAATACTCAAAATATTTTCGTTGGGCAAAATGCTGGTAATTCAACTATGACAGGTAGTCAGAACTCTTTGATTGGTAATAATGCAGGTACATCTATCACTTCCGGAAATGGAAATACAGTTATGGGATTAGACGCATTTGAATATAACACCACTGGAGGAGGAAATACAGCTATAGGATTTCTTGCACTTGAAGGAAATAATGGAGGTGGAATTACTGGAACTTACAATACAGCTCTAGGAGCCGCTACCCTGAGCGGCAACACTACTGGAAGTTTTAATTCAGCTGCTGGGATTAGTGCTCTTGCTGATAATACCACGGGCTCTTACAATACAGCAAATGGTTCTGGTGCTTTAGGAGACAATACAGTAGGAGCTTATAATACCGCTATTGGCGGTAATGCAGGTGGAGCATATAACAATAATAATTATAACACCTTTGTTGGCTATTATGCTGATGTAAATGCCAATAACCTAAGTAATATGACTGCAATTGGAAACGGAGCTATTGCGTCTTCAACATATAATTTTGTATGCGGAAACGCTACGGTTAATGGAGTATTTAGTACTGCTGGCTTTTCTGCAACCAGCGACGGTCGTTTTAAAACCAATATAAAGGAAAATGTAAAAGGTCTGGAATTTATCAAAGGTCTTCGTCCTGTTACTTATAATTTAGACACAAAGAGTTTGGACGATTTTATAATACAAAATATGCCAGACAGCGTTAAAGCTAAACACAGAATGGGTATGGATTTTATAGCATCAACAGCTAAGGTTCATTCTGGCTTCATTGCACAAGAAGTAGAAAAAGTTGCTCAACAAGTGGGTTATACATCTTCTATAGTTACTCACCCAGTGAATAATAATGAGCCTTATGCCTTAAATTACGCAGAACTTGTCGTTCCTTTGGTAAAAGCTGTTCAAGAACAACAGGCAATGATAGATAGTTTAACTTCGGTTACAAAAGCTCTCCAAAACCAAATCAACTCATGTTGCAGTAACAGCCAACAAGGAATGAGAATTGGTAGTAATAATTCTAATGGTACTGGAAGTGTCGTAACAGGAAGCGATTTTAACAATATCGCGAATAGCTCGTCCATTCCAGCCGCAACTCTTTACCAAAATAATCCTAATCCATTCGGTCAGCAAACTAACATTCAGTATATTGTTCCAACAACTAGCCAAAGTGCAAGCATCATGATCTTTGATCTGCAAGGCAAACTCGTAAAAACAGCTGCAGTTACAAATTATGGAAGTGGTTCAGTAACGATAAATGGAAATGAATTGTCTCCTGGAATGTTTGTTTATTCCCTGGTAGTGGATGGGAAAATCATTGATACCAAAAGAATGATTTTAACCCAATAAGTTTTAGCTTTCTTGATGAAAAGTAAAAGGCCGGTTGTTATATCGGCCTTTTTTATTAAGTCAACTCATGTTTTTTTACAAATTGCCAATTCGTTAATCTTTAGACAGTACAAAATCATTAAGTATCAGGTAATCCATTCCATTATCGTAAAAACAACGAATGGCCTCTCTGGGGTGATTGATCATAGGTTCACCCATTACATTGAGAGAAGTATTCATGAGAAGGTATTCCCCGGTTAACTTGCCGAATTCATTAATCAGGCTCCAGTAGCGTTCGTTGAGTTCTTTTTTTACTGTTTGAGGCCGGAGTGTATGATCGGCATGAACAACAGCTGGTATTTTATTTCTTTTTTCGGGCTTGCAGGTAAAGGAAGTGATCATAAAAAACTCATCCCGGCAGTTTTCAAGATAGTCTTCTCGTTTTTCCCAAAGAAGGGAAGGGCAGAAGGGCCGAAAAGCTTCCCTGAATTTTACTTTAGCATTGATAATATCCTTGTTTTCAGACCTGTTAGCACTCATTAAAATGGAACGGTTACCCAATGCGCGAGGTCCACTTTCCATTCTTCCCTGAAACCAGGCGACTATTTTATTATCAGCCAATAGTTTAGCCGCATGCTGCGGCGCATTGTCAACTTTTGTATATTTTAAATTCCTTGCTTTTAATATGACTTCGATTTCTTCGTTCGAATATTCAGGTCCGTAGTACAGATCCCGCATTAAATGAATGGGAGCTTCAGGTTTTGCATCATAATAAGCCTGTAAGGCTGCTCCTACTGCCAATCCCGCATCTGCCGGGTTTCCATATATCGTGTGAAGTTTTACTTTTCCTGTTTCCCAGATACGCTGGTTTAGCTTAACATTCAGGAAGATGCCTCCTGAACAGCTCAGGTTTTGCGTTTTTTCTTTTTCCATCCATGGAAAAATGATATTGAAACATTGTTCTTCCAGAACGCGCTGGGCCTCAGCGGCAATATCTTCCCGTCCGTATTTGTCTACTAACTTTTTAATTTCGTCCGCATCCCTGAAATGGTACTGATTATAGCCATTTTCATTGTATACGTTCAGATCTCCGAAATCATGTTCATAGATTATCTCTCCATTTTTGAACTTGGGATAAAATGAATCAAGCAAGCCCTTTAGCTTGTCCCGTTTTCCATAGGGATCAAGCCCCATTGTTTTTCCTTCCCCATCTCCATGCATCCATCCGATGGCTTCCGTTACATTGCTGTAAAACCATCCTAAGGAAGCACCGTACCCAAATCGTTTCAGACAGCTTAGTTTTCCATCTTCCGCCCTCCAGATAGTAATGGAAGACTCGTCTCCATGCCCATCCATTGTCACAACCAATTGTTTTTCGCGGGTCCCGCTGGTGTAATAGGCGGAAGCTGCATGACTTTGGTGATGTTCAATATGAACAACTTTAGTATGGGAAGCGATTTTAAATTTCTGAATGTAGAGCGGTAATTCCTGCTGCCAGCGTATTCTTGTTTTTTCTTCTTTTTCTTTTTTCAATACACTTTTAAGTGTTGATTTCAGGGTCGGGCCTTTCGTTTCTTTTTTATAAATTCCCTCAAATAACAAGCTGAGAGAAGAAATTGGACTTTGGCTGGGTATGGCGATCACGTCAATATCATTCATGGATAATCCCTGAGATCGAAGACAGTATTCAATGGAACGAAAAGGTAAACCAGGAGAGTGTTTAATACGGTTAAAACGTTCTTCGGCAACATCCGCGACAATTTTCCCATCTATAATTAAGGAAGCGCTGCTGTCGTGACCGGCATGAACCCCAAGTATATTCATATACATATATTGTTAACTTTGGCAAATATACTATAATATGAGGTAAATGAAGCGGATAGCCCTCTTTTTCGACAGACCTTATGTGGATGCGCATTTTTGTTTCACTGAATTAGCCAGAAATCTGGCGGAAAGAAATTTCCAGGTTGATCTGTACCATATTCCAAATCCCTATAATCTTTCTCCTGGTTTTTTAAATGATGAAATAAGGGTGAAGCAATTTCCGATCAGCAAGACCCAGAAACTGGATTTTTTTTTAAAAGCTTTGTTCACGGATAAGTTAAAGTACGATGCCATCATAGGGACTCCAATAAATGGGGCTGTGATGGGTGCCCGTATAGCGAAAAGGGAAAAAATTCCTTTTTTCTATCTGGCGGATGAAATATTTGACCCCTTGACGAAATACCATAGCATCGCTAATTGGGAAAAAGCCAAGAGGCTGGATATTGCGGCAAACAATAAAGCTGCAGCGTCGATTGCTTTGGGAGAGGAAAGATACAAGTATCAAAAGAAAGTCAATCATTTACCGGACAGCCTTCCCTATTTTGTGATTCCAAATTCTCCTTCAGGAGAAGTAAAAAAGCTTCAGAGTAGTTATTTCAGGGATATATTTGAAATAAAGGATAGTAAACCCATTGTCTTATTTATTGGTACACTTGGTTGGAATTTGGCCAAATTGATTTACGAGCGGACAAAGGAATATCGGGACAAAGAATATCATCTGATCTTCCATGGGCGCACCAAAGGACTGATGGGAGACGGGAATGCCCATCCTTTCATTAAAGTATCTGGCCAGCCATTGCCCTCGACTCTTTTAAATTATGCAGTTAGTTCGGCTGATCTGGGGCTGGTACTCTATGATAAAACGATTCCCCAGGAACAGAACAACGGTTGGACAGGAGGTAAAATCGGCACTTATTTTAAAAATGGGTTGCCTGTTATTGCAGGCAATCTGGAGCAATTCAAGGTGTTCGAAGAAAAGAATATTGGAACATTTTGGGACGCCAAGGTAGAAATTGATTTGATAATAAAAAACACATTGAATAAAATCACTACACTACAGAAAAATATACCTGATTTCTATGCCGAACACTACCAATATGAGACTTTTTTTGACCGGTTTTATTCTTTTTTATTAAAAAAAATCCTATAAAAGAAGGAATCAAATACATGCCCCAGCTTGGCGCAATTCGAGCTATAGCAGTTATTGCCGTGGTTAATCTGCATTGGTCTGTTAATCTGCACTGGCTTGGTGAAATCTGGGGTATGGCCATTGGGGGAGTAGGAGGAGTGATACTCTTTTTTGTTTTAAGTGGCTTCCTGATTACTTCTATTCTCTTAAATGAAAAATATAAACTTCGGGAAGACAGTAAAAATAGATTAATCATTATTAAAAATTTTATTGTGAGACGAACCCTTCGGATATTCCCAATCTATTATTTATACATTTTATTTTTTTATTTTGCGGGAGATCCCTATATCAGAAGCCATTGGCCCTGGTTTTTTACGTATTGTTCCAATATTTATTTTTTCAAAATTCAGGCGTTTGATACTAATTTGTATAATCACTCCTGGTCTTTAGCCGTTGAGGAACAATTCTATTTGTTTTGGCCATGGTTGTTATTATTTATTTCCCGGAAGAATGAAAGCAAACTGATTATTTCGATGATCCTCCTCGCTCTTTTGTCGCGATTTGTATTGGTAATTCTGGGTTGTTCAGATCTCAATAATATTGTTTTTACATCCAATACGTTTGATGCTTTTGGTTTGGGAGCGTTGTTAGCATACTTAAAAATAAATGAGAGGTCATTAAAAAAAATGTCAGGCGTCTATAAGTTTTTTAAAAATAATTATGCGTTTTTAATTTTTGTTCCTTTAATTCTTTCGATGTATTTGTTTTTTAGCAGGTCGTCCATCGCCGTTAGTTTATTTCCCATATTTTTTCCATTGATTTATTCCTTATTCTCCATCTCATTGATATATAAGGCAGGAATTGGTTTCGAGGGGAATGCCAGGTATTTTTTTGAGAATAAAATTGTACTCTATATTGGTAAAATAAGTTATGGAATATATCTTTACCATAAAGCTGTTCCTTGGTTATATAAATGGATTTCAGGCAAAACCGGATATGAATTGCCTGGAAATGAGTATGTAATATATTGCATTTATTTAGGAACCGTAATAGGAATCGCAGGCTTATCCTGGTTCCTGTTTGAAAAAAGAATAAACAAGTTGAAGTATTTATTTAACTACTCTGATGGAAAGAAAAAGCTGCCCGATTTGCAATAATTCCGAGAATAATACCCATTGCGTAGTAAAAGAAATGTATTATAATACTCAGGAGGAATTTGAGTATATCCAATGCAGTAATTGCGCTTGTCTTTTCTTACAAGCGGTACCGGAGAATATGGAAAAATACTATCCCGACAATTATCATTGCCACCATGTTTCCTTGCAAAAAAGAAGCCTAATGGACAAAATAAGAACACATCGGGACAGGGAAGTCCTCTTGGGTAAAAAAATAGGTATTGGAGCTTTTTTTAACCAATTTAAACCAGCTCCTGATCTGCTTAAAACACTTTCATTCTTAAAAATGAACTTAAATTCCAGGATGATTGACATTGGTTGTGGATCGGCTGCTTTATTGATTCAGCTGGAATCCATGGGATTCAAAAACCTGAGCGGGATTGATCCCTTTTTGCCAGATGAGTTATTAAGCCGCGATACGGCAATTAAATTTAATAAAGGTAGTGCATATGATGTTCAGGATAAATACGATGTGATCATTCTGAACCATTCTTTTGAGCATATGACCGATCATCTATTGCTATTGAATCATCTGAAAACGATCCTGAATCCTTCTGGAAAAATCTGCATACGAATACCGGTGGTCGGTGGATTTGCCTGGAAAAAATACAAACAAAATTGGTTCCAAATAGATGCTCCGCGGCACCTGATAATTCATTCGGAAAAAAGCCTCCGGATGCTTGCCCGGCAGACAGGATACGAAGTCTATAAAGCTATTTATGATTCTGAAATAGTACAGTTTACCCGGAGCGAAATATACAGCAAAGGTATTTCAAGCGTTCAGTTTTTATCAGATTATTCCGGTGATCTGTCTCGTTTTTTTTCGGAAAAACAATTGGCTGATTGGAAAACGCAAACCTCGGTCTTAAACAGGGAAGGCAAGGGTGATCAGGCTGCATTTTTTTTAAGGGTATCAGAATGATAAAAGCAGACTGTTCGATTCTTATACTGAGTTACAAAAACAAGAAGTACCTCGAAAACCTCCTTCCAACAGTGGAATTGCTTTTGACAAACACTAAAGAA
>JABDFG010000033.1 GCA_013286655.1 Bacteroidota bacterium
TTTCGGATCATTCAATATTTTAACGCTTTCCGAATTGAAACGGGCAATTTGTTTCAGCATGGAAATATGGCGAAGACTAAAGATGTTTTTGCGCTGCGCAAAAAGACCATTTATTCCTGATCCGCAGTATTCCAGGCCGCTCGGAATATCCTGCACACTAAAGGACATAGAAGTAGTCCTGATAGGAATATCCAGTTCTTTGAATAATTGAGTGAGCAGGGGATATGTCAACTGATTAAATACCATAAAACCGGTATCGATAAAAATAGCTGTACCTTCTTCATCAACTGTTAGTGTATTGGTGTGACCACCGACATAGTCATTCTTTTCATAGACCGTTAGGTCGTATTTTTTATGAAGGTAATGCGCGCAAGCCATTCCCGCTATTCCGCTTCCGATAATGGCTAGTGATTGCATGTTTTATTAAATAAATAATGACTCACCATCCATTCATTTCCATTGTTGTATCCCCATAATTCCGCGCAAGCCATATAGAAAAGCCTCCAGTACACAAACCATTTAATTGCCTGATTTTTACCATATGTTTTTTCAAAGATTGAAATGATTCTGGACTTGTTTGCAGTCATATTCTGCAACCAGGTTTCGGACGTTTTACTATAGTGCAAACCGCTTAACTTCCAGTGTCGTTCGACCCTGAAATCAGTATTGAAATAAAGCAACAAGTGGTCGCTGGGCATTATCCCGCCTGTGAAAAAGTATTTGCTCATCCAGTCACTTTCATCTCTCACTTCAAATTTGTAAGCAAATTCCTTATGTGTAAAAATGTGAACAAATAGTTTCCCCTTATCGTTTAAAAAGCCTGCAACTTTCGCCAAAAGCTTTTCATAATTGCGCATGTGCTCAAACATTTCTACTGAAACAACCCGGTCGAATGTTTCGTTGATACTAAAAACACTCATGTCTGCCGTAATTACTTCGATATTTTTCAACCCTCTTTCGGCAGCTTGTTGATCAATGTATTGTTTTTGTGTACGGGAATTGGAAACAACTTTAAAATGACTATCTGGAAATTTATCAGCCATGAATAAAGAGAGGGAACCCCAGCCACAACCAAGTTCCAAAACACTTTGTCCATTTTTAAGTTCTGCCCTGGAACAGGTAAGCTCCAGCATATCCCGTTCTGACGTATCCAGATCTTTTATACCCTCTCTCCAATAGCCGCTTGAATACTTTAAGTGTCTGCCCAGACATAACTGATAAAATTCAGTAGGAACTTCATAATGTTGTTCATTTGCGGAATTAGTATCAATTGCAATCGGAGATTGCCTTAATTCATCCAGGAGCCTGCCGAAATGTTGTTGATTCGCTTCCGGACTACCCTTGTCCTCTTCCCGGAGACGTTGTTCCAATAAGCTGCGAATACCTTTTCGCAGCATGAAATCGGGGATTAAATTTTTTTCGAGAAGAGAGGTATACCACATGACACGGGATTAATTGTCCGGTTAACGATTAACTTTTTTAAACCAGGGTATAAATACACTTGTTGTGCGCTGGTATTCCCGATACAAATCTCCTTTTGATCGTAAAGATTGTTCTTCGGTCAAAGGGATGCCAGTCAATTTGAAAATCAGGTACAGCATTGTTACCGGACATAGAATGGAAATCCAGCCATAAGGAGAAGCTAAAGCAAATGTGAAATAGCCAAGCCATATGATCCATTCAAAAAAATAATTAGGATGGCGGGAATAATTCCAAAGACCTCTCTGGCACACTTTGCCTTTGTTCTCCGGATTTTTTTTAAATTTTTTTAATTGCGCGTCAGCAATAGCTTCCCCGATAATTGCCAGAAGCCAGATCAGAAAGCCTGTTTTTTCAAGTACAGAGAGCACCGGATCGGGATTCATGCAACTAATAAAAAAAGGTGTAGCTAAGAGAACATTGGAAATGGCCTGCATTTGAAAAAAAGCAAAAAATTTTCTGTCCGGCACAGGTTGCCATTCCTTACGCAGCTGTTTATACCGTCCTTCCTCCTCTTTTAAATGAGATCCGACACGTATGAAAAGGTAGATGCCCAGTCGAGAACCCCAGATGATTACCATACTGCACATTAAGATTTTTCGGATATCAAAGCCTGTACCTGAAAAATAGCAAATAATCGCAATGATGGGAAAATTGAAGGCCCAGAAGATATCCACCACACCCGCATTTTTAATTTTCCAGGCCCAAATCCATGTTAGAACCATTACAAAACAACAGGCAGCTAAAGCGGTTATGACCATTTGCAATAGCGAATGTTTGTCCATTTAGATTTTGTTTTGAGGTTTTTCTTTCCGTTTGTTTTTAAAATAATTGTAGCCAAACATAATGGCCACAATAGCAAGGAAATGCAGCAAGTAGGAGCGGGATAGGCCATCGGAATGAACAAACGTAAAGAACCTGTCCCAGCGGGCTTTCCCCATAAACCCATTTTTCCAGGACATCCATATGAAAACGGGTTTTCCCACAATGTGATCCTCGGGAACAAAACCCCAATAACGGGAGTCTGCCGAATTATGACGGTTGTCACCAATCATAAAATAATAACCCATTTTAAAGGTATAACTGTCTACAGGGATTCCATTGATAACTATTTTACTTCCTTTTATTTCGAGCGTGTTTCCTTCGTAAGCAGTAATGATTCTGTTGTACAAAACGATATTAGAAGTATCCAATTTCACCGTCATGCCTTTTTTGGGTATGACCAAGGGTCCGAAATTATCCACGTTCCATTTGAAATTAGGGCTGTGTGGGAAAATCCGTGAGTCATAAATCCCGCTATCACCTATTAAGGGTATCATGGATTCAATATCCGGAAGTTTTTTAAAATCCTCTACTTTATCGTAAGGGAGTGTAACAACCAATGCACCGGGAACAGTCCTGTTATCCAGTTGTTCTGTAATATCAAACTTATCCAGCACTTTAGGGCTAAATCCAAGTCCGTCCTTCGTTCTGACAATGTAATGATGTTGCATTGTTTGAGCAATATAAGAAGCTTTTCCGTTGATGTAAAAAATGCTCTTTTTAATCAAAAGTTCATCACCGGGAATTGCCATGCAGCGTTTTACATAATTTTCACGTTTATCTGCGGGTCGTGACGTCACTTTGCCAAAGGGTTCACCCGTCCAGATATTAATCTTGTCCGGGCTATTTACATAAGACCAGCCAAACTCACGACAAAGTTCATAATAACTTTGATTTTGAGCACCCAGCGCTACGGTATCACCATCCGGATAATTGAACACTACGTAGTCATAGTTCTTTATTTTTCCAAATCCTGGTAATCGCAGGTAGGGAAGTTTTATCCATTCCAAGTATGATTTGGTGTCTTTTGTGAGAAAAAGCGTATGGTGCGTGAAGGGAAAAGAAAGAGGAGTATTGGGTACTTTGGCTCCATAACTTAACTTACTTACAAATAAATAGTCTCCAACCATCAATGATTTTTCAAGAGAAGAAGTTGGAATAGTAAATGCCTCAATAAAAAATGTACGTATAATAGTAGCGGCAACTACGGCAAATAAGCCGGCATCTACCCATTCTGCCATCCAGGTACGTTTTACCTTGGTGTAATCCACAGGGCCACTATATTTCAGGTCTTTACCGTAACCCAGGTAAGGTAAATAGACGAACCATAAGAGGGCACCGATGAATTTTTCCAATGGATTTTTTTTACCGAAACTTTCGTAAAGCTGGTAAAGCATGACCCACCACATAATAAAACTAACTGTCGGGACTAAGAATAAAAGGATCCACCACCAGGGACGTTTAATGATTTTAAGCAGGATAAGTATATTGTAGAAAGGGACATATGCTTTCCAGCCATTGACTCCGTATGCACCAAAGAATCCGGACAATCCAATTACTGTCGGAATATAAGAAAGGATTAAAAAATATACGAAAGGAGTCATATTTGTTTGTATTGTTGAATTGCTATTTCGTTGAATTATTTACTTGCTTATGATTTACCTATAAATTCAATAAATCATTCATGCCATAAATACCTTTTTTGCCTTTCATCCATTCAGCTGCCAGCACTGCTCCTAAAGCGAAGCCTTTGCGGCTGAGAGCGACATGACTGATCTCAATGTAATCGGCTTCAGACGAATAGCGAACAGTATGAGTGCCAGGTACTTCGTCTGTACGCCTGGAAATGAGCTGAAGTTCTTCCGGCATATGGGTGTTTTTGTTCACCCAGTTTTTTTTTCTGGAACTGTTTTTTAATATTCCTTCCGCGAGTGTAATAGCCGTTCCGCTTGGTGCGTCTTTTTTATGGATGTGATGAATTTCCTCCATTGTGATGTTATAGTCTGTTTGAGGATTCATCAACTTTGCCAGGGACTCATTCAGTTTAAAAAAAAGATTTACCCCAATGCTGAAATTAGAAGCCCAGAATAAACTTTGATTTTTCTCCCTGCAAACTTTAGTTACTTCTTCCCACTGCTTCAGCCAGCCGGTAGTACCTATTACGATGGGTATGCCTGCGTCAAAGCATTTGTAAATATTGGAAACTGCGCTTTCGGGTGTACTAAATTCAATAACAACATCACATTTTTTCAAATCTTCGATAGCGTAGGAATCCAGGTTATGAGCGTCAACAATAAGCCCGATTTCATTTTTTCTATCAAGGGCAATCTTTTCAATCTCCTTGCCCATTTTTCCATATCCGAACAATGCAATTCTCATACTCCTGTCTTAAGATGTAAAGTTAGAATTTAAGGCTTATCCCAAGACCAGTTGAGGGAAGATTATTTTGAGCAGTATACAGAAAGGCAGGACAAATTTTTAGGGAAAGATCTTTGCCGATGTCAAATGTATATAAGTGGGCATCAACGGCAGCATCAATTAAGTTTAACACATAGACCGCCAGTACTCCAATTTCATCCAGGTTAAGAGCATGCAGGTAATCATTTTTATTCGTTTGGTAATCGATAAATAACAGATCTGTTTCTGCTCCGGTATAATTCTTTTCGTCATTGTAAAATGTCCGGTAACCTCTGTCGTTGACTATAATCAGATAGCTTAATCCGGCGAAGGCGGCATAAATGACAGGAACTTTCCAGTATTTGCGATTATATACCTGTCCGGCGCCAGGTAAGAGGCTTAATAAAGTTGCTTTGCGGGGAGAATGTTTTGGCTCCGTTTTTTGTAAAGTGTCAGATTGCGTAACAGCAGGTAATTTCTTTTGTATCTGGCTTTGTCCAAACAAACAGACGGGCAGGAGAAACAAACAAATCCAAAATTTCAATTCCCGGGCAGCCATGAAAGTTATAAGATATCCAGCAAGGTTAAGATCCTTTCCAGGTCATCGTCCGACGTGAAAGGAATTATGATTTTGCCTTTGCCATTGTTTTGTCTGCGAAGTTCAGCTTTTTTTCCAAATGAAATTTTGATGCTTTCATTTACTTTTTTCAATTTTTCCGGTAGCGGAGAAGCTGAAGATTTTTTAATGCGATGGACTGAACCGGGTTTTTTGTTCTGCCAACGGGCCAAATCCTCCACATCACGGACAGAAAGGTCTTCCAGAATAATGCGATTGTATATTTCAAGCTGGTTTTCCGGTCTATCCAAATTGACAATAGCCCGTGCATGACCCATGCTTATTTTGTCTTCCCGAATGGCCAGTTGAATTTCAGCAGGTAGCTTAAGTAAACGCAGGTAGTTTGCAATGGTAGATCGTTGTTTGCCAACTTTCTGGCTTAAAACCTCCTGGGTTAATGCACATTCATCCATTAAACGTTTGTAACTGATAGCTATTTCAATAGCATCGAGATTTTCACGCTGTATGTTTTCAACCAGGGCCATCTCCAGCATGGCCTGATCATTTGCGATGCGTATATAAGCAGGAATGCTTTTTAACCCTGCGACCTGGGAGGCTTTAAATCTACGTTCGCCGGAAATGAGCTGATATTTGTCATAACCGATTTTCCGGACAGTTACGGGCTGTATAATCCCCAGAGACTTTATAGATTCAGCCAATCCAGCCAGGGCTTCTTTCTCAAATTTACTTCGGGGTTGAAAAGGATTCGCTTCAATTTGTCCAAAAGGAATTTCAAATACGGAGCCAGCAACGGGTACTGCATCCCGGGAACCAGAAGAGGAGGTGATATCTGTATTAGCATCTTCCAAAAGAGCACTTAAGCCCTTTCCCAAAGCATTTCGTTTTGTCGAACTCATTATTCGCTGCGTTAATTCTCCTCAGTAATATTAACGATTTTTTCCGACTCCGATAGTCTGGTAAGGCCGTTTTTTTGGAGTATTTCCCTAGCCAGGTTAAGGTAGTTTACGGCGCCTTTACTGCTGGCATCATGCATAATGATTGTTTCGCCGAAGCTGGGAGCCTCACCTAATTTTGTATTACGTTGAATTATGGTATCAAATACCATATTCTGAAAATGGGTTTTGACTTCCTCCACAACCTGATTGGATAAACGCAGTCGAATGTCATACATAGTAAGGAGGATTCCTTCGATCGATAGACTACTATTCAGGCGGGATTGGACAATTTTGATAGTGTTTAGCAGTTTTCCCAGACCTTCCAAGGCAAAATATTCACATTGTACAGGAATGATGACCGAATCGGATGCTGTCAATGAATTTACGGTAATAAGCCCAAGGGATGGAGAACAATCGATGATAATAAAATCATAATCATCTTTAATTTTTGCCAGTGCCTGCCGCATTCTTTTTTCCCTCCCAGGCAAGTTAATCATTTCGATTTCTGCCCCAACCAGATCAATATGTGCAGGCAGAAGGTACATATTGGGTGTAGAGGTATTTAAAATAACGCTGGCAGGCTCGATTTCATCAATGATGCATTCGTAGATACTGGCTTTTACATTCCGGGGATCAAAACCTACACCGGAAGTAGAATTAGCCTGAGGATCCGCATCCACCAACAGCGTTTTATATTCCAATACAGCAAGGCTTGCGGCAAGATTGATAGCTGTGGTTGTTTTCCCTACTCCACCTTTTTGATTGGCAATTGCGATTATTTTTCCCATTTCTGTCTGTTTAGCTTATTAATTAATATTAGCTCATAACGATTTAAATTCAAAATCTATCGTTTCTCCTATTTTGAAAAGAGTCAATTCTTTTCCGGCTCGTTGAAATTTATTTTGAGCTTCTTTGTGATTAATTTTAATGAAATCGAATGTGTCGTAATGCATTCCAATTACCTTATTACATTTAATAAAATCACTGGCAATAATTGCATTGTCCATGCCCATTGTAAAGTTGTCACCAATTGGGAGAAAAGCAAGGTCTAATTTGCGGTAATCGCCGATCAATTTCATGTCATAGGTAAGTGCGGTATCGCCTGAGTAGTAGAAATTACCCTCTGTGGATTCAATGATAAATCCCATGGGATTTCCGCCATAAGTCGAATCAGGAAGTGCGCTTGAATGTTCTGCTTTCACACATTTGACTTTCCCAAAATCAAACATCCATTTGCCTCCTGTATTCATGGGATGTGTACTCTTAACACCCTGCTTCATCAGCCATTCGCATATTTCGTAATTTGAAATAATCACCGCTCCGGTGAGGTGGGCAATCCGGATCGCATCGGCAATATGATCTTCATGTCCGTGCGAAACCAATATATAATCGGCTTTTATTTTTTCAATTTCTATACCTTTTGCTAATTTATTCGGTGTGATGAAGGGGTCAAACAGTAAACACTTCGCATTCACGATGACACTGAAACAAGAATGTCCGTAATAATTAATTTTCATACGATCACGTTACAATTTCTTGAATAAAAGTACAACGATTAGACTTCGGACTCACAAAAGCCCAGTCGAACTTTTAAACACAAATTTGTTAATCGGCTGTTTCAGACTCCGGCCTGTATGTCACTGTTTTCAGCAATAAATTAATAAAGGGTAAGCCTTTGACAGAGAAATATTTTTTATTTGTCAATAACATTTTGATAAAAAAGAAAATCCTTCTCATTTAAGAGAAGGATTTTCTTTTTGTTAACCTAATGGAAAAAACTATTTACTCCCGAGATCTTCGAAACTCAGGTTAGAGAAACTAGTGCTGTCACTGTTAACAGGGCTAGTCGAAGTACGATCAGTTGTAGTTGCCTCCGTGATTACCGGAGAATTCATTTTGATATAGCCTACAACTTCATTCAGCCCATCCATAAACTTCTCAAAATCTTCTTTATATAGAAATAGCTTGTGTTTTTCGTAGAAAAATTTACCCTCTTCACCAAAGCGTTTTTTGCTTTCTGTTATAGTCAGGTAGTAATCATTTCCTTTCGTACTTTTTACATCAAAGAAATAAGTTCTTTTACCTGCGCGAACCGCTTTTGAGAAAATTTCTTCCCTTTCCGTTGTTGCGGTTCCGTTTTTTTCAAATTCTGTCTCCATCGTCATGAAATTTAAGTTTGTCGTTAATTTTTACGGCTTCACAAAGTTAGAAAATTATTTTAACAATCAAAATAGTTTTCAAATAGTTGATTTTCAATTATTTATATACTTATTTGTTCCCTTTCCAATAACTGTTTTTGATATAGGTCGAAGTAATTTCGTTTTTTGTCGATAAGTTCCTGGTGAGTTCCCTGCTCAATAATTCTTCCCTGTTCAAGCACGATAATTTGTCCTGCCCTTTTTACGGAGGAAACCCGATGACTGATAATGATGCTGGTTTTGTCCTTCATGATGCGATTCAGATTGTTTAGTATTTTCTCTTCTGTTTCCGTATCAACCGCTGAGAGGCAATCATCACAAATTAAGAGGCGTGGTTCCTTAATGATGGCCCTCGCTATGGATATGCGTTGTTTTTGTCCACCCGAAAGGGTAATTCCTCTTTCCCCGATCTGGGTTTCGAACTTTTCAGGAAAATTCATAATACTGGTATAAATGGATGTATCCATTGCAGCTTTTTCAATAATCGTTTTGTCAGTTTTAAGTTGGTTTGTCTGTCCTGCGGAAAAAGAGATGTTATGGTAGATGCTATCTGAAAAAAGAAAAACTTCTTGCGGAACATAACCAATTTGGTTACGCAAATCATACAGATTAAGGTTCCGGATATTCGTCCCATCAATTAATATTTCTCCTGCATTAACATCGTAAAGCCTGCACACTAAATTGGCTATTGTTGACTTTCCGGAACCTGTATGGCCAATAATAGCAAGTGATTCACCCTTCTGTACCCGGAAAGAAACATTGGTTAATGCCTGGATACCAGAGTCCTGATAGGTGAATGTAACATTCCTGAATTCAAGGTCGCCTTTCATAATAACTGGTTTGTCCGATCCGGATTGAATTTCAGAAGAAGTATTCAGAAATTCGTTAATACGCTTTTGTGAAGCCGCCGCCCTTTGTACAAGTGACGTTACCCATCCTAAAGAGGCTACCGGCCAGGTAAGACGACTTACATAAATAATAAATTCAGCAATGTTTCCAATACTGATCTTTCCTTCAATGGTTTCTTTGCCGCCTATATAGATCGTTATAATCGTACTCAGTCCTATCATCAGAATCATAAAAGGTTGAAATAGCGAATCGATTTTGATAAGGTCCATATTCTTCTCCTGGTAGGTTATACTTGCGTTTTTGAAATCGCTGTTCCATTCCCGCTCCCGGCTGAAGGATTTGATGACCCTTATACCTGAAAAAGTTTCTTGTGCCAGGGTGGAGAGGCGGGATAGCTGTTCCTGTACTTTGTTCCCTTTTTCATTAAGCGTTGCACTTACATAATAGATGGAGATTGCGAGAAAAGGTAAAGGAAGTAAAGCATAAAGTGTTAATCGTTTATCCACATCAAGCATGATGCCGATGGTAAAGCCGAATGTCATGACCGTATTCACAATGTACATAATGGAGGGCCCGATATACATTCTTACGCGGCTGACATCTTCACTGATCCGGTTCATCAGGTCCCCCGTACTGTTTCGTTTGTAAAATCCGATATCAAGTTTTTGATAATGGGAGTAAATGTCATTT
Organism: Bacteroidota bacterium; assembly: GCA_013286655.1. GTDB lineage: Bacteria > Bacteroidota > Bacteroidia > JABDFU01 > JABDFU01 > JABDFU01. The sequence goes on from JABDFG010000033.1 coordinate 9,948, forward strand.
TTCTGATCGTATTCGATCAGGCGCGACATAACAATTATTGTTTGCCGCATTAGAAACATGAAAAGGCCCTGGAGAAGAGACAGGCCAAGAGTCATCAACGCAAAATATACTAGTTTTTCATTTATATCGGAAGGAGTGTTTGATACATTGACCTCCTTTAGATAATCAATTCCCTTGCGAATGAATGTGACCGATTTAACAGCATAGAAGTTCGAAATGGCAATAAAAACAACACCCAGGAGTAACCTCCAACGGTACTTGTAAAAATACGGATGTAGCGTAAAAAGGGATTTCAAGGTTTTTCAATCGTATTAATGGAGGAATGGTCGGTTAAAAACGGGAGGTTGTCTAAAAACATCCTTTATTTTGTTTGTTTTTTTACTGATACGAAAATTCACATAACTTTGTCAATAATAGAACTGTGCATACTTTCAAGGCTTCAAAAATACATATTTCCAGACAAATAAACAGGTTACTATGTTGAATGTAAAAGAAAACAAAGTTGCATCTGATACTGTTTCTGTCATTGCCCGAATGCTGGCATATAATCATGAACAAGTGTTGTTTTGTAATGATAAGGATACAGGACTAAAGGCAATTATTGCCATTCACAATACTATTCTTGGTCCGGCATTGGGTGGCACACGTATGTGGAATTATGCAACCGAAGAAGAGGCTTTGAATGACGTACTTCGTCTTTCCCGTGGTATGACTTATAAGGCTGCCGCCGCAGGCCTTAATCTGGGCGGAGGTAAAGCCGTTATTATTGGTGACCCTGCTAAAATCAAGAATGAAGCCTTGTTGCGCAGGTTCGGTAAATTTGTAAATAGCCTTGGGGGTAAATACATAACAGCAGAAGATGTGGCGATGAATTCAAAGGATATGGAGTACATCCATATGGAAACAAAATATGTTACGGGTATTCCGGAATTATTGGGAGGAAGTGGTGATCCGTCTCCTGTGACAGCCTATGGTGTTTATCTTTCCATGAAGGCCGCTGCAAAAGAACAGTGGGGAAGTGATAGTCTGAAAGGAAAGAAGATCGCGGTACAAGGAGTAGGCCATGTTGGTGAAAATCTCATAAAGCATCTGATTCAGGAAGGTGCCAGGATATGGATTACGGATATTAACAAGGAGCGGATGAAAGCGGTTGCCAAAGAATTTGGGACAGAGGTGGTAGATGGAGAAAAATTAGTTGATCTTGATATTGACATTTATGCACCTTGTGCACTGGGTGCGACTATCAATGATGATTCACTGGCTCGTTTGAAATGTTTGATTATTTGTGGTGCAGCAAACAATCAGCTGGCCGATGAAAAAATTCACGGTGAAGTGGTAATGAAAAAAGGCATTTTATATACCCCTGATTTTGTAGTGAACGCAGGTGGTCTTATCAATGTATATAATGAGCTGCAGGGTTATAACCGCGAACGTGCAATGAAGCAGGCGGAAGGTATCTATGATACGGTTGCTAAAATCTTTCAGATTTCAAAAACAGAAAACATACCAACTTATATTGCGGCAAATCGAATGGCAGAACAGCGGATTGCTGCTCTGGGTAAAGTAAAACTATCCCATTGCTGAACAGGAGATATCTAAGAGTAAAAGTAATGCAAGCCTTGTATGCTTTTTTTCAGAGCGATAATAAAGACCTGAATAAGGGCGAAAAAGAACTGGTAAACAGTATCGAAAAAATATACGATCTCTATACCTATTTATTACTGCTTTTAATAGAAATACGGGATCAATCCGAACGTATAACGGAAGAAGCCAAAAACAAACGATTACCATCGGCTTCTGATCTTAACCCCAGCAAGCGATTTATTGATAATGAAGTCATCGGTCAGTTGGCAGCCAGTACTCAATTAAAACGGGAAATAAACAATCGTAAAATAACCTGGCAAACCGATGATGAGTTGGTTCGCAAGATACTGACCATTATTAAAAATAGTCTGGAGTATCAAAAATACATGGATATAGCAGGGCAGTCCTACGAAATCGACAAACAGTTTATGATCGATATTTATAAAAACTGTATTGCGGATTTTGAATTGCTCGAACATTACTTCGAAGAAAAAAGTATTTATTGGGTAGATGATTTGCGGCTGGCTAACAATGCCGTATTAAAAACACTGGAAAGCATGCATTCTTCTCTTCCCGCCGATTTTTCTTTGATGCCGCTATACAAGGATGAAGCAGAAGACAAGCAGTTCGTGATAGAACTTTTCCGAAAAACTATTCTTCATGAAAAGGATTCGGAAAAAGTTATTTCCGAGAAAACAAAAAACTGGGAAGTTGAGCGTATTGCCATGATGGATATTTTATTAATGAAAATGGCCATTACTGAAATTTTATATTTCGAAAACGTACCGGTTAAAGTCAGTCTGAATGAATACATAGAAATTTCAAAGCTCTACAGTTCTCCGAAAAGTAAGTTATTCATTAATGGAATATTGGACAAGTTGGTTCAGGATTTTAAAAGGGATCACAAACTATTGAAAACAGGCAGAGGATTAGTTGAATAAAATAAACGTAATTTAGAGCAAAAATTGAGATTATATGAAGTGTAACGTAGTTATAATTTTTTCTGTTCTTTTTTCGCTTTTATTGACTACTGCTTGCAAAGATTCCAATACTCAAAAAAAAGAAGGCATTACCAGTGATATTGTCAATAATCCTGCTACTGCCTCCGGCCATAAAGCTGATCCAGGCTCTCAGCCACAATTTAATTTTGCGGTCGAAACACATGATTTTGGTAAAATTACGCAGGGAGAAAAAGTATCGTATTCTTTCAAATTTACAAACAATGGAGGAAGTGATTTGATTATTTCAGAAGCTCACGGAAGTTGTGGCTGTACCGTGCCTCAATATCCAAGGGTGCCGATTCCTCCAAAGGGGGAATCAGCCATTGATGTTACATTTGACAGTGAAGGCAAGTCAGGACTGGTAGAGAAAACAGTTACGTTGCTTGCAAATACCTCACCCAATACCAAAATATTGAAAATAACAGCCACTGTTGATGTCCCGGAAGAAAAATAGTAATTTTAACTAACAAATCTAAAATCCCTTATATGATAAATGTGTTAAGTATTTTATTGCAGACATCCGCCTCACCAAAGGGCGGTTTCGATATTATGAGTTTTTTGCCATTGTTGTTGATCATCGTTGTGTTTTATTTTTTTATGATCAGGCCTCAGCTTAAAAAATCAAAGGATCAAAAGAAATACCGGGAGGAGTTAAAAAAAGGAGATAAAATTATTACAATCGGAGGCATTCATGGCAAAATTGCGGAAATGAATGATAAAACGTTTATTATTGAGGTAGAAGGAGGCAACCGTCTGAAAATTGAAAGAGCGGCTGTTTCCATGGAATTTTCTGCATCCCTGGATCCAAACACTTAGCGGATACTTATCCAAAATTACCCCCTTGAAATTATTCGGGCTCAGCTCAGGTGATGGCACTGCAAAACTGAATAAAAAGCTGGTTACTTTTTTGATTTGCTTATTCCTTTCGGTGTTTTTCTGGTTTCTCATTACTTTCAGTAAGGATTATATTTCTACGGTCGTTTTTCCCTTGTCCTACCAGAATACTCCTAAGTATAAAGTGGTTGTGAATCGTTTGCCTTCAACTATTGATGTGGATATCAATGCCAGTGGTTTCACGATTTTATATTATAAATTACTATACCATTCTCAACCTGTGAAAATTGATTTAAAGGAATTAAAGCCTTCCAGGGACCCGGGAATTTATTTTATGGCTATTAATACGAAACTTGAAAAATTAAGCCGGCAATTTGGAAACAGAATAAAGGCACTAAAAGTAGTGCCGGATACCTTGTTTGTTAATTACAGTAAAAGGATCAATAAAACAGTACCTGTAAAACTAAATGGAGTGATAACGTATAATAAAGATTACCAACTAAAAGACAGTATTCATCTTTTGCCTTCAAAAGTACTGATTTCAGGTCCGGAAGAGCAGGTGAATGAAATTAAGTATGCGGAGACGGAAGCTGTAAAGTTGGAAGATGTTGATCATAACATCCGAACAGATGTTCGGATAATGCTGTCCAACGACAGCTCTTTAATTGATGTGTCGAATCCAACTGTGCAGCTTATTGTTCCCGTAACTAAGGTGACGGAGGAAACAATGGAAATTCCCATACAGGTTGATAATTTACCGAAAGGATATTCTCTGAAAACATTTCCGGATAAAGTGTCTGTCAAGTTTGTCGCTCCTTTTGATGAATTTAAAAAGATGGATGCTTCATCCTTTCGCGTACGGGTTGATTATTTAAAAAAGACGAACAGCCGAAAATTAAGAATAGAACTGGTAAAAAAACCTCCCTTTGTTAAGGCATTGAAAATAAATCCTGAGAAGGTCGAGTTCATTGTTCATAAATAAGAGTTAAATGCTGAAGGTAGGTATAACAGGCGGTATCGGGAGCGGCAAAAGTCTGGTGTGTAAAGTATTTGAACAGCTTGGTGTTCCTGTGTACTACGCGGATCTGGCTGCTACTGGCATCTTTTATCGGAATGATATACAGGAGCGGCTAAGAGAAGTGTTTGGAGATTACCTGATAGACGATTCAGGAAGAATCAGCCGCAAAAAACTGGCTGATGTGGTATTCCGTAACAAGCCGATGCTTGAAAAATTAAATGCAATTATTCATCCTGCTGTTGCAGAGGATGTCGATAACTGGAGCAAACGAAATGAGTACTCAGACTATATCCTGAAAGAAGCAGCCATATTATTTGAAAGTGGGACTCAGAAAGGACTCGATAAAGTGATTACGGTGACTTCACCAACAGAAGTGCGTATAGCGCGCGTAATGAAAAGAGAAAACTGGAGCAGGGAAGAAGTAGAGCTAAGAATGAAAAATCAATGGACGGACGAAGAGAAGATCAAGCATTCTGATTTTGTGATCTACAATGATGAACGGCAGCTGCTCCTGGCTCAAATTATGGAAATTCACAAAAAACTATCAGGTTCAAAATGAAGATACTGAGTTCTGATCAAATACGGGAAGCTGACAACTACACAATTGTCCATGAACCCATTGCCTCCATTGATCTGATGGAACGTGCTGCAATGGTCTGTAGGGATTGGCTGATATCTTCTTCTCCTTTTAGAGAGCAGAAGGTGGTGCATGTTTTTTGTGGGCTTGGTAATAATGGAGGTGATGGATTAGCTATTGCACGATTACTTTCTGAAAAAAAATATGCTGTTTGTGTATACATTCTTCGTTATTCCAACAAATGTTCGGATGATTTCAAAACGAACGAGTCACGTATTAGAAAAAGTCCCGGCATAACAATACTTGATATCCATTCAGAAAAAGACCTGGAGAAAATAATAATTTCTATGGGTATAGTTATTGATGCGGTTTTTGGTTCGGGTCTGAACAGGCCCGTTGGGGGATTGGCTGCTGAAGGGATAAATTTTATTAATAAAATTGCTTTACCGGTTATCGCTTTGGATATTCCCTCCGGGTTATCGGCCTCGCCAACTCAGGATACTGGAAAATTTTGCGTGAGAGCCACTCATACCTTATCATTTCAGGTGCCAAAATTGTCATTTATGTTTCCCGGGGATTATAAATACATTGGCGATTTTACAGTGCTTGAAATAGGACTGGATCCTAAATTCTTAGAAGGGTTGGAAACGGTCAATTATTTTACCACACTTTCTGAAATAAAGAAGATACGAAAGCCTCGCGGGAAATTTTCTCATAAGGGAACATATGGTCATGCATTGATGATTGCCGGAAGCTATGGTAAAATAGGTGCATCGATACTGGCTTCTAAGGCTTGTGTAAAAAGTGGGACTGGATTACTGACGGTTCACCTGCCAAAATGTGGATATAACATCCTGCAAACTACTTTACCTGAGGCGATGGTGAGTGTTGATTCCGGGGATTGGCAGGTAAGCATATTACCGGTTATTGAAAAGTATAATGCCATTGGAATTGGACCGGGATTAGGTAATGACAAACAGACTCAGAATGTACTTAAACTTCTTATTCAAAATGCAAAAAGTCCATTGGTTCTGGATGCAGATGCTTTGAATATACTATCAGAGAATAAAACCTGGTTATCTTTTCTTCCGGCGAACACTATATTGACTCCCCATCCAAAAGAGTTTGATCGTTTGGCCGGCGTATCAGACAATGATTATGAGCGATATGTGCAGTTGCGTGATTTTGCTTTTAAGTTTTCTGTCTATGTCGTTTTGAAAGGAGCTCATACAGCCATCGCTTGTCCTGACGGACTGGTTTATTTTAACTCTACAGGGAACCCTGGTATGGCCAAGGGTGGGAGCGGAGACGTATTAACAGGAATAATAACAGGGTTGTTGGCGCAAGGGTATTCTCCAAAAGAATCGGCTATATTTGGAGTATACTGGCACGGGCTGGCAGGGGATATTGCTTCGGAGCTATGTTCACAACAAACAATGACAGCACTTGATATAATTGGAAATATGGGTCGGGCTTATAAAACTATATCGGAATAGGAAGGCTACCTAATGCCATAAAGTCCTATTTTGTATCTTTGTTAGCTAAGTAATCCCGCATTGTTTTGCATAAATCATTAGACCAATATATCATTCCTGATATTTTACCGGCTGAGGATTACTTTTTGTTAACCGATGTTTACCTTATTGTTCTTTACGCTACCCGTATACCTCCTCATCTGGCGATATCGGTTAATGGAAAATTGTTTACCCTAACTGTTAAGGGTGCAACTATTGATGGTGAATTAAAGGCGTTACTCAAGCTTATTCGCCAAAGAATGATCGATTCCATCTTTATTAAATTATCAGTACCTCCTTTGTTCACGATAGCTGAATTGCGAAACGAAATAAAGAAATATACATTAGCATATTCCCGGGTTGATGTGGGAATTGCAACCTGCCTGAGCCCTATAAAAGATTTTTGTTCTGGGATTTATGAAACTGAATTGCAACGGGTAAATTTTGTGTTCGACCTTTTGCCAAAATTATATGAACAGAAAGTTATCACTTCCTGTTATCAGCTTAACCTTAACCGTTACATGATTGGCAATTCTTTTCATTTATCAAAATACACCATGAATGATATTTATGAAGGAATTCGTTCATCCTCGTTTATAACTGTTTAAAATGTTTTCGGACGAATCCATAACACTTCGTGCCCTGGAGCTATCGGATGTAGATATGCTCTATCAATGGGAAAATGATATTTCTTTCTGGCAGGTATCCAATACACTTACTCCATACTCACGTCATGTGCTGGAGCAATATGTTCTGAATGCTCATCTGGATATTTATTCGACTAAACAATTGCGATTGATCATTGAGTTAATCAAGGGTAATAAATCGATAGGTTGTATTGACCTTTTTGATTTTGATCCCCGGCATAAACGTGCAGGAGTAGGGATTCTGATTGCTGATAAAATGGAACAAGGGAATGGTTACGCTTCTGCTGCTTTGTCACTTTTAATAAATTATGCTTTTAATAAATTAAATCTGAATCAACTTTTTTGCAACATCACCGCCGATAACGAATCCAGTTTAAAATTGTTTGCAAAGCATGGTTTCAAACAGGTTGGTCTAAAGAAGGAATGGATAAACGAAGGAGGTATCTGGAAGGATGAATATTTTCTTCAGTTACTTAAAGATCCTTCGCAAGGAAGACAAAAAATGGCAAATGAAATTCAGAAATAGTGTTTATTTTCTTTTGTCCGTTTCATTTGGTTGTCTTTTTTTCCATTGCGATTCTCCTACAAATTCGGAATTAGAGAAACAAGCTGCTCCGGTGTATTCTAACTATCTCAATCACAGCGATACCGTTCATTATGTTGGTATGAATACCTGCAAACAATGCCACCTGGAAATCTACAAAACCTTTATTCAAACGGGGATGGGAGAATCCTTTGGTGCAGCCACCAGGACTAAAAGTATAGCAAAGTATACGAGTCGTACCATTGTCTATGATAAGTTTTCCAACTTTTTTTATCATCCGTATTGGGATAAGGATAGTCTCAAAATAACAGAGTTCCGGCTGAATGGAAAGGATACCATTTATAAACGTACAGAGAAAGTTGATTATATTATTGGCTCGGGGCAACATACGAATTCACACCTGTTTAACACAAATGGATACCTGCACCAGATGCCAATGACCTATTACGCTCAGAAGGGGACATGGGATCTGCCCCCGGGTTTTGAAAATGGCATGAATACACGTTTTTCCAGAAAGATAGGTTTGGAATGTATGAGTTGTCATAATGCGTTGCCTGATTTTGTGGAAGGTTCGGAGAACAAATACAGAAATGTACCTGGAGGTATTAACTGTGAGCGCTGCCACGGACCTGGCAGTGCGCACGTTGCGTTGAAGCAACAAGGAATAAGAATTGATACAACAAAAGAAATTGATTACAGCATCGTCAATCCCGCTAAACTTCCGATCGATCTTCAGTTTGATGTATGTCAACGCTGTCATCTTCAGGGTAATGCCGTATTGAAAAATGGGAAATCATTTTTTGATTTCAGGCCGGGTATGAAACTTTCGGATATAATGACTGTTTTTTTGCCGAAATATAAAGGTGCGGATGATGAATTTATAATGGCATCACATGCTGATCGGCTAAAAATGAGTCAATGCTTTATTAAAAGCTTTAAGCCCTCAGAAAGCCCCCAATCTCTAAAGCCGTATAAAGAATCAATAACATGTGTTACCTGTCATAATCCTCATGTGAGTGTCAAATACACAGATAATAATGTATTTAATAATGCCTGTAAAAATTGTCATGGAAATAGTGTAAAAACGGTTTGCTCCGAACAACTCAAGATTAGAAGCCTGAAAAATGATAATTGTGTAAACTGCCATATGCCGAAATCGGGTGCAATCGATATTCCGCATGTGCGTATTACAGATCATTATATCCGCAAATCTATTTCTTTTGCTGAAAAAGAGAAAGTGAAACAATTTATTGGTTTGGTTGCAATCAATGAAAAAAATCCATCTTCTAAAGTGAAAGCACAAGCTTATATTAATCAGTTTGAAAAATTCGACAGTGGTAACAGATACTTACTTGATAGCGCCAAAAAATATTTGCCGGACAATTCCCAACGAGACATTTTAGATAACTTTTCTCAACTTGTGGAGGTTTATTTTCTTCGGCAGGATTTTAAACGCGTTCTGGGCTATGTTTTAAAAGTGGGGAAAGAAAAAGTTCTTAAGGACTTTAACCATAAATCGTTAAATAATGAGGATGCCTGGACTTTATACCGAATAGGGGAAAGTAGCTTCCGCTGTGGGGATGTATCCGATGCATGTGATTATTTTACAAAAGCAGCTGAATTGTCGCCTTTTTATGCAGAGTTTAAGAATAAACTGGGATCTTCTTTAGTGGCCATGAATAAAACAGATGAAGCTCAACGGATTTACGAAACCATTATTCGGGAAGATCCAAAGTTCGCTCAAGCCTATTGTAACCTGGGTTATTTATACTTATTAAAAGGAAATGCTTTTATGGCTGAATTGCAATACGATCATGCACTCGCGCTTGATCCCGATTACGAGCAGGCTACGATGAACAAAGCCGGACTTTATCTGTCACAAAAACAGCCGGATAAAGCGAAAAACGTATTGTCCGTTTTTTTGAAGTATCACCCGGAAAACAGACAAGTTAAAGCCCTCCTGGATAAACTCTTAATTCCTTAAATTTGTAGTCATGGCTGGAAAAAAGACATCCTATTTGAAAAAGGTAGTTCAATCCCTTTTGTTTATATTTTTAATCGGAGGAGTTACTGCCACTTATTGGGGATACCACCTTGTTTACCAACCTAATGTCAGCCTTCAGGGAAAAAACGCAGACTATTTTTATATCCATACGGGTTCGACCTTTACAGAGGTAGTCAATAATTTGTCGGAACAAAGGTTTCTTATTAACCAAGCCTCTTTTGAAAGGCTTTCGGAATTAAAGGGCTACCGGACTAGGATCAAACCAGGTCGTTACCGTATCAAAGATCGTATGAATAATAATCAATTGATAAATATGTTACGTGGAGGGTTACAGGAACCCGTTCAAATTACTTTCAATTCCATCCGTACAAAGGAACAATTGGCTTCCCGGATTGGTAAAAAGCTGGAAGCCGATTCCCTTCAGATTATGGAGATTCTGAACAAGGATGATTTTATTGCTAAATATGGATTTACGAAAGAAAATAGCTTAACATTATTTATACCAAATACCTACGAGATGTATTGGAATACTTCAGCGGGAGAATTTATGGAACGTATGATCAGGGAATATAAAAATTTCTGGACTGATAACCGTAAAGCCAAGGCCCGGAAACTTAATTTAACCCAACCTGAAGTATCTATATTAGCATCTGTTGTCCAGGCGGAACAAAGCAGGTTTGATGATGAAAAGCCAGTCATTGCGGGTTTGTATATTAATCGTTTGAAGTCAGGTATGCCCCTGCAAAGTGATCCTACGCTGATCTATGCCCTGGGTGATTTTACCATTAACCGTGTTTTAAGTGGGGACAAGACAATTGATTCACCTTATAATACCTATAAACACAGTGGGTTGCCTCCGGGTCCAATCTGTTTACCTGAAATTTCATCTCTGGAAGCAGTCTTAAACTATCGCAAAAATAATTACCTGTATATGTGTGCGAAGGAAGATTTTTCTTGTCGTCATAATTTTTCGGAAACAATGGAACAACATAGTCTTAATGCAAAACGGTACAGGGAAGCGTTAGATAAACATAATATAAAACGTTAAATTCGTCCTATAAAATAGTGATTATGAATAAAATTAAATTTGGTACTGATGGATGGCGGGCAATTATAGCAAAAGACTTCACGGTTGAAAACTTAATCCGTGTGGCGGAAGCGAGTGCTTTCTGGTTGAAGAAAAATTTCGATACTCCATCCGTAGTGATTGGTCATGATTGCCGTTTTGGAGGTGAATTGTTTGCCGAAACAGTTGCTAAAATTATGGCTGTTAATAATATCAAAGTGTTTTTAGCACGCGGGTTTATCTCGACGCCTATGATATCCCTTGGAACACTGAGACATAAAGCGAGTGCGGGTATTATTATTACGGCAAGTCATAATCCGGCTTCCTACAACGGCTTTAAATTGAAAGGAAGTTATGGAGGACCCCTCCTTCCCGAAAAAGTTCAGGAAATAGAGGATCTGATTCAGGATAAGTCAGCAATCCATCCGGATAGTTACTCCCTGGATGATTTTATCCGTTCGAAAAGTATAGAATTGACAGATCTGGAAGATCTTTATTGCAAACATGTGGAAGCGCATTTTGATTTAGCGGCCATCCGGAATTCAGATTTGGTACTTGCATACGATGCTATGTATGGAGCCGGACAAAATGTAATCCGGCGCTTATTACCAGATGTTACCTTGTTGCATTGTGATTATAATCCTTCATTTGAAGACCAGGCGCCGGAACCCATTGATAAAAATTTACGGGAGTTTTCGGAATTGATAAAAGTGTCAGAAGACATCGATTGCGGTCTGGCTACTGATGGGGATGCCGATCGGATTGGCTTATATGATAAGCAGGGAAATTTTATTGATTCACATCATATTATATTATTACTCATTAAATATTTGGTGGAACAAAAGAAAATGACGGGGAAGGTAGTGACCGCGTTTTCCGTTACTCCCCGTGTTAAACAGATGTGCGAGCATTTCGGCCTGCCTTACCAGGTAGTTAAAATCGGTTTTAAATATGTAGCTGCAATTATGCTGGAGGAAGATGTGTTACTCGGCGGAGAAGAATCCGGAGGAATTGCTATTAAAGGACATATACCGGAAAGGGATGGTATCTGGATAGGCTTAACGATCTGGGAATATATGGCTAAGTCAGGTAAATCGCTGAATGACCTGATTCTGGAAGTATATAAAATAACGGGTGCCTTCTCATTTGAACGTTCCGATCTTCACCTGAAAGAAGAAGCCAAAGACAGGATTGTAAACAATTGTAAGAACGGCAGATACAAAGCATTTGGAAATTATCAAATTCAACGTACAGAAACCATTGACGGATACAAATACTTTTTTGGGGAAAATGAATGGTTAATGATAAGGGCTTCCGGTACGGAACCGGTTTTGCGAAACTATGCAGAGGGAGAAAATAAGGAGAAGGCCTTTGATATATTGAATTCAGCGGAAAAAACTTTGCTGAATAACTCCTGAGAGGAATACTTTTATTGCATATAATCTTGTAATCAGTTTTATTAAATTGTTTATCTTTGGGTATTAAACGGTTACGTAGCTCAACTGAATAGAGCACCTGACTACGGATCAGGAGGTTTGGGGTTTGAATCCCTACGTGACCACTCTAAATTTATGCTATGAGTACTACTACGCAATTTAAAAAAAGTTTCCTTATCACAGCATTGATCATAGTATCCTGTGGGTTTAGTTTCTCACAAAAAGCCGAAGATTTTTTAAGCAGGGGAAACGAGAACCGGATAAAATCCGATTACAGGAGTGCTATCAGGAATTACAGTGTCGCTATACGGTTAGATCATAAGTATGCTGAAGCATACAATTTCCGGGGGTTATCAAAGTATTTGTTTAATGGAAGCATAAGTACCTGGCAGGATTATAACGCTGCAATTAAAGATTATAATAGAGCCATTAAAATAAATCCGGATTATGCGGATCCATATAACAATAGAGGGTTGGCGAAACGTTATTTGAATGATTATTGGGGTGCGATTGCAGACTATAATATGGCAATTAAATTAAACCCAAAATATGCTGAAGCATATTGTAATAGAGGTAATTCGAAATTTTTATTGAAGGATTACAGAGGTGCCATCCAGGACTACGATAAAGCAATTGAACTGAACCCTAAATATGGGGATGCGTATTTTGCAAGAGGATTTGCAAAACGTTTAGTCAAGGATTACAATGGTTCGGTTCAGGATAACAATAAAGTTCTCGAGATCAACCCGAATGACTCTGAGGCATTCATTAACAGAGGCCTTGCAAGGATTTCATTAGGGGAAAAGGAAAATGGCTGGCTCGACTTGAGTAAAGCGGGAGAATTAGGCAACAGAAGAGCATACGACCTGATAAAGCAAAACTGTTTGTGATTTAATTATTTCCTACCTGGAGAATGGGGACAAATTCAGCCCTGTTAATAAATTTTACTTTTTTTTGATACATCCCCCCCTTAAAACACAATATATTTGTGAAATAATTAATTTTTTTGGTAATCCCCTGTCAAAATAAGGGGGAGTTCTTAAAAAGTCTTTAAATTATTATTACTAAAATCAAAAAAAATGGCTATTCACAGATTTAAAGCATTGGAAGAGGTATTGGACCGGGTCGCTGTCAATATAGATCTTCCTTCGGATAATGTTGCCGATTATTATGGAAAGAATGTTTTTGGACGGGATAGCATGCGGGAATACCTTTCGGAAGAAGCTTATAACAGCGTTATGTCGGCCGTGGATACGGGGAGCAAAATTGAACGTAAAATGGCTGATCAGGTTGCAGCTGCAATGAAATCCTGGGCGAAAACAAAAGGAGTCAGTCATTATACGCATTGGTTTCAGCCTTTGACAGGTACGACGGCGGAAAAGCATGATGCTTTTTTTACCCCGCTAGAAGGAGGAAGGGCCATTGAAAAATTCGGTGGTGACCAGCTCGTTCAGCAAGAACCGGATGCTTCCAGTTTCCCCAACGGGGGTATCCGAAACACTTTCGAAGCACGTGGTTATACTGCCTGGGATCCGACATCGCCTGCATTTGTTATCGGTAAAACACTCTGTATCCCGACCATTTTCGTTTCCTATACCGGAGAAGCTCTTGATTTTAAAACGCCCTTACTAAAAGCACTCCATGCGCTGGATAAGGCGGCTACAGAGGTTTGTCAGTATTTTGATAAAAATATCACTAAAGTTACAGCGACTCTTGGTTGGGAACAGGAATATTTTTTAGTTGATACAGCTTTGTTCAATGCTCGGCCAGATCTTATGATGACTGGCCGTACATTGTTTGGTCATGCCCCGGCTAAAGGACAACAATTAGAGGATCATTATTTTGGAAGTATTCCCGATCGGGCGACCTCATTTATGCGGGAACTGGAAGTAGAATGCTGGTTGCTGGGTGTGCCGATTAAAACCCGACACAATGAAGTTGCTCCTAATCAATTTGAATGTGCTCCTGTGTTTGAGGAATGTAACCTTGCAGTTGATCATAATCAATTGCTGATGGATGTAATGGAGAAGGTCGCCCGCCGTCATAAATTCCGGGTATTGCTGCATGAAAAACCATTTGCCGGTGTTAACGGAAGTGGTAAGCATAATAATTGGAGTTTAGGAACAAATACCGGAAAAAATTTACTAAGCCCGGGCAAAACGCCTAAAACAAATTTACAATTCCTGACATTTTTTATCAATACGATCAAGGCGGTTCATGACAATGCCGACTTGATGCGAGCAAGCATTGCTTCCGCAAACAATGATCACCGTCTTGGTGCTAATGAAGCTCCGCCGGCTATTATGTCCATTTTTATCGGATCCCAATTAACACAGATTTTTGAGGAATTAGAGAAAAAGGTGAAATCAGGGAAAATGACTCCTGATGAGAAAACGGCATTAAAACTTGGAATCGGTAAGATCCCTGATATCTTGTTAGATAATACGGATCGGAACCGTACTTCTCCATTTGCTTTCACCGGAAATAAATTTGAGTTTCGCGCGGTTGGATCTTCTGCCAATTGTGCAGGAGCAATGACCGTTCTGAATTCAATTATGACGGATCAGCTAGTCCTTTTTAAAAAGGAAGTAGACGGTTTGATCAATAAGGGCGTTGAAAAGGACGAGGCTGTTTTCCAGGTCTTAGTAGGTTATATAAAGTCATCCCGGAATATTTTATTTGAAGGAAACGGATATGGAGAAGAATGGGTAAAAGAGGCCGCTAATCGTGGATTAAATAATATTAAGACTACCCCTCAGGCACTGGATGCGTATGTGAGTGAAAAAACGCTTAAATTGTTTGAACGTCACCAGGTAATGAGCCATCGGGAACAGGAAGCCCGACATGCTATCTACCTGGAAACATATACAAAAAAGATTCAGATCGAATCCCGAATAATCGGAGATTTGTCTCTGAATCATATCATTCCAACTGCTATACGGTATCAAAATCTGTTAATAGATAATGTCCGGAAAATGAAAGATATTTTCAATGAAGCGGAATTCAAGACCAATGCTTCGACCCAATTGGAAATGATCAAAGAAATATCCGAACGGATTTCCATTATTAAGCTAAGCGTAGAAGATATGACGGAAAGCCGCAAAAAAGCAAATACGATTGAAGATCATAAAAAACAGGCGATTGCTTATTGTGATAAGGTAAAACCCTATTTCGATACAATACGATATAATGCGGATAAATTAGAGTTGATAATTGATGACGAACTATGGCCTTTACCGAAATATAGAGAAATGCTATTCACAAAGTAGAATGACCAGGTGAACAAACCTCAGTCTAATTCGGTGATCAATAACATCAATCGTTCCATTTTTTTCCTCATATCACCTGAAGAGCAGTCGAAGTTATTCGCTATGATGGAAAAAGCAAGTTGTGTTCCGTTTTTAGCGGTTACATATCCGGCAAAAGAGCGTACGTGATTAAAACTGCCGCTTTTTGCACGTAAATTATTTTCAGCTAAGGTTCCCTTCAGCAGGCCCTTCATGGTGCCTGTTCTGCCCGCCACAGGTAAAGAATTATAAAAAGGCAGATAGGCAGAGTCTTTTGTCATAACTTGTAACATATTCGTTAGCTGTTTTGTTGTAATAGTATTGGCGCGTGCCAGTCCACATCCATCATACAAGTATAATCCTTTAGTGTCAATTCCCTTACTTTTCCAAAACTTAACCAGTTCATCTATCCCACCGGCAGAGCTTCCAAAGCCACGCTTCTCTAAAGAAATAGTTTTCAGAATATGTTCGGCAAGCAAATTATTACTCACCATGTTTGTCCAATAAACTATTTTTTCAAGTGGTGGAGAAAAAGAACTGAATAGTTCTTTTCTCGGGGAATAAGTATATGCATTTTTCAATTTAAGTTGACGAACGGAAGTTGCTTCTCCTTTTATTGAAAGTCCTTCTGTCAGCAAGGCTTGTCGTAAGTCGCAGGTAAGAAGGTAGGGCGGATCAGGAAGAGAACCCTTGACATCAAAACCGGCTTTATTTGGAGGGATGGTTCCGGTAACATAACGAAAATTGGAGTAAGGTGCTCCATATATATATGCTTCATCAGATGTGCCAGCGGCTTTTACATAATTTACCAAGTTGAAATCGGGTAAATCAGGAACGATCTTTGTGATGCTTGTCGAATCATTCTTCTGACCTGAATTAAAATAAATTGTAAACTGATTATCCCTATAAGTAAGTCCCGAGGCGCCGGCGCCATAATAATTTCCCATGTCTCCCCAGGCCCAATTAGATTCTACTGTTTCATCCTCAAATACAGAAGCATCGGCTATTATAGAGCCTTCAATCGTATGAATACCTTTGCTCTTTAAAAGCCCGGCCCATTTTTTAACAAGCGGTACAGAATCTTTATCCTCTTGAAAATAGATTGACTGAAGAGTCGGATCACCAGAGCCGATGATATAGAGATTACCCTTGATAATTCCACCAACGGAATCAAAAGTTCCGTCATAGGCTAATGTAGTCCGGTAGAAATAGTTGGGCCCAAGTAAACTAAGGCCGGCAGCAGTAGTGACAATTTTTTGGGTGGATGCAGGCGTTAAACTTGTCGCGCTATTGTATTCTTCAACAATGATCCCTGTGTTCGTTTCCATGACACACAGACTCCAGGAAGCATGTATCATGTCTGTGTCCTTTTTCAATGTTTCAATTTCAGTCCTCAGTTTTTTAATGGATTTTTGTTGAATAGCTGTCTGTGCAGGTAGTAGGGAAGATAAAAAGAATAAGAAAAACAGGAGAAAATACTTTTTCATTGCTTTTTAAATAACAGCTCTTTTCCACGAATATACAAATTCAGCTTATTAACTTTGCTTCATGACCAGTGAACGTGAACTTTTTCGTAAACACCTTGCTCAGACCAGCGATTCTCCGCTTGCGCTTGAAATTGAAAGAGCGGAAGGCTGCTATCTATATGACAAATCCGGGAAAAAGTATATGGATTTAATATCCGGTATTTCGGTGTCTAATCT
>JABDFG010000034.1 GCA_013286655.1 Bacteroidota bacterium
CTACCGACAATAGCATTCCTATTCAGGCTTCCGGGAATACGCAGCAATTACAGGATTTTGATAAAGTGTTTATTCAACTGAATAATAAAACCAATAAGCTGATTGCAGGAGATTATGAAACGGCGAATAATGGAGGCTATTTTTTGCGCTTTAATAAAAAAGCGCAGGGAGCTAACTACAGTACCATTTTTGGCATTGGACCGGAACAAAAGGATTCTTCCAAAATGGGGATCATGAAGATCACGGCCAGTGCGGCTGTTTCGAGAGGGTCATTTGGCAGGAACCAGATAGAGGGGTCAGAAGGAAACCAGGGTCCTTATTTTTTGACAGGAACGAACGGGGAACAATTCATCATCATATTGTCGGGTACCGAGAAAGTATACATAGACGGACTCCTGATGACCCGTGGCCAGGACAATGATTATATTATTGATTATAATACTGCGCAGGTAACATTTACAGCAAAAACACTTATCACGAAAGACAAACGTATTATTGTTGAATTCCAGTATTCCAATAATAATTTTGCACGTTCTTTATTTCATGTCGCGGATGAATACACACAAGGAAATTTGAAAATTCGTTTTAATGCGTATTCCGAATCGGACAGTAAGAATAAGCCCCTTCAGCAGCAGCTCACGGCTGCTCAAACGGATACCCTGGTCAAAGCGGGTAACCGGCAGGCGACTTACTCAGGAGTGGATAGTGTGGCCTGGTCAAATACACTGGTACTCTATACGAAGAACGATACGGTGATCGGAGGGACAAATTACCAGTTTTACGTCTATTCTACCGACTCAACAAAAGCCCATTATCAACTTAAATTTTCCCAGGTCGCAAAAGGTAATTACAATCAGATCAATTCTGCCGCTAACGGAAATGTTTATAAGTGGGTTCCTCCGGTTGGAGGCATACCTCAGGGAAATTATGAACCAGTGGTGCTTTTAATTGCTCCCAAAGAACAACAGATGGTAACACTTGGTGCAGATTATAAACTGAATAAAAATACAAACTTAACGGCAGAAGCAGCAGTTTCTAATAATAACCAAAATACTTTTTCACCTTTGGATAAATCCACTGATGTGGGATCTGCATTTAAATTTGCTGCGAATAACATCCAAAACTGGCGGGATCGAGGTGATACCAGTAAGTTGGGATTGAAGAGTTGGAAACTGGTGTCAGAAGTAAGCTATGAATATGTTCAGCATTACTTTAATCCCATTGAACGATACCGCTCCGTGGAGTTCGAACGTGATTGGAACCGCACAAGTACCACTCAAAATTCGGATCAGCATATTATTGGAGCCGGCTTTACACTTTCTAAACCACATTTTTTAAATATCGGCTATCACTTTAGTTCTTTCCTGGAGGGTTCCTTTTATACTGCAGTTAAGCAGGACATAGTAACTACGGTTACTAAAAATAAATTCATGCTGGATTTTACAGGAAGTTTAATGAATTCGAACAGCCTTCAGAATACTTCTTTTCTGCGAAATCATGGAACGGTATCCGAGAAATTGAGGTTCATTACAATAGGTATCCGTGAACAGCAGGAACATAATCAGATACGTGACCGGGGTGCAGATACCCTTTCTACAGTGAGTGCCGGTTTTTTCGAGTGGACCGGTTTTGCGGTCAACTCGGATACTTCCAAAATCAAATATAATTTAAGTTACAAACAGCGGAGTGACTATGGTGTCGGCTCAAATGAATTTCGCAAAAGCACGTTTGCTCAGGAAACCATGTTCAATGTTAAATTTATCAAAAACAGGAGCAATCAGCTCAACCTTACCAGCGCTTACCGAACGTTGGAAATAGTGGATACACTTATTTCGAAACTAAAGCCGGATCAAACCTTATTGGGCCGGATCGAACATAATTTTGCTACCGGGCATGGATTATTTACAGCAAATACATTTTACGAAGTGGGTTCGGGGCAAGAGGTTAAACAGCAGTATTCCTATATTTCAGTAGCCGCCGGACAGGGTGTTTATCAATGGATAGACTATAACCACGATGGAATCCCACAGTTGAATGAATTTGAGGTGGCGGTGTATAAAGACCAGGCCGACTATATCCGGGTGTATACGCCTACCGATCAGACAATAACTGTTTTCACCAATCAGTTCAGCGAAGCAGTTAATCTGAAACCCGCGGCCGTCTGGACAAACAAAAAGGGAATCCGGAAATTCATTTCCTTATTCTCAGACCAGACGACTTACCGCATTGATAAAAAAACTTCCGATAATGACCTGAACGAGGCCTATAATCCTTTTCACCAGTCTGCAAATGATACTTCTTTGAAATCACTCAATTCTTCTTTTCGAAGCTCTCTTTATTTTAACCAGCTTAATCCAACTTTTGGCATTGATTTTAATTATCAGGATGTCAGTAACAAAACACTGCTGACAGATGGATTGGATACCCGTATCTCTATTTTACGTGAAGTGAAACTGAGATGGAATATCCTGCGCGTATATAGCCTCAACCTGGGTTTGAATAATGGTGAAAAGTTCAGTAATTCCGAGTTTTTTACGGACCGTGATTACGACGTGACTTATTACGGTATTGAACCCAAGATAAATTATCAGCCCAGTACTTCGTTCCGCATCAGTTTGTCGTTTAGTTATACGGATAAAGCGAATGCTGCCCAATATGGGGGGCAAGTTTCACAACAGCAAAATTATGGTTTGGAGCTGCGGTATAATGTTCTGCAAAAGGGCAGTTTTAGCGCTAAAGCGAATTTTATTCAGCTTTCATATGATGATGTGGGAAACACACCCATCGCCTTCGAAATGCTCCAGGGACTTTTGCCTGGTCAAAACGTAACCTGGAATGCCACCTATCAGAGAAGTCTGGCTAATAATTTAACGATCAGCTTTAATTACGATGGACGTAAATCAGAAGGAACAAAAGTTATTAATACAGGAGGCGCTCAGGTGAGAGCTTCGTTTTGATCTTCCTTACGAATAATAGTGTCTGCCATCTATCAGCTTGTTCGCTATACTTTTGGAATAGACCGCATAATTAAAGCCCTTCTGCAGGCAATAAGCTCCGTATTCTCCTTTTTTATTAAGGGCTAAAAATCCCACTTGTATCTCTTTTGATTTTTGAGGTTGTTTTTTAACAATACGCTCGACCGCGATCCGACAAGCATCTTCCGGAGTTTTCCCCTGTCGCATCAGTTCAACAACCAGGTGGCTTCCGGCAATGCGGATCACTTCTTCTCCTGTGCCTGTTGCTGTCGCCGCTCCTACTTCGTTATCTACATAGAGTCCTGCGCCAATGATAGGAGAGTCACCTACCCGGCCATGCATTTTATAGGCAAGCCCACTGGTTGTACAGGCTCCCGAAAGATTACCCTGTGCATCCATAGCGATCATTCCGATCGTATCATGATTTTCAATATTTATAATCGGCTTATATTCGGATGTTTTGAGCCATTCTTTCCAGTCTTTTTCAGATTCGGGAGTTAACAGGTTCATCTTTTTAAAACCATTATTCAGTGCAAACTGTAAAGCTCCTTCTCCCGCCAGCATAATGTGCGGGGTTTTTTCCATAACCATTCTGGCCAC
Organism: Bacteroidota bacterium; assembly: GCA_013286655.1. Lineage (GTDB taxonomy): Bacteria > Bacteroidota > Bacteroidia > JABDFU01 > JABDFU01 > JABDFU01. Next base: position 3,576 of record JABDFG010000034.1, read on the forward strand.
GGAGATGGGGTGCATTATGTGTTCCAGAAATGCGACGGAACCACAATTGCTGTTTTCATCCATGATACAGGCATCCAACGTAACATGACCATCCCTGTCTGGTAATCCTCCGTACCCAACGGAACGTACGTTTGGATCAGCTTCCGGTATTTTTACACCCGCCTCAACGGCATCCAACGCTTTTCCTCCGGCATTTAAAATCTTCCAGGCCCCTTCGTTTGCATTTAATCCATGTTCCCAGGTGGACAAAACAATTGGAAAATCCATTTCAGTTTTTTGTTCCCTTGCAAATGCAGAGGGGATGATCTTTCCAAAAGTAAGTGCGGAAGTTCCAAGTGCAGTCATCTTGATAAAATTTCTTCTGGTGGTCATTTGAAGTGTAAATTAGCGTGTTTTGTAAAAATAATATAATTTTAAGAGGCGGTTCAAATTTATAGTATAAAATTGATTATCCTGTATTTTGAGCGAAATAGGATATCGCATTAAAATCATAAACTATGTCATTAAGCGCGGAAATCGGGAATACGATCAATACGATTGTTTTGAAAGAGGTGGAGCTACCCGATTTCGGAATGTGTGCGGAGCTAACAGAGATACCTGCAATTGAATTTGAAAACAGGCTGGAGGCGACTGCCAAAAGATTGGAGGAATTGAACATAGACATTCTGCTTGTTTTTGCGGACCGGGAGCATTCGGCTAACCTCGCTTTTTTAACGAATCTTGATCCGCGTTTTGAGGAAGGACTTTTACTGCTCCATAAGAAGGGTAAACGTAAAATGCTATTGGGTAATGAATGCATGGGTTATACAGGTATATGTCCTGTCCCGATGGAATATGAACTTTACCAGGAGTTTAGTTTAATGGGGCAGGACCGGTCGGGATCTCGGTCCTTGCGAGCAATTTTTTCTGATTTTGGAATCGGGAAGGGACTGACTATCGGGTGCAGCTATTATAAACGCTTTGTTTCGGGTCAGGAGGCGTTGGATATACCTGCTTATATGGCGGACGTTTTACGAGAATTAGTGGGCAGTTCGGGTTCAGTCGTAAATGCTTCTGATATTTTTACAGATTCAGAAACAGGATTAAGAAACCATACCTGTTTGGAAGAACTGGTCCGTTTCGAATGGGCGAGTACGAGAACATCGGAAAGTATCAAGAACCTGGTCCGGCAAATACGACCGGGAATACGGGAATATGAGCTGGCAAGAAATTTTATCAGTGATGGATTACCTTATTCCTGTCATCCCATGATTTCCTCAGGCAAAAAAGCGCAGTTAGGTTTAAGCAGTCCTTCAGGGAACAAGATAGCTCTCCAAGACCCTTTTACCTCTGCTTTTGGTGTATGGGGAGCTTTAACCTGCCGTGCGGGGATGGTTGCAGAGGGGCCGGAACAACTTGGTGGGGCTACAGCAGCTTTTTTCGAACTATTTTGGAAAGGATATTTTCAGACTGTTCTCGCCTGGTATGAGACCGTTGGAATAGGAGTTAGTGCGAGTTCAGTTGCAGCGAAGGTAGAAGAGGCGAGAACAAAAGCACTGTTTGATTTTGCTGTAAATACGGGGCACACGATTCATCTGGATGAATGGGTAAACTCACCTTTTACCCTTGATTCCACGCTAAAGCTCTATTCTGGAATGGCGCTACAAATGGATATTATTCCTGTAAGCAAGGGGGAGGTAGTATGTGCTAATATGGAGGATGGAATAATACTGGCGGATAATAAATTGCAGTCTGAATGGTCAGCCAGATACCCTTCCTCCTGGAAAAGAATACAAGCCAGGCGTGATTTTATGAAGAAAAAATTGGGAATCAATTTAAAGCCCGAAGTTTTACCCTTGAGTAATATACCGGCCTATTATGCCCCTTATATGCTAAGGCATAACAAAGTTGCCGTAAGGGAACATTAGCGAAAAATGCTATTCCAAGACCAGGGTGGTTTGCCCCATCAGATTTTGTTCACAATATACTTCCAGAATATATTTTCCCGGGATAAACTTTTTTGCGCTTTCCGCATACAGTGTTACCGGAAGTTCTTTGTTGTCATATTTGATCGATTGACGGGCACAGAAAAATCCGCGAACGCCATTGAAAGAAAAACTATTCGCATCGTCCAGGGCACGGGATAATTCTTTTCCATCAGGTGTTACAACGCGCAAATACACATCCCGGTTTCCTTTTTTGGCGAGTGTGTTTTCACCTATTGTCAATGTTACTTTTATTTTGTCTGATTTGCGGGCCTTTTTTGTTTCAGATTCTTTCTTTCCACCTGCCCGCACTATTATTCCTTCTGCTTTAGTACCGCTTGCTTTCAGAATAGAACCTGTGTTAATGACTCCTTCCAGGTCTTCTTTTTCCTTTGTCAGGGAGTTGGCTTTTTCCTTTTCACTTAAGAATTGGGTGCGGACTTTTACGTTTTCTTTAAGAAGTGTTTTGTTAAAAATGTTCAGAGAGTCAATAGTATGAACATAGCCCTTCATAATGGTTCGCAATGTTTCGGTCTCTTTCTTTAGTTTTGAAATGTACCAGGCATCCCCTTTGTGTTTGTCAGCTTCTGCAATTAGCTGATCAATCTGTTCTTTCTTTTCATCTAACTCTGCCTGTATTTTTTTATCACTGGTTTGCAGCGTGGCATAATCTTCTTTCAGTTGCACCAGGTCACCTTTTACGTTTTCCCGTTCAACAATAACCGTTTCTTTTTCGGTAACAACTGTTTGAGCCCGGTCTCTTTCCTGCCAATACATCCAGAATAATACGCCATTACCTGCGAGGGATAATAACAAAAACAGGAGCAGCCCTGATTTTTTACGCGACTTTTTTTCTTCTTTTAACGCTGTTGACTCTGCTGAGGTTTCTTCCATGTGCCGGTGTTACTTTATTTTGTAAACAAATGTAATAATTTTACCAGGAGTTTAACTTAGTATGGATTTGTAGTAATTTCGTAGGAAATAAATAAAAAGATGAAGACTTCTGAAATAAAGTTCACGGTTAAACTGGATGAAAACAACCTTCCTCTTGCAATCGATTGGGAAACAAGTGATGGCAAAGAAAAAAGCAGGAGTAAATCGGTAATGATTGCATTATGGGATGCAGCGGAAAACAATACCCTGAGGATAGATCTTTGGACCAAGGATATGTCTATTGACGAGATGAAACGCTTTTTTCATCAAAGTCTGTTGTCAATGGCCGATACGTTCAAAAAGGCTACGGGGGAGGATAAAATTACAGATGATCTAAAGGACTATTGTGCCCATTTTTCAGAGAAAATGGGATTAACGGAGGAATGAAGAAGCCCATCCTGATTTCCAGAATGGGCTTCTTTTTTTGGTGAGCGCTTTAAACCGTATTACTCAGCTACCACTTCAAATGTAACTTTTGCGGTAATCTCTTTGTGTAAACGTACATCAGCCGTATAAGTGCCAATGGATTTGATATCATCTTTCAAAGTGATATTCTTGCGGTCCACATCAATTCCCAGCTTTTTAATTGCATCGGCAATCTGAATGGCATTAACGGAACCAAATATTTTTCCTGATTCTCCTACTTTAGCCCCAACCTTAACGATCATATTTTTTAAGGAATCTACGGTCGTTTCAGCAGCCTTCTTGATTTTTTCTTCTTTGAAAGCACGTTGCTTCTTAGTTTCCGTTAACATTTTTTTGTTGCTTTCATCTGCTGTGATGGCTAGTCCTTTTGGCAATAAAAAGTTACGGCCATAACCTGCCCTTACCTTTACAACATCATCCGCGTATCCGAGATTTTTTATGTCTTGTTTCAGAATTACTTCCATTTTTTCTGGTTTTTAAATTCGATTATTTCATTAAATCTGCCACATACGGCATGATCGCAATGTGACGGGCGCGTTTAACTGCTTGCGCTACTTTGCGTTGGTATTTTAAAGATGTTCCCGTAAGTCTTCGTGGCAATAGCTTACCTTGTTCATTTACGAATTTCAAAAGAAAAACAGGGTCTTTATAGTCGATGTATTTGATGCCACTCTTTTTGAAACGGCAGTATTTTTTTTTCTTTACTTCAACAGTTGTTGGAGTCAGATATCTTATTTCGGATGTGTTCTCAGCCATGTGTATTAATTTTTTAAATTTTACTTATGCAGAAACGGTTTCTTTTTTCTTTGACTTGGCTCTGCGTTTTTCACTGTAAGCGATTGCATGCTTATCCAGGGATACGGTCATGTAGCGCAGCAAGCGCTCATCACGTTTGTAGGCCAGTTCAAGGTCTGCAACGATTGTACCTGCTCCTTCGAATTGAAAGAGATGGTAAAAACCTGTGGTTTTCTTTTGAATCGGGTACGCCAGTTTGCGAAGGCCCCAATCATCAGAGTGGATGACTTTGCATCCATTATCACTAAGCACTTTTTTGTACTTAGCGACCGTTTCCTTTGCCTGTTCATCAGACAAAACGGGAGTCATAATGAAAACGGTTTCATACTGATTTGCCATTCTTTATTTTTGTTTTTAGTTAATAAATTTTTAAAAGGGTGACGAAGATAGGAAAATGGGATGAATTGGACAAGTTAATTAGCCAATTAGCTAATTCGTTCAATTAGTGAATTATTGGGGCATTATGTAAATAGTTGAAAATTAGTTAATTAACGTCATGGCTCTCCAAAAATTGGCTAATTAACGAATTGGCTAATTAATTAGCGTTTCGCCTGAGCATCAATTACTGCGATTGTTACCATGTTAACGATTTCACGAACAGAACTGCCCAATTGTAATACATGGACCGGTTTCTTCAGGCCAATCAGGATGGGTCCAATCGCTTCCGTTCCCGCCATTTCCTGCATAAGTTTATAAGCAATGTTTCCAGAAGCAAGATTTGGAAAGATAAGTGTGTTAACCTTTTTATCAACCAGGTCGGAAAAAGGAAATTGTTCCTTTAGCAAGTCATTGTTTAAGGCAAAGTTCGCCTGCATTTCGCCGTCAACAATCAAACCTGGGTACTGTTTGTGCAAAATTGCAACAGCGTCCCGTACTTTATTGGGGACCTCTCCATCAGCAGAACCGAAATTGGAATACGAGAGTAGTGCCACCCTGGGAATAATATTGAATTGTCGTACACTATTGGCCGTGAGTACTGCAATGTCCACTAAATTCTGGGTATCCGGGTTGACATTCATTGTTGTGTCTGCGAAAAAGAACGGACCTTGTTTGGTATTCATGATATACATACCGGCTACACGTTTAACGCCCTCCTGTATACCGATTATCTGTAAAGCCGTCCGGATTGGATCGGAGTATTTTCGGGTTAAGCCGGATATCATAGCATCTGCGGCACCGGTTTCCACCATCATGGCTCCAAAATAGGTGCGTTCGCGCATAATTTTGCGTGCCTCAAACAGGGTATATCCGCGACGTTTGCGTTTTTGAAAAAAAAGATCTCCGAATTTGTTTCTGCGTTCTTCTTCCTCTTCACTGCGAGGATCAACAATGGGAACATCTTCGAGATCGAGGTTGTTTTCTTTGATGATTGCCCGTATGTGTTCGGCATTGCCTAATAGAATTGGACGGGCAATACCTTCATCTCTCACCATCTGAGCAGCTTTCAGGATTTTGTAATGGTCTGCCTCTGCAAAGAGAACCCGTTTTGGGTTTTGCTTGGCTTTATTGGTAATGGTACGGATCAATTTGTTGTCAAGACCCAGGCGTTTGTTCAGTTGTTCCCGGTAGGCTTCCCAGTCCGTTATTTTAAAACGGGCAACGCCGGATTCAATAGCCGCCCTGGCCACTGCCGGAGCTACGGTGCTGATCAAACGAAAGTCGATTGGTTTTGGAATAATGTATTCAGCACCAAAGCTGATGTTTTTTGTATCATAAGCCAGGTTGACGGATTCCGGTACGGGCTCTTTCGCCAATGCAGCAATAGAATAGACTGCGGCCAGCTTCATGGCTTCATTGATCTGAGTTGCGCGCACATCAAGCGCACCACGGAAGATAAAAGGGAATCCAATGACATTGTTCACCTGATTAGGGTTATCCGACCGGCCTGTGGCAATAATGATGTCTTTACGGGCGGCCCGTGCTTCCTGGTAAGAGATTTCCGGGTCGGGGTTGGCTAATGCAAATAAGATGGCCTTAGGTGCCATGCTTTTAACCATTTCCTGTGAAACCATATTTCCTTTTGAAAGTCCGACAAACACGTCTACCCCCTTCATGGCTTCTGCCAGGGAATTATAATTTATTTTATCAGAAGCAAAGAATTTTTTCTGTTCGTCGAGGTCGTTTCGTTTGGTATGAAGCAGGCCCTTACTGTCGAACATTAAGATGTGTTCCTTTTTGGCGCCCACAGAAATATAGAGCTTAGCGCAGGAAATAGCCGCTGCGCCGGCCCCGTTAATCAGGATACGTATTTTACCCAGGTCTTTACCTGCTATTTCGCAGGCATTAATAAGTGCAGCAGCCGATATAATGGCAGTTCCATGCTGGTCGTCGTGCATAACCGGGATTGTTAATTCCTCCTTCAATCTCCGTTCGATCTCAAAACATTCGGGAGATTTAATGTCTTCCAGGTTAATACCACCAAATGTAGGTGATATGGCTTTGACGGTACTGATGAAATGATCTACTTCACTCGAATCTACTTCAATATCGAACACATCGATATCGGCAAATATTTTAAATAATAGGCCCTTTCCTTCCATCACCGGCTTGGATGCCAAAGGGCCAATATTTCCAAGCCCGAGTACGGCAGTGCCATTTGAAATGACAGCAACTAAATTTCCTTTTGCGGTATACTTGTAAACGTCTTCAGGATTTTGCGCTATCTCCAGGCAAGGCTCAGCAACGCCGGGAGAATAGGCCAAGGATAGATCGCGTTGAGAACTATGTGGTTTTGTAGGCACAACTTCGATTTTGCCGGGGCGTCCCTGAGCGTGATAATCCAGGGCATCTTGTTTGCGAAATTTATTCATAAATACAGGCTGTTTTTCATTACGAATATAAGAATTATACCATCACTGGTTTTCAGCAAATGGAAGTGTGATTTCCGGTGATTTTTTTATATATTGTAAGGAGAAAGTTTCTGTGATGGAATGAAAAAAGTTGTCGTTTTTACGGGTGCAGGTGTGAGCGCGGAGAGTGGTCTGAAAACTTTCCGGGATAATGGAGGTTTGTGGGAAGAGGCGGATATAAATGAAGTGGCTACTCCGGAAGGATGGAAAAAAAATCCTGCACGGGTTCTTGATTTTTATAACCTTCGCAGGAAGCAGGTGCTGGAAGCCAAACCGAATGGGGCACATTACGCATTGGCAGAATTGCAAAGAATATTCGATGTTCATATTATCACTCAGAATATTGATAACCTGCATGAACGTTCGGGTTCTGAAAAAGTACTTCATTTACATGGAGAAGTGACTAAAAGCCAGAGCACGCTTGATCCCTCCCTGGTATATGATATACCGGATTGGAGACTGGATATGGGTGAAAAATGTGCAAAGGGCTCGCAACTTCGTCCCCATGTCGTTTGGTTTGGAGAAAGGGTGCCAAACATGGAGCAGGCCTGTCGTATAGCTTCCGGGGCAGATATTTTTATAGTCATCGGTACTTCTCTGAATGTGTTTCCGGCCGCCGGACTATTAGATTGCGCTTCTGGTGCGGGTATCAGGTACTTGGTGGACCCCAATGCGGAAAGCCTTAAGCAGTCTGGTAATCTTGTCATCATCAACGAAAATGCAGTAAAAGGGGTTGTAGCTTTAGTCAAGAAACTTTTGACCTGACTCAGGCTCTTACTTTTGGATGACGATTGATTTGCTCAGCGTGCTTTTTTGTCCTAAGGCCTGCAGGTAATAAATGCCGTTGGGAACATTGCTGATATTGATATTCAGGTTTTGATTTTCTTGCATCGCATTCAGAGTCTGTTGATAAACTAATTGTCCCAGCTCATCGAAAATACTCAAGGAGCGATAACCCTCTCCTCCCAGTTCGACCCGGAGATTTCCGTTACTCGGAACGGGATATGCCTTTATGACTTCAAGAGAAGATGAAAGTTCATTGATCCCGGTCAGAGAAGTAATTTTACGGATCCGGGAATTTAATTCATCAGCGATGTATAAATTTCCGCGTGGATCAAAAGCCATACCTGCGGGATTATATAATTCAGCGGAAGAGGCGGCCCCTCCGTCCCCTGAAAAGCCCGCGATCCCATTTCCTGCCAGTGTGCTGATGGTGCCTGTAGATACATTTACCGTGCGTACAACATTGTTTCCAGCATCTGATATGTATATATTCCCGGAAGCATCCAGTGCTATTCCGTCCGGTGAGTTAAGCGTTGCTTTGGTTGCGGTATCTCCATCACCTGAATAACCCGAATTCCCGTTTCCCGCAATGGTTTGAACAATTCCGGTAAAAGCTGTTATCTTGCGGATGCAGTTGTTGCCGGCGTCTACCAGGTAGACGTTTCCTGAATGATCTACCGTTACTGCGTTAATGCTGTTATATTCTGCAGCAGTTGCAGGTCCACCGTCTCCGGAATAACCCCAGACCGTATCACCAAGATTCGTATTGCCGGCTATCGTTGTGATGATGCCGGAGGAAGCTGTAATCATACGAACGCGATTGTTGTAGTAATCAGCGATATAAACATTTCCTGCATCGTCGATGGCTAATGAAGAGGGGAAATTGAGTTGTGCGGCTGTTGCCAATCCCCCATCTCCTGAAAATCCGGGATTTCCGGTGCCTGCTATTGTGGTGATATAATTGTTGGTTGCTGCTACCTTACGTATCTGGTTGTTATTCTGATCGGCAATATAAATGTTATGGGCGGCATCCAAAGCAACTGCACTCGGGGCATATAAGCTGGAGAAGGTAGCAGGAAGGTTATTGTAAGTAAAGCCCTGTGCACTATCGCCGGCAATGGTAATAATCGTGTCGGTCAGTGCATATATTTTGCGGATCCTGTTGTTGTTTTGATCTGCTATGTAAACATTTCCCGAGTCATCGATAGCTACGCCAACAGGACTAAATAATTTCGCTGCAATTGCCAGCCCTCCATCTCCTGCATAAGCCGCCGTATCATTACCTGCAATCGTAGTGATGATTTGTGCCTGTGTGCAAAGTGCAAGCAATAAAGCAGGGATAAGTGCAGAATAACTGGCGAACCTTTTTTTCATAATTAGAGCATAAAGATAAGCAATCGGTTCGATTCACGTGATTTAAGCTTTTGCTTTTATTTTGTGGTACATTTATAGCCATGAAGGATACGAAACATAAAGTAGTTGTTGCAATAACTGGCGCCAGTGGAGCTATTTATGCGAAAGTGTTATTGCGGAAGTTGGAATTGCTGAAAAGCCAGGTAGGAGAATTGGGCCTTGTGATGAGTGACAATGCCAAAGCAGTTTGGGAGTATGAGTTGGGGGATAAGGAGTATGAAAAAGTGCCGTTTAAGATTTTTGCTAAAACTGATTTTATGGCACCTTTTGCTTCCGGTTCGGCTAATTACAATGTAATGATTGTCTGCCCTTGTTCGATGGGCACACTTGCCCGAATAGCAGGCGGAATTTCGAATGACCTCACTACACGTGCAGCTGACGTCATCCTGAAGGAAAGACGTAAACTGATTTTGCTGACACGTGATACCCCTCTCAGCCTTATTCATATCAATAATATGAAAGCAGTTACAGAGGCGGGTGGTATTATCTGCCCGGCAAGTCCTTCCTTTTATAGTAAGCCTCTGAATTTTGAAGAACTTGCCGCTACCGTTGTTGACCGCGTATTGGACCTGGCGGGATTTGAACTGGATACGTTTCGGTGGAACAATTAATAATTGAATCGGTCTTTGAATAAATTCTTATTTTTAGTATGGAAGATTTGAAAAGGGTAACAAAATATAATTTAATCGCTTTTTTGTTTCTGTTTAGCGTCGTGCATTTTCAATCGAGTGCCCAAACGGATCTTGAAAAAACGCTCGAAAAGGCCCGCAATTCTTTTAATGAAGGTGATTATAATTCTGCTGTCGGTTACTATAAAATTCTTTTGAAGTCAGATTCGGGTAATATTGAATACCATTACGAGCTGGCGCAAACGTATTATTTTTCTGATTCTTTGAAGCTTAGGGCTATCCCTTATTTTGAATATGTTTTGCAAAATTCTTCTGACAGCCTGGTCGAATTGTATTACTATCTGGGTAAGGTTTATCAGTTGGATTATCGTCTGGAAGACGCGATTAATTGCTATAAAAAGTATCTCCGTTTGTTTAAACCCGAAAAATCAATTGCGTTAAAGAATGTTTTCACGTTCAAAAAACCATTTTTTTCGGGGACTGATCAGGAAGGAGATTATTTTATTAAAGAGGTAAAGCGAAATATCGAGGAATGTAAAAGTGCGCGGGACAGGATGGAACGTCCCCTGAGAAAAATGGAGTTAAACGGGAAGAAGAAAGAATACGAAATTGAAAACCTGGGAGAAAAAATCAATAGTAAATATGACGATTACGGAGCTGTGATTTCTCCCGGTGACTCCTTATTGTTTTTTACTTCCAGAAGAAAGGCTGGTCGCAATGATAAAGTTGATCCGGAGGACGGAAAATACAATGAAGATATTTATGTGTCAAAGCTTGGAGAGGATGGCTGGTCAGAAGCCATGCCCGTCGGACCTCCGATCAATACGAAAAAAAACGAATCAATGGACTTTCTTTCCGTAGATGGTAAGACGCTCTATTTTTGCCGGGGAACTAAAAACGGCACCTTCTATTTCAGTAATCGTATAGGACCAAAATGGTCGGATCCTAAAAAGTTTGAAAACAGCGGAGAAATTAACTCGAATGAATGGGAAACAAGTTTGAGTTATAGTGTTTCAGACAATACACTTTATGTTGTAAGTGACAAAGCGGGAGGGTATGGAGGAAGGGACATTTATAAATCAGTTAAAATGCCTTCCGGAAAATGGGGACCTCTTGAAAATCTTGGCCCACTTATTAACACAGAGTTTGATGAGGAAGCACCCTTTGTTTCCCCGGATGGAAAGTATTTGTACTTCGCTTCCAGGGGACATAACAGCATCGGTGGCTTTGATATTTATAAATCGGAACGTCAAAACGGTGTTTGGGTGGACCCTCAAAATATGGGCTATCCTATAAATACAACAGGTAATGATATGTATTTTACGTTAGACAATGGGAATGATAAAGCTTATTATTCTTCTTCAAGAGGCGACCAGGAAAAGCAGAATGCCGACATGGATATTTATTCCATTACCTTATGCGATGATATCCAGGAAACAGTTATAAAAGGATTGGTGACAATTGCAGAAGGAACACCCAAGGACCTGTTTATTTCTGTCATGGACAAAAACACACAAAGTAAAGTGGCTCACTGTGTGGTCGATAAAAGCGGTAAATATGAAATTACGTTATTGCGGAATGTTGATTATATCTTCAGTTTCGAAGGAAAGGGTATCGTATACTTCTCAACGGAAATCACTTTGCCAAAGCAGTGTAAGGCCTATGATCTGTTTCAGAAAGTTGAAATTTCCAAAAGAGTTGATATGGAGCATCGGCAATGGATTCAAAAAGCTTGCATCAAAAATGCTTTTTTTGACATCCGGCAGAAGGTACTTCTTTCCGGCAAAAATAAGTCTGCCGATGAATATGAAAATTATCTGGCATACCTAAATGGTATTAATTCAAAAACAACACATTTAAATTACAAAGAAGTAATTGTGGAAAACTGTTTATCAGACATATACGATTTGGCAGATTTGAAGTTGCATTTTGTAGATTCTCTCCACAATCAGGTGAGAACAGCTTCTTTAGATAAAAACGGAATATTTGTATTTAATGAGCTGAACTATACGAAACCTGGCTTATTTAAGTTGGAAGGTGGAGATCCGGAAGTCGAATACAATGTGAAGGTAGCTATAGGAGCAGACACAGTACAACTGGTGCGTGTGAAAGATGGGTTTGTTTTTCCGGAAACCAAGCTGAATTTTTACAATCCTTCAGGTGTGCTTGTGGAATCGGTTTTTCTTAACGTGAGCGGAAAATTTGTTTTTCACAAGCACGATATGGTTCAGCCGGGTGAATTCAAGTTGGAAAAGGGCGATGTTAATACGGCTTATCCAGTTGTACTGACTCGGAGAGGATCTGAAAGAGTGACGATGCAGCTGAAGGGAGGAGTTCTTTTTCCATACAAAAAACTTAGTTTCAATGATACCAAAGATTCCGTCATTGAAACATCACTGTTATCCAAAGATTCTGTTTTTACATTCTATAAAATTGCTCCGGATGCACCCGGAAATTTTAAGCTGAGGGAAGAAGGTTTCGATTCGGCTACTTATGAAATTAAAATTGTTTACCAAGGTAATCCGGAGAAAACAATGCAGTTTTCCCGAGGAATTATATTTCCTAAAAGGTATATGAGTTTTTATTCTGATCAGAACGAGATTGTAGAAACTGCTCTTATGGCGAGGGACGGAGCCTTTGTTTTTAAAAAAATAACGGAAAAGCAAGCGGGTGTCTTTAAAATGCGCGGTGCGGAATCTGACAGTGTTTATTCTGTTAACCTCGTTATTGACGGTGTGCGCAAGGCTGCGATAAGAACTAAAAATGGATTTGTATTTGCTGAACGCTTTGCTGCGGCACAACTTGATTCCCTCAGTAAAATGAATTCAATCCAAAATGCTATGGGTAAGGATTCCATTCTTGCAGAACAAAAAGCCGATGAACAAAAAAAACAAACTGCTTTAACGTCCTTGATAACAGGCAATACGGTTAAATTTCAGAAGCAGCTTATTGAAAGAAAAGAAGAGGAGAAGAGGACATCACCTGATACTCTTCTTCCCTTGCCGGTCCGGAAATTATATTTATATAGTTTGGAAGGTACAGTGCTCGAAACGGCCAGATCAAACGGGAAAGGAGTTTTTGTTTTCAAAAAGTTGTCTCCTGACGCATTCGGTCTGTTCCGACTTGAAGGAGAAGAGACCGAAACTATCCTGAACTATAAAATTCAATTATTCAAGGGAGATTCGGTCCTGAGTACCTTGCAATTAAGTGATATGCAATCGGAGGATGGATTCCTTTTTCAGAAGAAAAAGCTTAATTTTTATGCTAAAAGTGGTGAACTTATAGAAACTTCCTTGGTAAACAAACAGGGAGATTTTGTATTTCACAAGCTTGGTCCGGATGAAGGAGGAACGTTTAAACTGGTAGCGGCAGGACAGGATTCAGGGATTTACAACATTGACATTGTCAAGGGAACGGCTGTTCTGGATGCCAGACGATTTCAAAATGGAACGGTATTCCCCAGGAAAGTATTGCGTGCATATAACAAAGAGGGAGTGCTTGTCGAAGTGGCTTTTGCTGAACGAGATGGATGCTTTACGTTTCATAAGTTGATTCCGGAAGAATTCAATTTATTTAAATTCGAGCAAGAGGACGATGCAAAGCTGAATTATAAAATCCGATTCGCATCCCTGAACGGAACTCCCAAAGTACTTGAACGTAAAGACCTGCAGGTGGAAAAAGGATTCGCTTTTGTAAAGAAACAATTGATTTTTTATGATGAGAAAGGGAGAGTAAGAGAAACAGCTTTACTGAATAAAAAGGGAGATTTTGTATTCCATAAGCTCGGGCTGGCTGAAAAAGGTTTGTTTAAAATGGAGACTTCGGACTTAGATAATACCAGTTATCCGATCGAGCTGGTATCAGATAAGGATACGATCATAAACAAGCAATTTAAAAACGGGAAAGTAACTTCCCTGGAAACACTTTATGCGTATACAGCAAACGGAGAAGTTGTGGAGTTTGCCATAGCAGATAAAAATGGAACATTTGTTTTTCATAAATTACTTTCGGATCAGCTGAACGTTTTCAAATTGGAAGGGGAGCCGGATACGAAGCTGGAGTATGAAATTCAAATTCTTAAGGAAGGTAGTGTAGAACAGAAAATGAAGTTGAAAGATATGCAGGCAGCAGATGGATACCTGTTTCAGATAAGGCGCCTGAATTGTTATGATAAGCAAGGTAATGTGCTGGAAACGGCTACGGGGACACGAAATGGTAAATTTATTTTTCATAAAATTATTCCTGATCAGGTTTGTTGTTTTAAATCTGAAGACGGGAATGCGGACCATGATTTGCACCAGATTAGCGTTGTTAGAGGAACTGACACGATTCAAAATCTCAATTTTAAGGATGGAGTTGTTTTTCCCCGGAAAGCACTTCGGTTTTACAATATGAATGGTATGCCGGAGGAAACCGCCATGTTAAATGCTGATGGAATTTTTCAATTCCATAAACTACCCTATGACGAAAGGGGTTCTTTTAAATTTGAAAATGGAGAATCACCTGATACTACGAATAACTATTTGATTGAGATAATAAAGGATGGATTTACCATGCGTAGCATGAAGCTAAAAGAAATGAATTATGAGAGAGGAGTATTCATTACCAGGAAACGTTTGTCTGGCTATGATAAAGATGGGATATTGGTTGAGGTGGCGCTGTTGAACAAGGAAGGAAATTTTGTATTTCGGAAGCTTCCTCCGGATCAGTTTTGTTTTTTTAGACTGGAAGGAGAAGATGTTAGCTCAATTGCGGATTATAAGATCAGTATGGAGGCAGGTAATAGTATAAAAGAACGGAAATTGAAAGAAATGCGGAACGAAGATGGGGCTATTTTTGAGGATAGGAAATTGAGTTTTTATACTTCTGAGGGGACTATTTCTGAGACTTCGCGAATCACAAAGAACGGAACATTTCATTTCTACAAATTAAAAGCTGAAGAACCGGGTTATTTTCTAATGAATGAGGAGGATCAGGATGCAAAATTGTATGAAATCAAAATACATAAAGGAAAGGAAACAAAAGTAATGGAATATCAAAATGGGCTTGCTTTTGACAAAGATATTCTTGCGAGGGTAGATAAGATGGGCTCTCCTCTGACGAATGATCGGATTCTGATAAATACTAAATACTCGGCTCTTAAAACAGAACTAATGCAGGAATTGCTTTCTACTGCTAATGACATAGCAATAACCGGTTTACGCAAAGAATTGGCTGTTATAAATAAAAATTACAACGAAGAAATAAATAACCTGCTAAAAACAACGGTCACAATTGCTGAAAATAAATCTTTACACAGAGATACTGCACTTGATTCAGGAGTGGATTCTTTCTCAAAAATTTTATTTGATTTTGACAAGTATAAAATCAATGATGATTACAAGGGGGAGCTTCAGGAAATTGTTGCATATTTAAAAAACTGCATGAACTGTTCCATTGAGTTGTCAGGATTCAGTGACGCTAAAGGAAGTGCCAATCATAATTTACGGCTGTCAGCCAGAAGGGTTAATGCTGTTGCTAATTCTCTTATAGAAGAAGGAATTGCGAAAAAACGTATTACCACCAGACCGCGGGGAAGCTCACATCCGGCCGCGCCTAACAAGAATTCTGATGGAAGCGATAATCCGGAAGGTAGAAAGCAAAACAGAAGAGTAGAGCTGCGGATCGTAAAAAATTAGGGCGCAGTTTTTCTTAAAAAATGAAGATTGCGTTTTAGACCGTTATATTTTGTGCGTTGTAAAGCGGAATCTTGGAATAGTTTATTGAATAGTTCTTCTGATATTTCTTCCCAATCGTTCTTGCTCATATCCAGTAGTTCTTTTTTCGGAGCGAACATTGTTTCGTTCGTTGGACTTGAGAAGCGGTTCCAGGGACATACGTCCTGGCAGATATCGCATCCGAATGCCCAGTTTTCGAACTTTCCTTTTAGTCCGGGGGGAATGTTTTCTTTTAGCTCGATGGTGAAATAGGAGATACATTTGCTGCCGTCTACCAGATAGGGTTCTACGATCGCATCAGTGGGGCACGCATCAATGCAACGGGTACAGGTGCCGCAGTAATCGCCGATAGCACCATCGTGTTCGAGTTCAAGATCTACAATCAGTTCGGCAATAAAAAAAAAGGAACCGTTATTTTTATTGATAAGATTGCTGTTTTTCCCCACCCACCCTAATCCCGAACGTTTAGCCCAGGCTTTATCCATAACAGGAGCGGAGTCGACGAATGCGCGGCCATTGATTTCTCCAATGTTTGTGATAATAAAATGGTGAAGCTGTTTCAATTTTTCTTTTATTACCAAATGATAATCTTTTCCATAAGCATACTTGGAAATTTTTGGGGTTTCCGGATCTTTCTGATTTTCATGTGGGTAATAATTCAACAAAAGGGAAATAACGGATTTGGCCCCTTCAACTAAAAGGCGGGGATCAAGCCGTTTGTCGAAATGATTTTCCATGTATTTCATTTGACCCTGCATGTTCTTGCTAAGCCATTTTTCCAACCGGGGAGCTTCTTCTTCCAGGAATGCTGCTTTTGAAATTCCGCAATAGTCAAAACCGAGGCGCTTGGCTTCTTCCTTAATAAGCCTGGTGTGATGCGCTGTATTCAAATTGTTCTGCTGTTCGCTATTGCTTGATGAATGATAGGTGTGTCCGTTCCTGCCCGCTAGTTTCAATTTCAAGTGTATACAAACCGCCGGGTAATTCACTGATTTCTATCTGATGGATAGAACCCCTGAATGATTTGACCAAGGACCCCATGTTGTCGTATATTCTTACATTTTCAACGCTATATTTGGATTCCAATACCTGAAGGTAAATAACAGAATTGGAAGGATTGGGATAGATGAAGTATGCTGGCTCTGATTTTTTCAGTTCCGAGATCCCCGCCATCCCATCGATCTGAATGGAGAAATAGGCCGAGTCACAGATTACATTTGCAACCGTTGTAAACGGCCAGATGACAACGATATTAGTAAAGTTATGGAAGTTGACATTTTTTATTGTCAAACTGCTTTTATTTAAAAAGACAGAATCTCCGGGATTCAACGTGACAGAATACTGCACGGTGTCTAATGAGCTTGGTATAGCTACACTATCCGTGTGGTATTTCAGGCTAACCGGTCCGTTAAAGAGTTTATTCCCGGTGTTTTTTAAAGTAATAAAGAGGCTATCGCCTGAGTTAAATGAAGTTAGCGTATCCTGAAGTCTGAGATGGACAATACTTAAAACCTGGGCACTTGCCTGGCTTGAAATGAACACCAATACCGCCGCAAATAATAAACCAAAATTTCTTATGTAATTCTTCATGGCCCGAAAATACAATATGAATTTCAGGATATCAAATAAATTTATTAATTTTCTTACGCGTTTAAAATGAGCAGTATGGACATCCTTAATCAGATTATACAAGGGCTTAATAAAGAAGACATCCGCCATTTTAAATTATTGGCTAAAAGAATGTATGATCATGGGACACGTAAGGACATTGAATTGTTTGATTACGTAAAAAGAACGCAAAAAAAATACGATGATGAAAAAATTTTCCGAAAGCTTTACCCGCGGGGAGACAAAAACTCCTTTTACCGGCTTAAAAACCGTTTGATCGAAGATGTTAACGAAAGTCTAGTTTTACTGCACTACCGCAAGGATGACAGGATGTACATCCTTCATTTATTATCGTTGTTGCATTTTTATTTTTCAAAAAATCAATTTGATCTGGCGTGGAGGTTTATTAAAAAAGCCGAGGAGGAGGCGGCGAGAATAGAAAATTATGAACTCCTGGATGTAATTTATGGTGAATACATAGCACTTTCGCATGAACTGGCCCATGTCAATCCCGAAGAATATATAAGAAAGCGGAAAGAAAACAGAGATCGTTTAAATAGTCTTCGGCAAATGGATGACATACTCGCTGCTGTAAGGTACAGGCTTAAGATTACACAAAATTTTTCTGAAAAGGAAACTTCTATTTTGAAATTGTTGGAAGAAACCATGAATGATTTTTCAAATGACGCGAATATAAAGAATAGTCCTAAACTACGTTTTAAGATATACGCGGCTGCAAGTCAGGTGCTACTGCAGAAGCACGATTACACATCACTTGAAAAATATTCGCTGGCTACCTATTCAACCTTTAGTAAGGAAAGATTGTTTAATAAGAGCAACCACGATACGAAATTGCAAATGCTTACCTATATCGTGAATAGTTTATTTAAAAACCGGAAGCATGAATTTTCTTTGGAATATGCGGAACAATTGAATAGCGCAATGCATGAATACGGAGGTATACTTTATGATAAATATCAGATTTTTTATTATAATTCGTTGGTGATTAATTATTCGATTATCGATAAGGATAAGGCGATTCATATTCTTGAAGAATTACGGGATAATAAAAAGGTCAAACGCACCTCCTTTTACGATATAATTATAGAGGTCAATTTAGCCGTTCTTTGGTTTGATAAGCAAAATTATTTGTATGCTATCCGTAATCTTAACAAGTTGTACCTGCGGGATAGTTATAAAGATGCGGATGAAATTCTGAAATTTAAAATAGCTATTGCGGAATTGATCATTCGTTATGAGTTAAAGGATTTCGATTTGCTGGAACATAAAAAGAGTCAGTTTAAGAAAGATTACAGGAATTTGCTGAAGAAAGCGGAACAAAAGCGGGAAGTTGAACTCCTGTCAATTATGGCTAAGATGATGAAAGCTGATTCACTAAAAGGTGATCAAAAATTGCAGGAAAAAGTGAAATTATTTGTTAAAAATGATAGTTTGGAGGATACAGAAATAATTAAATACAACGCCTGGCTGAAAGCATCTTTCAGGTATCAAAAAGCGAGCCTTTTGTTTTAGTTGGAACTCTCCCAAGATGCCTGTAGGCTTGTTCTGTGGCTTCGCGTCCTCTTGGAGTACGCATCAGGTAACCTTCCTGTATTAAAAAGGGTTCATAAACCTCCTCTATTGTTCCTGCTTCTTCACCTACTGCAGTTGATATAGTACTAATGCCTACCGGTCCTCCTTTGAATTTATCAATAAGGGTGATAAGTATACGGGTATCCATTTCATCTAATCCGTTCTTGTCTACGTTCAGGGCGGTGAGTGCATAATCGGCTATGTCCATGTCAATAATGCCCTTGCCTTTTATCTGTGCAAAATCGCGCACCCTTCGCAATAAGGCATTTGCTATACGGGGCGTGCCGCGACTTCTGCGGGCTATTTCGAAGGATGCATCTTCGTTGATGGGAACATTCAAAATAGCCGCTGAGCGAACAATGATTTTTTGAATTAATTTGGAGTCGTAATAATTGAGCCGGGAAGTTATGCCAAAACGAGCACGTAATGGTGCGGTGAGCAAACCTGAACGCGTGGTGGCCCCAATTAATGTAAATGGGTTGAGTTTTATTTGCACGGTGCGCGCATTGGGACCGGAATCGATCATAATATCGATTTTGTAATCTTCCATCGCTGAGTAAAGGTATTCTTCAACCACCGGACTCAAACGATGGATCTCATCGATGAATAGAACATCAAACTTTTCAAGGTTGGTTAACAATCCTGCCAAATCCCCTGGTTTTTCGAGTACAGGGCCGGAGGTTGTTTTGATTCCCACTCCGAGTTCAGTTGCGATGATATTCGACAAGGTTGTTTTTCCCAGTCCGGGGGGACCATGTAACAGAACATGGTCGAGCGCCTCGCCGCGTTGTTTCGCGGCTTGTACAAATATTTTCAGGTTTTCCACTACCTCCTGTTGTCCCGTAAAGTCATCAAACTCCCCTGGCCGAAGGACTTTTTCAATCTCTTTTTCTTCGGAGGATAAATTTTCGGAATTAGGATCTACATTTGGGTTCATGAAAAATGCAATAGGCTCAAATTTAACCTAAGTATCAGGTATTACAAAATCCAGAAGATTATTTCTTCGGCAAGGTCTCTGTTAAATTTTATCCAACCACCTGGATAATTGGGAATCAGGAAAAAATTGCTTGCAAAATTGAGTATAGGTAACACTTAGTCCAATCGAGAAGGTAGGGGAGTTGAAATTATCCATTACAGCGGGGTTATTAAGCAGCATAAGCCGGATTCCGATTTCGCCCGTCAATGATAACCAGGTGTTGATTTTATATTCACTTGCAAAGATGGGTTCGCAGAGCAGGATGGAATGTCGGTTATTAATTTTTTCCTGGTTATTCAGTGTATAGAGGTAATTGGATTCGCCCCAGCCCAATTGCAGGGGAACACTGAATTTCCAGTATTTACTTTTGTGAAAAATATATTCGGCATAAACAGCCATATAGAATAACTGTAAATGTGCCTGTACCATTTCCGCTGAGTTACCGGATGCGGGAACCGAATAGTCTTTGTAAAAATGAGAATCGTCCACATTTAGCAAATGTCCGCTGAGCCCGATACCGAATTTATTCCCAAACACGACACCCAGTTTAGCTCCTAATATATCGGCAAGTCCGTTTCCTATAAATGAATTTCGGGAATCAATGCCGAAATTAAGACTTGGTTTTTGATGCAGGCTGAGTTTTATGGAATCAAGGATTTGGGCAGGTAACTGAGCTGAAATTTTTCCGGGAAAAGTAAATAAAAAGAAGAAGGTGAAGAGAAGGATCGTGTTTGCAATTCTGTTCAAGCTTCTAAATATTCGTGGACAATTTTTTCCGCTGCTGCTAAAGCATGTGGAAGTGTATCATTTAAAAGAATCTTGTCAAATTTATCAGAGGCTTCTAATTCTTTTTCCGCCTTACCCATTCTGCGGGCTATGCTTTCGGGTGTTTCCGTTTCTCTTTGTTTAAGCCGGTTCTCTAAACTCTGTATAGATGGGGGCATCACGAAAACTGAAAGAGCTCTGTCGGCATACTGTGATTTTAAGTTCAGTCCTCCTTCCACATCTACATCGAAAATAACATGGTGTCCGTTGTTCCAGATTCTGAAAACTTCAGACCTTAGGGTCCCATAAAAATTATCTTTGTAAACCTCTTCCCATTCAATAAATTCATCGTTTTTTATTTTGTTGATAAACTCGGCAACACTGAGAAAATAATAATCTACTCCATTTTCTTCTCCTTTACGCATAGGTCTGCTGCAAGCGGATACGGAGAATTCCAGGTTTGGAATAACGCGGATCAGGTGCTGAACGATGGTTGTTTTACCCGCACCGGAAGGAGCTGAAAATATGATTAATTTACCAGTCATTTTGCCAGCGAACAGCCAATAGCGAATAGCGAATAGGGCTAGCGAATCGCAAATCATTCCCTTGTTGTCTATTTACCATTACTTATTTCTTTTATTCTTTTCATGAATACATTTCCCTACTTCCTATTGGCTACTCGCTTATAACACATTCAACAATTGTTCCTTAATTTTTTCCAGTTCATCCTTCATTTGTACAACCAGCTTTTGTATTCCTGAATCATTTGCTTTCGAGCCTATCGTATTTATTTCCCTTCCGATTTCCTGCGAAATAAAACCAAGTTTACGACCGCTGGAAGGTTCTGTCATGGTTTTTAGAAAATAATCCAGGTGAGTTTTGAGGCGTAGTTTCTCTTCACTGATGTCCAGTTTTTCCAGGTAATAGACAAGTTCTTGTTCGAAACGGTTTTGATCAATTTTTTCTTTTAATTCGGAAACGCCTTTGTTCAATTTTTCGCGTAATAGCGGAATTCGCCGGGCATCCAGTTCGACAACTTCTTCTAAAAGAAGTGTAATGCCATTTATCCGGCTGCTGAACTCCTTTTTTAATACCGCGCCTTCATCCGATCTGAAATTCCGAAAATCCTTAATCGCATGATCCACTAACTTTCGGACTTCGGTCCATTCTGTTTCTTCCAATTCCTGCCGGTCTGATTTCAAAACATCAGGCATCTTCATAACCAGAGAAAGCAGATCTGCTGAATTTTCATTCAATTCGGAGGATAACTTTTTTAATTCATTATAATAGCCTTTTGCTAAAGGCTTGTTGATACTGATTACGTTCGCGCCAGCCGTATATTCAGAATAAATAGAAAAGTCGACTTTCCCACGTTCGGTTTGCCTGGACAATTCGGACCGCAATTCAGTTTCTTTTTCACGATAAAGCCCGGGTATCCGCAAACTCAGATCAAATTGCCGGCTATTTAGAGACCTTACTTCTACGGTAATTTTTTTGTCGGGTAATTCACCAACAGCTTTTCCATAACCCGTCATCGACTGCATATCTTCTGTATTTTAATTCAAAAATAGGAATTAAATTTAGTTTGAAAGTTTAAAGTTAATTTAGTTTAGTTTGAAAGTTTAAGGTTAATTAGTTGGAAAGTTAGTTAGTTTGAAAGTTTAAGGTTAGTTAGTTTGAAAGTTTAAAGTTAATTAGTTTGAAAGTTTTAAACTTTCTAACTTTCTAACTTTCTAACTTTCTAACTTTCTAACTTTCTAACTTTCCAACTTTCCAACTTTCCAACTTTCCAACTTTCAACTTTCCAACTTTCTAACTACCTTGTTTTCAGTTTTACTTACTAAATAGACCCCGGCAATAATAAGTATTCCGGAAATTATTTTCACCGGATCAAGGTGATCCTGGCCGATGCTTATGGCGATAAGGGTAGCGATGAAGGGCTGCATATAAATGTAAATAGAAACCACGGAAGGGCTGAGGTCTTTTAAGGCGTACGTGTTGAGCAAATAAGCCAGATAGGTAGTTCCTGCAATGACAAAGGCGATGCATAAATAGATCGATGGCGGCATGGAATGCCAGTTGATTAATCGATATTCCGGGATGCTGAAAGGAGTCACATAAAACAGACCCACCAGGAAAACCCATTTTAAAATGGTCACGGTATTGTACTTTTTCATGAGAGGTTTTGCCAGTATGATAAAGAGTGCCCATGCGGTGGAATTAATAAGTATAAGCGTATCACCCGCAAGAGTGCCAGAGCCCAACTTGAAATTTTTATTGATTAATAAGAGTGTTAACGCTCCGGCAATGCCCAGTAAGATACCTGCTATTTTATTGCCGGAAATTTTTTCTTTTAAAATAAATGCAGTCAGCAATAAGACAATAATAGGATTGGAGGTCATAATAATGGAAGCATTAATGGGAGTGCTCATGTTCAACCCTTTGAAAAAGAGCATTTGATTGAGCGCCACACCGAACAGAGATAAATAAATTATTTTTTTAAGATCGGTTTTTTCCATTTTTTCCCGGTAAAAAAGGCCGGTTATCCAGAAAAGCCCGACGGCCCCGGCGACTCGGAGAAGAATGAACGCAAAAGGCAGCACATAATGGGGCATAACTACTTTCGAAACAGAATAGTTGGCACCATAAATCAATTGGGAAACAAAGAGCGCAAGATGAGACTTGAACTTATCGCTCATTTTAAAGTTTCCTTCACAGCAGCAACGG
>JABDFG010000035.1:0-2032 GCA_013286655.1 Bacteroidota bacterium
AAGCTGGCTTATCCTGTAATTACTATTCTACGGGTAATCGTTCCAGTTTCAGATTTAATAGTGACAAAATAGCTCCCTGTTCCATAATTACTCAAGTCGAGGGCTATGTTTTGGTTAAGCGTGCTTTTTTCAAGTTGTGTAAGAAGTCGTTGCCCTAGAACATTGCTTACAATAATTGTTAAGTCGGTCTGTTTTTGAAAATTGAATTTAAGCGTAAATTGTCCGTTCGCAGATGGATTCGGAAATATTTTCACAGAGACATCCAATTCCACCGTATTTATACCCGCTATAAAAGGACCGCATAACCTGGCAGAGGCTGTGGTAAGGCCAGTCCTATCCGGAGACTGGGATAATGCGGTGTACATACGTATTATCTGATCATTGGTAAACATGAACATAAACCGGTCGTTGGAATAATCCATGAAATTCATGTACATTTCGCCATCTTTGGCATTGTCGCTACAGGTGCCGTTATGGTATGGATAAGTAAAAGCCGGGCCACTGTAATAATTGAAAGTTTCAGCTCCAGGAGTGTCATTACAATAATCAGTTGCACAATCTCCATCACCCCAGACATGACGAAGACCTAAATAATGACCTGATTCATGGGTAAGCGTCCTGCCGAGATTGTAAGGTGCGTATGCTATGCCGCTATTGCCAACTGTAGATGCCAGGACCCAGCATCCATCGATGGAAGAGGTGGCATTTTCTGACCCCCCATCACCCCCACTTAAGCCGCTTAGACTGGTGCCGGAAGGAAAGGTGGAATATCCAAGATACAGGGAAGAAGGATTGATATCACTTACCCACACATTAAAATACCGGGTAGGATCCCATATGGTAGCGGGTTTAATGCTATCATCCATGTAATTCATTATCGTATTGCTTTCATAAGTGGCAGCGGGATTTTTCCAAGCCCTGGTAACATAATTTATACGATCGATACCCGGTTCGGCTAAGGCATTACCAGAAGGGTCCTGGTTAGCCAGACCAAAACTGATGCCCGCAGTTGCAACATTTATTCCATTATTATCCGGAGCAGGAAGATCATTCGCCACCGCGTAATCATAAAAAAGCGGATGTCCGTTTAATGTAAGAGCTGACCATTCAGTTGCATTATATCCTGTACCTGCGTAGTCGGCATTTAAAATCGTTACTTGATCATTAATCAGACTTTGTGAAAGATTAGGATAGGTTCCCTCTGGCTGTCCTCCATGAATAATATGAAAAATAATCGGAATTGTATAGGTTGTAACGGATGATATTCTTTCCACAGAAAGAGTGGATTTGTATTGTTCAACCATTTTGTTAAACATCCCGTCCCAACCAGCACCCGGAGGCGGCGTAGCGCACCTGTGTGTTTTTATGGCCACACTGTCTCGCGGCCCCGTCTGACCAATTATAAGAGCCGTATGAAACAGGCTCACGAGAAACATCCGAACACCTTTTTTCATCTACTTAAAGGTACTGTTTTTATTTCAATTTTCCAGAATTTTTTCCAGCTGTCTTTTGCCAATGCTCTATTTGTTTTATGGCAAAATCGTCTGCTTATTGTGGATAGTTTTTCCCATGTAATTGATTGTCCGGCCAGATGCATAGAAAATGTACGATGGCACGATTTTTTGATGAGTTTTAAAACTAATTTAAATAATACTAAAAAAAACAAAAACATGGAAAGAGATTTGAATTCAAAAAAGGTAGCTGTATTGGTTGCCGATGGCTTTGAACAATCTGAATTTGAAAAGCCGGTTGCTAAACTGAAAGAGAAAAATGCGACAGTGCATGTTATTTCGCTGAAAAATGGAAAAGTCATGAGTTGGAATAATAAAAACTGGGGCACGGAATTTACAGTTGATAAAACAGTAGATGATGTAACAGCGGATAATTACGATGCTTTAGTCTTACCCGGAGGTGTGTTGAATCCTGACCAATTGCGCGTAAATAAAAAAGCAGTCCAATTTGTGAATGAATTTATGATACAGGGAAAACCCATTGCCGCTATTTGTCATGGTCCCTGGACGCTCATTGAAAC
>JABDFG010000035.1:2042-25595 GCA_013286655.1 Bacteroidota bacterium
CCATTTTTTTACAAAAGGCGGATAAATCTTCGGGCCTCCTGCTGGTTACTAAACCATTATCAACAACAACTTCTTTGTCAACCCATTGCCGCTATTTGTCATGGTCCCTGGACGCTCATTGAAACAGGAAAACTGGTTGGCAAAAGAATGACTTCTTATCCTTCTTTAAAATCAGATTTGATAAATGCCGGAGCGGAATGGGTTGACAAAGAAGTTGTTGTTGATAATGGTTTAGTAACCAGCAGGAGGCCCGAAGATTTATCCGCCTTTTGTAAAAAAATGGTGGAAGAAATTGCAGAAGGAATACATGCATAAGCTCCGTATCTTTGCAGCTTCATTTGATTTTAAATGTTTTAGGTTTGCAAAATAAAGAGAAAGAAGGTAAGCAGCTGTATGATTATCAACGTGGTGCTATTGATGAAATATTCAAGCGTTTTGAGAACCATGCTGCCAGGTATACGCTTTTGTATCAATTACCAACGGGAGGGGGCAAAACAGTTATTTTCTCTGAAATTACGAGACGTTATATTCTCAGCACCGGTAAAAAGGTATTGATTTTGACTCATCGGGTGGAGTTATGCGGGCAGACTTCACAAATGCTGCATGAATTCGGGGTAAGGAATAAAGTGATCGATAGTAAAGTAAAGGCTATTACGGTCCCCAATGAGTACATGTGTTTTGTCGCCATGGTGGAAACTTTGAATAATCGTCTCCGGGATAAAATTCTGAACCTGGATGACATAGGTTTGATGATTGTTGATGAAGCACATTACAACTCTTTCGGGAAATTGTTCAGGTTTTACGAGAAAGGAATCGTTTTGGGCGTTACTGCAACACCTCTGAGTTCCACCGTACACATTCGGATGAAGGATACCTATGATGAACTGATTGTTGGAGAATCTATTTCCTCCCTGATTGAAAAAGGTTTTTTGGCCCGTGCAAATATGTATCATTTTCGTGTGGGCCTTACTTCGCTCAAGGTAGGAGCAACGGGTGATTATACGGTGAGTTCTTCCGAACGGCTGTATAATAACCATGCGATGCAGGATAAATTGTTGAGTGCGTACAAGGAAAAATGTCTTGGTAAAAAGACACTTATTTTTAATAACGGTGTTGCTACTTCTCAATATGTGTATGCTACCTTTCAGGAAGCGGGCTTTGCAATAAAGCATCTGGACCATACCTGTTCACCCAGTGAACGAAAAGAAATTCTTCAATGGTTCCGTGAGAAGCCAGACGCTATTCTTACTTCCGTCAGCATTCTCACAACTGGATTTGATGAACCAACGGTGGAATGTATTATTTTAAATCGCGCAACTAAATCGCTTACGCTTTATTTCCAGATGATCGGCAGAGGTTCGCGTGTCTTAAGCAACAAATCAGAGTTTACGGTAATTGATTTGGGCAATAACAGCTATAGGTTTGGTTTATGGGAGGCATCCGTAGATTGGGCCGGTATTTTTAAATCACCGGAATTATATTTATCCACTATCCGCAGCGATGAGGAAATTGAAAGAAATGATAAATATGAAATGCCCGAGGAAATACGTAAAATGTTCCCGAATTCCGCTTCTGTTGATTTTGACGTCAAGACGGAACATAGACAGGCTATAAGTAACAGACAGCGCCCGAAGGTAGTGATTGAACGTTCTATTGAACAACATCTGCGAATGTGCAGGGAAAACAGCACTAAGGTGGATGAAGCTTTAATTCTTGCGGATATGCTGAAAGAAGAAATTGAATATAGAGTAAGTACCTATACGCGATGCCTCAGTAAAACATCAGAGAGTTATGTGAAATGGCTGCAGGATGACTACATTCGTAAGCTGAAATTTTTAGTAATCAGAACATTTAACAATTGAAAAAGACCTGTTCTGAAATTAGTTTAACTGAGGGTCTTCTGGATAGTTCGCCATCAGAGTATATTCACCCCCCAACGATTTGATAACTTTTGGCCATAGATTTTCTGTCAAGGGGTTCATGATTGTGTTAATGACGGGGGTGGTGATGATCCAGGATTTTTCCTTCATTTCTGTTTCGAGTTGTCGGGGGTCCCATCCTGCATATCCGATAAAAAAACGAATTTGTCCCTGTTTTATTTCTTGTTTACGAATCAATGATTTTACTTTTTTGAAATCTCCTCCCCACCATAATCCGGCTGTTATTTCAATACTCCTGGGAATTTTCTCCCCCAATGTATGTATGTAAAATAACTGGTCGGTTCCTACAGGTCCTCCTAAATACAGGGAGTCATCATATTCCGGAAAATCTTCTACCACCTCGTTAAATTCCTGTTCGATAGTTTTGTTCAATATAAATCCGAAGGAGCCTTGTTTGTTATGATCCACTAATACGACAACAGAACGTTTAAAATAGGGGTCTTTCATGAAGGGCTGGGCAATCAGAATTTTGCCTTTGCCGGGAACTATTTCAGGTTTGTTCATTGGGTTAAATTTAATGAAAAGTATTTTCCTTCGTTCATTCCGTTTTTTTTATTTTTGCAGTGTATGATCCCGAAAACCGGTTTATTATTTGTTTTACTTCTTTCTTCCTTGCTCAGTAACGCTCAGAATGCAAAAAAGTTTTATAATGTGGGAGAAAAATTCCAGGAAAGTCTCAGCTATGAAGATGCTATCAGTAATTATACGAAGGCTTTAGATCTGGACCCTAAATATATTAAGGCTTACCTGGCAAGGGCTTATTGTTATGAGAAGACTGCCAGGAATGTGAATGCACTGGAAGATTATAAACGGGCAATTATTTTTGATCCTAAGGAAAAAGAGCATTATTATAATGCCGGACGGATCTGTTATGAGCTTGGAAAATACAATGACGCGGATCCTTTGCTCAGGGATGCTGTTACGAAAGACAAAGAATATACTGCGGCTATTGAATACCTGGTGAAAAACTTATTGAAGCTAAAAAACTACAAAGATGCCCTTGAAGCTGCTAATTTATGGCTGGACGCCAAAAAGACAGCTCCGGCTTTTTATTACCGTGCCGTTGTTCAGGATAGTCTTCAAAATTACCTGGAGGCAGAAAAAGATTATAAAAACTCTAAATACTATGATTCCAAATACATGTCTGCTTATACCGGACTGATACTTGTGGAAAACAGATTAAAAAAATACGATGAGGCTATGGTGATTGTAGAGGCCGCTCTGGTAAAGGATCCGAATAACAAGGATGTTTTTTATGCACGAAGTATTATTAACGCAAGCAAAAATGATTTTGTGGCTTCTGTGAATGATATTTCCAAGGTGATTGCGGTGGATCAAAATAGGGAGGCTCTCTTTATGAAGAGAGCTGAGTATTATGAAAAACTGGGACAGTTTCAAAATGCCATTTATGATTATTCGAAGGTGATCGGTATGAATGCGAAGAACCTGCAGGCTTATTACCGGCGTGCCTGGGATTATGAACAGGTTACAAATTTCAAAATGGCTTCTGCTGATTATGAAAAGATAAAGACACTTGCGCCAGGAGATGAAAATGCCCGGGATCTGCTGAAAGCTGCTATGGGTAAACTATTTGAATTAAACCGGGAGAATTTTAAGCCTGAAATTGAATTAAGCGCTCCTAAATCCAATGAAAAAAATGTAATCAAGCTTCCGATCGGTCAGGTGGATGTGCTGATTAGTGGAACTATTAAAGATGCCAGTAAGATCAAAGAAATCTCGCTGAATAATGTGCCGGCAAAATATAACATGGATACATTGAACCCTGATTTTTCGGCAAATGTGCCGGTCACCGGGAATGAATTAATAGTTATTGCAACGGATGTATATGATAATAAGCAGAAAGTAATCTATACCATTGCCCGTACGGAGATCAATAAACCAGTGGTTACACTGACTACTCCTCTCGAATCTGCCGGAAGAGAGATCATGCTTGATAATCTGAATCCGGAATTATATATAGAGGGTAAGGTGACGGATGAAAGTTTGATCGAATCTATTATTATTGATGGAGTTTCTGCCAGTTATCCCCTGGAAAGCCTGAATCCCGTATTTTCCACTAAACTCAGGATTGCGGATAAAAATGAACTGAACATAATGGTACGTGATATTTATGGAAATGAAACGGATGTGAAATATAAAATTAACAGGGAAAGTGCTAATGCTTCAGTGGATAATCCCATGGGGCTGACCTGGGTGGTTTTTATCGAAAATTCGGTATATAAGGATTTTGCTTCTCTGGATGGTCCTCCAAAAGATGTGAGTCTCCTGAAGTCGGCTTTGGCGAATTATAAAATAAACAAGATCATTCACAAAAAGGATCTTGGAAAGTCGGAAATGGACGTGTTTTTTAATATCGAGCTACGCGATCAATTAAGGAATAACAAGGTTAAGTCCCTGGTGATATGGTATTCGGGGCATGGCAAATATGTGAACCAAACGGGATACTGGATTCCGGTGGATGCAAAAAGGGATGATGAGGCTTCCTATTTTAATTTGAATACATTGCAGGGGGCTTTACAGAATTCATACAAATCGCTTGATCACGAACTGGTGATTACGGATGCCTGTGAATCGGGTTCTACTTTCCTGGATGCGATGAGAGGTGATACGGCTGTGACATGTAATAATCCGATTTATTATCAGAACAAAACTGCTCAGGTTCTGACTTCTTCCGGGTATGAGCTGGCTTCTGATAATTCTGAATTTGCTAAAAATATTGCCCGGCAACTGAATAACTCCAAAAGTTGCGGAGCTTCTGTGGATGGGATCTTTCTCAACCTGCTGGATATTGCCCGAAATTCCAAAGGGAAAATTCAAACTCCTAAGTTTGGGCAAATTCTTGGTGCGGGACACGTAAGACCTTCTACATTCTTCTTTATCCGGAAATGATACGGTTTATTTTTGCCGCTTTTACCTATTTTGTTGTTACTTTTTCGGATGCCCAGATTTTTTATTTTGAGAATTATCCGGTGGCAGAAGGGCTTGTTCAATCAAATGTTCGTTGTATGGTCCAGGATCAGCAAGCAAAGATCTGGCTTGGCACGGATGCAGGCATCTCAAGGTTTGATGGTAAGGTTTTTCAGAACTTTACCGTAAACGAGGGTTTAGCCGACAATGCAGTGAGTGCCATGATCTGCGATCATTCAGGTAGTGTCTGGATCGGATATAATTCGGGAGGTGTAAACCGCTTCCGGGATAATAAATTTGAATTATCGGGTTCTGGTGTTTTTCCGAGAGGTAAAAAAGTTCTCTGGATTTATGAGGATAGTAAACATTCGATCTGGATCTCTTTCGAGGGTTTTGGAGTTTTTTGCATTCCTGATCCGGATGCTGATCTAAGAGGTTCACATGCCTATACTGTTTTCAAGAGCAAGGAGGGTCTCAGTTCCCTTGTTTTTGACATTCTGGAAAGTAAAAAGGGTGATTTGTATTTTGTAACGGATGTGGGTGTCAAGCACTTTCTTTCTTCTGAAAATCGTTTTGAGTTTTTTAAAGTAAAAGAGCTGGAAGGAATAGAGATCACTAAGATGCTGGAAGATGAGGATGGAAATTTCTGGTTTGGGCTTTACCTGGGAGGACCGGGTATTTTGGCAAAACTTGATACTAAAACCGGGAAGGTTACTACGCGTATGTTGCCTTCTTTTATTTCCTGCCTGATGAAGGACAAGAATGGGATTATATGGGCCTCTACCTGGGGTAATGGAATACTCAAATTCGATATAAAAAAAAATGAATTCAGGGAATTTAATGCCCGGAATGGGTTTAATTCGGAAAAAAACTATTGTTTATTGAAGGATCGGGAAGGAAATATATTGATCGGTTCTCAAAATAATGGCTTGTATATTTTTAAGGGCGAACGATTCGTCACATATAATTCTTCCTGTGGATTAGTGGGAGACCTGGTTTATTCAATTGGAGCAGACGAACTGGAAAATTTATTTATTGGCACGAATAAGGGTTTGTCTGTTTTACGTAAAAATGAAAGTGTCTTCAAAAACAGTAAACAGATAAATGGAACTGATTTCAGTATACGGGCTCTTGTATTGGACAGGGTAGGGGGCGTCTGGATAGGAACCGATGATCAAAAGGTGGTCCGTTATTCGTTATCGGAAAATAAGTTTTCTGTTCCAAGATCGCTGAATGATAATATTACAAGTACGATTGTGAATTGTCTTACTTTCGACCTATCGGGCAGGTTATGGGTGGGCACCGGCGGAAGTGGATTGTGTGTATGGGATATAAAGAAAAATGAAAAGCCGAAAAATTTTACAGTGGAAGATGGCTTTTACGGACAAGAAGTTAGTATCCATTCTATTTTATGTGATCACAAGGGAATTCTCTGGGTAACGGTTGCAGGGAAGGGACTGGCTCAATATGAACCGGATAAAGCCATAGGAGTGCTTGGTTCAAAATTCAAACTATTTACTCAGAAAGATGGTTTTGCCTCGGTTAATCCGACTGCTTTAGCTGAGGACGTCAGTGGAACTGTCTGGATTGGTACTTCGGGTGAGGGTTTGTACAGTTACAGAAATGGAAGTTTTCGGCAATATAAAATTGCAGATGGTTTGGCTTCTGACCTGATCTGTTTGATCTCTGCGGACACTCAGAACAATATATGGATAGGCACTAATAAAGGGCTTAGTAAGTTTGTTCAGCAGGATTCTGTATTTATTTCATACGGAAAAAACGAAGGTTTTAAGAGTGTTGAGACAGAACCCAATGCTTCCTTTATTTCTAAGGATGGAACGATATGGTTTGGGACCGTTAATGGCCTGGTCAGGTACAATCCACTATACGATCAGATGAATACCCTGGAAACCAAGACAAGTATTACCGGGATTAAGGTTAATTATGTGAACGAATTATCTTTACAGGAGAGTCAGGTACTGAGGTTTAATGAAAATACACTCACCTTTTATTATTCAGGAGTTTGTATTTCTAATCCAGAGGCCGTAAGGTATAGGGTTATGCTGGAGGGAACAGATAAGGAATGGAGGCCTGCCAGCAAGGAGAATTCTGTGATTTATTCGAGTTTGCTTCCAGGTCATTATGTTTTTAAGGTCAAGGCAAGCAACAATCTTGGAAAGTTTAATGAAAAGCCTGTTACGTTTTCGTTCAGCATCGATCCTCCCTGGTATTTTACTTTCTGGGCTTATCTTTTTTACCTGCTGGTGATTGCAATTAGTTTTTTCATGTATATAAAGTGGAGGGAACGTAAACTGAAATCTGAAAAGAAGATCCTGGAAACCAGGGTGCAGGAACGAACTTTTGAAGTTCTTGAAAAGAATAAGGAACTGGACGAGAAAAATAAGGATATTCTTGCTAGTATCCGATACGCTAAGCGTATTCAGGACGCTATCTTGCCTCCGGATGAATTTGTCCGCAGGTATTTGCCGAAGACTTTTATCTTGTTTAAACCCAAAGACATTGTTAGTGGAGATTTTTATTGGTTACACGATAAAGGGCATAAAATTTTATTTGCGGCGGTTGACTGTACCGGTCATGGCGTGCCGGGAGCATTTATGTCCATTGTGGGTCATAATCATCTTGAACAGATTGTAGGCATAGAAGGGCTTACTCAGCCTGCCGCTATTCTGGATGCTTTGAACCGGAGTGTGAGTGATACCCTAAGGCAATCGCAGACGGATGACCGGATAAAGGATGGTATGGATATTGCATTGTGTATGTTTGATCGGAAGACAAATGAATTTCAGTATGCGGGTGCCTTTAATCCATTGTACTGGGTTCGTAACGGTGAACTGCGTGAAATAAAGGGAGATAAATTTCCGATAGGGAATCTCGTCGCGAATGAACAAAAAAAATTCACGAATCATTGCGTTCAGCTGGAAAAGGGTGATTCGATGTATGTGTTCTCGGATGGTTATGCAGATCAATTTGGAGGACCGGCGGGAAAAAAATTAAAATACAGTACCTTTAAGAAACTATTGGTGGAGAGTCTTGGTATGAATATGGAGGAGCAAGGCGCGTATCTTGCCAAGGCTATGGAGGAGTGGAAGGGTGGGCTGGAACAGGTGGATGATATTCTTGTCATTGGGACCAGGCTGTAAGGGATAAGGATTGAATTGTTGTATTATTGAATAAGAAAATTCATGAGGAATTGACTTCACAAATCAATAGCTTTATAGCGAAATCACCTCATTGATTCATAAGTAGTGTTACCTTATAACTCAATAAATATGGCTGAATTAAACGAACAGATACGTAAGCTCCGAAGTGATTATTCGCAAAGGGAGTTATCAGAAGTGGATGTGAATAAGGATCCTTTCCGGCAATTTGAAAAATGGCTGAAGGAAGCTATTGACGCAGAAGTTATGGAACCCCATGCGATGACCCTGGCTACTGTTGATAAGGATGCCAGGCCTTCTGCGAGAATTGTTTTATTGCGTGAAGTTAATTCGAAGGGGCTTGTTTTTTATACGAATTATAACAGCCGGAAAGGGCATGATATCGAGTTGAATCCATATGCCGCTCTGACATTTTTCTGGCCCCAGATTGAACGGCAGGTAAGGATTGAAGGAGTCCTTGAAAAAATAAGCCCTGCTCTTTCCGATGAATATTTTAAGTCCCGTCCCAGAGAAAGTAAACTAGGTTCCTGGGTTTCGGGACAAAGTCAGGTTATTATGGGTAGAAATATCCTGGAGGATAAATTTATTGAACTGTCTGAAAAATACCCTACAGAAGAAGTTCCCCGTCCATCTTATTGGGGAGGTTATTTGTTGAAACCTTCCTGTATGGAATTCTGGCAAGGTCGCCCCAGCCGCCTTCACGACAGGTTACAGTTTAGTTTAGTCAACGGACATTGGCTGATCCAGCGTTTGTCGCCTTAACCTTAATCGACCTTTTTTGCTGCTGCTTTCCGGCCGGGTTTTTTAGGAGCTTCGGCTTTCTTCTCTGCTTTTTTGGCTATCTTTTTTGGAGAAGCAGATGTCGATTTTTTCTTTTTATGAGGTCTGCTTACGCCATAAGAACCCATGAATATTTTGCCTTTTTTACTTTTTTTGTCTCCTTTTCCCATAATGTCTTTTTTTTGAACGTGTGAAATTACGCATTTTTTCTTTTATAGTATTCTTCTTCGATCAGTTCTGATTTTTGAATAGAGTTGCGGAGCCATTGTGTCCTGATTCCTTTTTTTTCTTCTTCGGTCAAATGCCAGTCCAGTCCGGATAGATGAAGTTTGTGAACGAGGGTATGCAGGCAGATGGAGGCAGATACTGAGATATTAAAACTCTCGGTAAAGCCGAACATGGGTATCTTAATAAATCCATCAGCCTGTTTTCTGACTTCTTCAGAGATACCGGTCAGTTCAGTGCCGAATACCAACGCTGTTTTAGGGCTAATGTCTAATTCCTGAAGGGTGAATTCGTTTTCATGTGGACTTGTTGCAACAATCCGGTATCCCTGTTTTTTGAGCAGGATCAAACATTCTGTTGTATCCTTATATTTAATCTGTGTAAGCCATTTGGATGAACCCAAGGCGATATCCTGATTGACGGTATACTTATTTCTATTTTCAATAATATGTACATCCTGGATCCCAAAGCAATCGCAGGAACGTAATACTGCACTGGCATTGTGCGGCTGGTAAGTATCTTCGAGCACCAGGGTCAGATGACGGGTACGATTTTTTATTATTTGATCAAATTTTCCCTTACGTTCTTCGGACACAAAGGCAGATAAGTAATTGATCAGTTCCTGACTTTCTTTTCTTTCCTCCATGCTATACTTTCCCGTTTGATTTGGCTGTTAACCCTGCTATCCGATATAATAAACGCGCGGCAACATTGGCATCCCATTCGTCTTTTCCCGGAGCGACTTCATTGATGTCAAACGCAAGAATCTGTTTGCCGCTTTCAACAATTTTCTGAACCAGGAATAGAATCTCTTCCGATTCAAAACCTCCTGCAACAGGTGTACCCGTATGGGGGCAAAGTTTGGGGTCGAGCCCATCAATGTCAAAGCTCAGGTATATTTTATGTGGTAATTCACGAATGATTTGTCCACAAATGTCTGCCCAGGTTTTGCCTTCGTATTGCTGAGTTTTAATGGATCTGTCGTAAAAGGTTTTGATCCTGCCTTTCGATTTTTTTTCCAGGATGGCTTCGGCCTCACAATAGTCCCGGATACCCACCTGAATTAGCTTGCTGACTTGAGGTATTTTCAGGGCATTGAACATAATGGACGCATGCGAAAATTCAAAACCTTCGTAAGCGTCACGAAGATCGGCATGCGCGTCAATCTGAAGAATGGCAAAGGATTTGTGCTTTTCTGCCAATGCCTGCATCAGGCCTAAGGGTGTACTGTGGTCTCCACCTAATAGGGCTACCACCTTGTTTTTGTTCATATACTGCAAGGCTTTGCTTTTGACCCATCCATTCATTTCTTTACAGGCCTGGTTGATTTCAGTCTGAATGTTTTTCATGGTTTTATTACTAGCCGGGTTCTGGCCTTGCTCGTATAGGCTGATGTATTTTTCGGCTTTCTTTCGTAAACGTTTGCTTGTGGTCCGCAATTTTTTTGAAACGGCATCCATTGCGATGCCCATTTTCCAGAGATCTTTTATATAGGGGTCGAAAAGGTCCACCTGATAGGAAGCATCGTAAATTGCCTGAGGGCCCTTTGCTGTACCTGCACTATAGGAAACGGTTACTTCCCAGGGCACGGGAATAATGATTACTTCGGCTTCATCTGCATGGAAAGGTAGTCCGAATATGTTATTATTCGTATCTCCTATGGTATTCGGATCGAATTTCTTTATTTTTTCCAGTTTGTTCATGGGTCGAATGCTTGGGTCTGTAAAAGTATTAAAATAGTCAAAGCGGTTCAGGATACGGTCCATTGTCCCGTGAGTGGAAAGCCCCGAAGGAATTCCGTTGTTGCCATTCTTTTTTTTCCGGCCAGCTGTAGTTCATGAATACTAACATAACCACTTTTTGCGGCTACTTTCAGATAGGTTTTTGAATCGCTGCTGATTGATCTTAGCTGGGTAGAGGGCGAATTCATTTCTTTTGTAGTTCTGAAAATTTTCAAGGGAAACATTTGTCCTGTCGGTGAAACTATTTCGGTGAATGCTGTAGGATAGGGACTTAACCCGCGTATGAGATTATGAATCTCGGCTGCCGATCTGGTCCAGTCGATTTTGCAGTGTTCTTTGAAAATTTTAGGAGCATGTTTTAATTCTTCTCCGGGTTGAACAAATTTTTCCTGTTCAGTTTCGGTATATGTCCTTTCGTCAATGGACCGGATTGTTTCTGCAAGCAGCTCTGAGCCGATGTTCCTGAGTTTATCATGTAAATCTCCTGCAGAGTCATTTTCTCCGATCGCCACTTCTCTTCTTGAAATAATCTTTCCGGTATCGATCTGATGCTGTAGAAAAAAAGTACTTACTCCGCTTTTTTTCTCTCCATTGATGATTGCCCAATTGATGGGCGCTGCTCCACGATACTGGGGCAGTAGGGAGGCGTGTAAATTGATCGTGCCCAAGGGAGGATTCCTCCATACCGTTTCGGGTAGCATTCGGAAAGCCACGACCACTTGCAGGTCGGCCTGAAGGGAGGTTAAGCGGGTCAAAAATTCCGGATCCTTCAAATTGGAAGGTTGAATAATTGGAAGACCCTTTTCCAGGGCATATTTTTTTACTGCTGATTGATGAATTTCTAAGCCCCGTCCGGCTGGTTTGTCGGGGGCGGTGATAACGGAAACAACCGTGTACTTGTTTTTTATCAATTGATCGAGTGAAGCAACCGCGAATTCCGGGGTGCCCATGAAAATTATTTTTAGTTTTGAGTTCATTCGACGTAAAGTACGAGTCCTTTTAAATACTCTCCTTCTGGATGATAAATACTCACCGGATGATCCGGGGGCTGACCTAACTGATGGAGAATTCGTATGTTTCTTCCCGCAATGATAGCTGCAGCCATTACGGCACTGTTAAAAGAGTACCGATCGACTACCTGCGAGCAGGAGAATGTAAATAGCAATCCTCCCGGTTTTATCTGTCGAATGGCTTCTGTATTTAATCGTTTATAGCCTTGGATCGCGTTGTGTTTGGTATTGCGGTGCTTAGCAAATGCCGGCGGGTCCAGTATGATTAGATCGTAAGTATTATCTTTCCCCTTTAAAAAATCAAAAACGTCAGATACAAAGGATTGATGAATATTTTCGGAAATCCCATTTAACAAAATATTTCTGTCGGTTAATTCAATTGCTTTTTTTGAACTGTCAACGGAATGGACCAGACTGGCTCCTGCTTTGGCTGCATACACAGAAAATCCTCCGGTATAGCAAAATGTATTTAAAACAGCTTTCCCTTTTGAATACCTGGCTACTAATTCCCTGTTTTCCCGCTGGTCGATAAAAAAACCTGTTTTTTGCCCTCCTTCCCAATCTACGAAAAATTTATGCCCGTTCTCAATGACTTCTGTTGATTTTGGATTTCCGAATAAGTAAGCATTCTTGATTTCTAATTCATTCTGCTTTGATAAGGTTTCTTCACTTTTGTCGTAAACTGCATCCAGATCCTGTTCTGGGTATATTTCCCGGAGGGCTCCTGTTAGTTCTTTTTTCATCAGGTGCATACCGATGGAATGGCTTTGAATGACCGCCGTTCCGGCATAGTAGTCTATTATCAGACCTGGAAGTCCGTCGCCTTCTGCATAACACAGACGGTAAACGTTACCATTCCCGTTTTCAATAAGGCCTATACTTTTGCGGTAATCGTACGCTTTTTGGAGTTTTTGTTTCCAGAAACTTTGGTCGACGGGTACCCGTTCAAAGGAAAATATCCTTACTGCAATTGTTCCTAACTGACAATGGCCTGTGCCCAGATAATTATCCTTGCTGTCAAAGATTTCTACAAGATCACCTTCCTGAACTTCTCCCTGGATCTTGTTGATAGCACCGGAGAATACCCATGGATGATACCTCCGCAGGCTTGCGTCTTTACCCTGGTTTAATGTTATCTTAACCGGCAATTTATTCATTTATTAGGATTCCCCATCAAAACGTATTGCAGGATGTTAGCGCCCATTTTTAAAGCTTTCAGATGCGTTTCCGGGGAATCCTTGTGTACTTCATAGGATTCCCATCCATCGCCCAGATCACATTCGTAATCATAGAAACAAACCAAGCGCCCCTCGTAAATCAGGCCAAAACCCTGAGGTGCTTTGCCATTGTGTTCGTGAATTTTTGGTAAGCCTCCCGGGAAATCAAATTTTTCATGGTAGATCGGGTGGGAAAAGGGTAATTCAACAAAATCAAGTTCCGGAAATACCTTTTTCATCTGGTTACGGATGAACTTGTCGATTCCATAATTATCTGATATTTCAAGAAAACCTCCGCCCAGCAGGTATTTGCGCAGGTTATCAACTTCTTCCGGATTAAATACCACATTTCCATGACCCGTTATATGTACGAATGGATAGTTAAATAACTCTGGACTTCCAACTTCCACAATGGCCTGTTCGGGGTTGATGTTGGTTTTGAGGTTTTCATTGGAGAACCGGATGAGATTAGGCAGAGAAGTTTCGAGATTTGCATACCAATCGCCTCCGCCGTTATATTTCAGTAAGCCAATCTGGTAGGAGGGCGTTCCGTTAAAACTTGATAATAATCCAAGAGTTATCAGAGAAAGCAGTATTCGTGAAAATTTTAACATAATGGAAATTTCTTCCTTTACCTCGATGAATCGTCCTTGCAAATTTAAGTCTAATTTGAATTGGAGTTAGTAAGTTGATTGTTTATTTTTAAACGACATGAGAATTATCTTTAGAATATATATGGCAATTACATTGGCTTGGTTTCTATTGCCGGCTTCAGCAGCAAACGATCCTGCATTGGAATCAAAAGTGAACAGCTGGATGCAGAACCCAAAAGGACTTCGCTTTTTAGAGAACAAAGGTCAGATGGTGGATTTGGAGGACGGCTATTCTCCAGTGGAGAATAGAGCAGGTAAATGTGTTGCAGATATGAACCTGCTTTTTAAAATCAGCACTGCTGGGCTGGATATGTATATCACCAAACACGGGTTGAGTTATGTGTTTACCCGTATGGAGAAAAGCAAAATACCTGAATTAAACAGTTCAGCTAAATCATCCGGCTGGAACGATCATTTAAACGAAAGTGTTAGTGTTCACTATTGCCGGGCGGACATGGAATTGGTCGGTGCTGAAATAAAGCAAGAGAATATCCTCAGAGAATATGAAAGCGAGGATCGAACGGATTATTATTTGGAGCATTGCCCCCAGGGGATTCTGAATGTTCATAGTTATGAAAAGATCACGATCCGAAATGTCTACCACGGGATAGATTGGGTGTTATATGAGAAAAATGAGGATTTAGGAATTGGAAATCAGGAATCAGGATTTGGGATTAAAAGTGTGGGCGGAATTAAATATGACTTTGTTGTGCATCCGGGAGCAGATCCTTCTCTGATAAAACTCCGGTATAAATGGACAGACCGGCCAAGTTTGCAAAAGGATGGATCAGTAAAAATAACCACTCCAATGGGATCCATTGTAGAAGGAAGACCTTTCAGCTATCATTATGGACATGAACATAGGCAAGAAATAAATACACGTTATTTTTTGAAAGATGATGAGATCAGTTTCGCACTTGGAAAGTATAATCAGAAAGATACCTTAATAATAGATCCTTCCTTGGTATGGGCCACCTATTCGGGTGGGAATGACATTGAAGATGTCTATTCTATAAATTCGGATGGAAAAAATGTATGGGTGACGGGTTCTTCGGAATCAGCCGGGTTTCCAACCTTTAACCCTCCGGGAGGAAAGGCCTATTTTATGGGTACTTATAGCGGTGGACTGATGATGGATATAATTATTATTGAATTCAGTATTTGTGGCCAGCGCATCTGGGCCACTTATTATGGGGGAAGTATGCTCGATGTTGGTAATTCGATAAGTAGTGATGGTGTGAGTGTATGGGTTACCGGACAAACGGCATCAGGGAATTTTCCTACTCAAATTTCGGGGACTGCTTATTCTCAAGGTGCACTCGGTGGAGGATTTGGGACTAATAATGCATTTATATTGCAGTTTAGTTGTACTACGAATGCAAGGTTATGGGCCAGCTATTATGGTGGAAGCAGCAGTGATGGAGGTAATTCTATTAGTAGTGATGGTAGTAATGTCTGGGTGACGGGACAGACACAATCAACGAATTTCCCGACCTTTTTCTCGGGAGGAACCTACAAACAAACTGCATTGGGAGGGGTAGGAACTTCGAATGCCTTTATTTTGCAATTCAGTTGTTCTACCAGCGCCCTTGTATGGGCTACTTATTATGGGAGAAGTGGCATGTCCACTAATGGAGGTGATATTGGATATTCTATTAACAGTGATGGTAAGAATGTATGGGTGACTGGACAAACACAATCAACCGATTTCCCCACACTGTTTCCTGTGGGTGCTTATAAACAGGTTGCGCTGGGAGGAGTTTCAGGAAACACGAATGTTTTTATTTTGCAGTTTA
The DNA here is from genome assembly GCA_013286655.1 of Bacteroidota bacterium. Taxonomy (GTDB): domain Bacteria; phylum Bacteroidota; class Bacteroidia; order JABDFU01; family JABDFU01; genus JABDFU01. The sequence goes on from JABDFG010000035.1 coordinate 17,513, forward strand.
GTTGTGCTGCCGGTGCTCTGGTTTGGGCAAGCTATTATGGGGGAAGTTCAGCGGATCAGGGAAAATCAATTAATAGTGACGGAATAAATGTATGGATAACGGGACAGGCAAAGTCAACGGACTTTCCCCTTCAGAATCCAGGAGGAGGGACTTATATGCAAACTTTGCCTGGAGGCACTTACAATCCTTTTGTTTTGCAGTTTAACTGTGCCACGGGTAGTTGCATATGGGCTACTTATTATGGTGGTAGTAACATTACTGGTACAATTGGTGCAGTTGGTGATATTGGGTATTCGATCCAAAGCGACAGAACAAATGTATGGGTATGTGGCTCAACTTCTTCGACAGGTTTTCCAATCAAGGGTCCTGTATGTGGTTTTTACCAAAATACACTTAAAGGAGGAAGTGCAGATGTTTTTATTTTGCAGTTTACTACTTCTGGTGTCTTACGCTGGGCTACTTATTATGGAGCTGATTCTGAAAATGATGGGAGTTATATTTCCAGCGATGGGACAAATCTATTTGTTTCGGGAGATGCAGAGTTAAATGGATATCCTACAGTCAACCCTGGAGGCCTGGCTTATTATAAAACAACAATTGCTGGGACGGAAAATATTTTCATGGCGAAATTCAGCATTTCCTGTCTTGCAGCTGGTCCGGATACCGCTTTTTGCTCAGGGGGATCGACACAATTATATGCGAATGGAGGAACAAATTATATCTGGTCTCCCCCTGCCGGTTTGAATTCCACAGTGATTTCCAGGCCAGCAGCGAATCCCATCGCTACTACTACTTATACGGTAACGAGTAGCGATGCATGTGGAGCCACCTCTACAGCCACCGCCACCATAACAGTAAATCCTATTCCTGACATACAAATCACTCCTTCTTCGCCACAAATTACCTGCGCTTCTGCAAGTGTAACCTTAATGGGAAAGTCAACATCGACGGGTGTAAATTACCAATGGATTGGTGGACCAGGGATGGCCGATTATGCCGTATCTATAGCTGATTCTTATACTTTGGTTATAACGGATCCAACAGGTAATTGCACTGCAACGCAAACTGTTACGGTAAGGAATAACACTGCCATTCCACCAGTAACAGCGGCAAGCAGCAATGATCTGAGCTGTGCTTTCACCAATTCAACTCTGACGGGGACCAGTGGAGCCGGGGTTACAATGGTCTGGAACGGGGGGACATTGACTGGAGCAGCTAATCCTGCCTCTGTGGCAGCCTCCGGCACCTATACTGTTACAGCAACCGATACGACAAATGGCTGTGCCGCCATATCAACGGTTACTGTTTTAGGTATTCCGGGACCTGGGATAACAATAGAAAAGATCACTAATACCTGTAAGGATAAAACAGACGGGGCTATTGCTTTAACAGTAACGGGTACAGGATTAATATATACCTGGAGTAACGGGAACTCAGGCTTGACAGCTTCGGATTTGACCCCAGGTATCTACAGCATTACCGTAACTGACGGAAACGGATGTATGGAAACAACGGTTGTAACTGTCACCCAATTTCCTGTTCCTGTAATTAATGCCGGAACAAATGAAACCATTCTTAAAGGCCAGTCCGTTCAATTAACTTCGGGTGGGGGAAATAGCTATTTATGGAAACCCTCGGCAGGTCTTACTAATTCTGGAATTGCTGATCCGGTTGCCAGCCCAAACCAAACAACAAACTACGTAGTAACAGTAACTGATGGAAATAATTGTTCCTCAAAAGACAGTGTATGGATAACAGTTATCAGCTGTGAGGCTTCCCAGTTATTTATGCCAACAGGATTCTCTCCCAATGGTGATGGTGAGAACGATATACTCTATTTGAGGGTTCCAGACTGTGTTACACAAATGAACTTGAGCATATATGACCGCTGGGGTCAGCAGGTATTTGAGACAACAACTGCAGCAATTGGATGGGATGGTACATTTGGAGGAAGAGTTATGAACACTGGAGTTTTTACTTATTATCTGAGTATTACTTTAGAAAATGGAGAAGAAATTAGTAAAAAAGGAAATATAACCCTGTTGAGGTGATGGCCATTACCCTAACCGAATTCAACTGGTGAAATTTCGCGAATATTTTGAGTGAGTATAGATTTATTTCTACTTTAGCAGATATTAATAATAAAATATTATAAGTAAACTCCAAAACCTTAAAAAAATGAAAAAAATTGCATTGCTTTTAGTTGTTTTTACAACATCGCTGTTGACAGGAGCTATGGCGCAAGGCGCTCACCCTGCTTATTTACATGCATTGTCTGATTTGCGTGCGGCACGCTGGATGATTGAGCATCGCCCGGGAGATTGGGTTGCTTCTGAAGATGAACATGCAGCTGTCAGAAAAATTGATGATGCTATCGGTGAAATTAAAAAGGCTGCTATTGATGATGGAAAAGACATCAATGACCATGTAAAAGCTCAGGAAGTAAATGAGCACAAAGGACGTTTGGGTAAAGCTTTGGAATACCTGAGAAAGGCTCGTGCTGACATTGAAAAGGATGAAGACAATGATTTTGCAAAAGGTCTCAGAAAAAGAGCGTTTATGCACATTGACGAAGCGATACGTCTTACAGAGAAGGCGAGACAGTCATAAGGGATTTTGGGAATATTGTTAAGGAAAACTCATCGGGCTCTAAAAAGCCCAATGAGTTTTTTTTCTGCTCATTGTTTATATCATTTGTGTATAGTAGTTTTAAAGGTTGAATAATTACGGGAGGCAGAGCCCCAGCATGAAAATTAGACTAATCATCCTTATCGCGGCTGGCATCACTTTTTTCTGGCTATTGACGCCGGTCTTTGTCCTTGCTGCCAAGGACAATTTAATACGAGGCGATGGCCCAGCACTGGAAACAAAGGTTCAGAACTGGATTCACGATGGAGAAGGATTTCGTATGACAGAAAATAAAGGTCATATAGATGATCTGCAGGGAAGAGTTGTAAACGAGGTTTTATTTAAGACGAGCGAAAAGGGCATGGATTTATACATTACGACTACCGGGTTGAGTTATGTTTTTGCCAAAATAGATAAATCTATAAAGCCACAATTATCTGGCCCAACTAAAGTAGCTGGAGCCCGCATACATGAAGAAAAGTCGGATATGTCAATCCACTATTGCCGAGCAGATATGCAATTAGTGGGTGCTGATATACGAAAAGAAAACATTACAAAAGAAGGTGAAAGCGAAGATCGGACAGACTATTACCTGGCTCATTGCCCATCAGGGGTAACGAACGTTCATAGTTATCAAAAAATTACTATTAAAAATGTTTACCCAGGAATAGATTGGGTCTTGTATCGAAAAAATCAAGATTCAGAATTAGGGATTGAGGATTCTGGATTTAGGAAATGCGAAGCATTCAGGAACTCAAATGAAGATAAAGAAAAAGATGTGAGTAATAAGGATTTTAAAAATGCCGGTGGGCTTAAATATGATTTTATTGTTCATCCAGGAGCTGATCCTTCACTGATAAAGCTCCGTTATAAGTGGACAGATAAACCCAGCATTCAAATGGACGGTTCGGTAAAAATAAGTACCCCTATGGGAAGTATTACAGAATGTTTACCGATAAGTTATACTGGTGCTAAAAAGCAAAGAATAATTACTCACTATGTAATACATGGGAATGAAATAGGATTCAAGCTGGATAAATATAATAAAAGTGACACTTTGATAATTGATCCTACACTGATATGGGCTACCTTTTATGGTGGCAATACACAAGAAGATATTTATGCTATCAATACGGATGGTGCAAATATATGGGTGACAGGATACGCCGCAACAATTGGTTTTCCAACAGATACCACTACAAGTGGACAGTATTTGCAAAAAAATGCAGGAGGACCCTATCAAAATATTGTTATCCTTCAGTTTACTACTTGCGGTAAACTTATCTGGGCTACCTATTATGGTGGAAGCAGTGATGATATAGGCTATTCTATTCATAGTGACAGTAAGAATGTATGGTTGACCGGATCGACATCATCATCTGACTTTCCTCTGAGGACTCTTTTCGGCGCTTATAATCAAAATACTTTAAGAACGTCGTCTGGATATAGTAATGCTTTCATTTTACAATTTGACGTTAATACTGGAGCATTGATATGGGCTACGTATTTTGGAGGAAGCATGAGTGATCAAGGCAACTCAATAAACAGTGATGGAAAAAATGTCTGGGTAACCGGGGGAACACAGTCGACAGATTTTCCTACTTCGTTTCCTGGAGGAGCTTATATACAAAGAGTTATCGGAGGAGGAGTAGGTAACGCTTTTGTTTCAGAATTTAATTGCTCAAATAGTTCCTTGGTATGGTCTACTTATTATGGAGGAAATGGCGGAGATTTTGGTAATTCTATTAGTAGTGATGGTACGAGTGTATGGGTTACAGGGGAAACTCAGTCTGCCAATTTTCCTCTTCAAGCTCGTGCCGGAGCATACAATCAGTCCGCTTTGGGAGGGGTAGGGGCTGAAAACACCTTTATTATAGAGTTCAATGCAAATACCGGTGGAAGAATATGGGCTACTTATTATGGGGGAAGTTCTATTTACAATTTTATAAATGGTGGGGGAGATGTCGGATGTTCTATTAGTAGTGATGGGAATAATGTATGGGTCACAGGACAAACCTATTCAACCGATTTTCCAACGTATGCACTGAATGGAGCATACAATCAAAAGGCATTGGGGGGAATCGGAATTGGGAATGCCTTTGTATTGCGTTTTAAAGCTAATACCGGTGAGTTAATATGGGCCACTTACTACGGAGGAAGTGGGATCCTTGGTGGAGATATCGGGTATTCGATACAAAGCGATGGTTCGAATGTTTGGGTGTGTGGTGCTACGGGCTCGACAGATTTTCCGACAAAGAGTCCTGAATGTGGATATTTTCAGGACTCTTTTGGAAATGAATCGTTGGACGTTTTTATTTTACAGTTGAATGCTATAACAAGTGCATTGTCCTGGGCCACTTATTATGGCTCAGACTCAGAGAGTGATGGGAGTTATATCTGCAGTGATGGAACGAATGTGTTCGTTTCTGGGGATGCTTCGACAAATTTGTACCCTACAAAGAATCCTGGAAACGGGGCTTATTTCAATGGAACATTTTCCGGAGGAGAGGACATGACAACTTTGTTGGCAAAGTTCAGCATTTCATGTTCGGGTCTTCTGGTAACTCCGGATACTATTATCTGTCATGGAGGTGCTGTCATGCTAAGCGCAAGCGGAGCGAGTACATATACCTGGACTCCTGGAACGGGTTTGAATTCTACAACAGGAGCATCTGTAATTGCTAATCCAATTGTTACAACTACTTATACAGTAACAGGTTCGCTTGATAGGAATTGTACTTCAAGCGGCATAACTACTACAAGTGCTACTATATTGGTAAATGTGCCAACATTAACTGCTGGCTATATTGTTAGTCCATCTGGCAACATACCTTCGAATACCAATGTTCAGTTTACCGATAAATCAAATGGAGCAACGAGCTGGTTGTGGAATTTTTCTGACTCTTTGTCGGGGTCCAATGATAGTTCTGTACTTCAAAACCCCTCACATACTTTCGTTAAGCCTGGGAAATACTGTATTCTGTTAACAGTTAAAAATGATGCGAATTGTTTGGGAGATACTTCTTCCTGCATTCTTGTTGATACAGAGATAAAAGATTCTATTTTCATTCCGAATGTATTTTCTCCGAATGGAGATGGTAAAAACGATCATTTTTATTTTACTACTGCTGGGATATCAAGTTTAATGTATTCTATTTATGATCGTTGGGGAATTCTTCTATTTGAAGCGGATGGTATAAATGAAGAGTGGGATGGCAGGGCAAAAAACGGAGAAACGGTTTCTGATGGGACCTATTACTATATCTATAAGGCACAATCGTATGATGGAAAATTATTTAAAGGATCAGGCTTTGTACAGTTAATTTCGGGGAATAAATAATTTGTTAAATTGCGGTTATTGTCATTAATATATGGTTTATTGATCTTCACGTTATTACCTGTTTATGGTAATGATCCGGAACTGGAATTAAAAGCCAATGGCTGGGCGCAAATGACTAAAGGTATTCGTTTGACAGAAAACAAAGGCCAACTGTCAGATCTGCAAGGAAACAAAATGGAAACCCTTTTGTTTAAAGGGAGTGGATCGGGACTTGATATCTATATTACTACAAACGGGCTTAGTTATATTTTTAAGCGTTCGAAGACGTCAATACAACCTTTATTAACGGGCTCCAGTAAAACTGGATCATTCAAAGGAGGAAGAGAAGCAGTTTCGACACAATATTGTCGTTCCGACATGGAGTTAGTAGGTGCTGAAATTAAAAAAGAAAATATTATCAAAGAGGACGGAATTGAAGATGGCGCAGACTATTATCTTCCCTGCTGTCCGAATGGAGTAATGGATGTGCATAGTTATCGAAAGGTAACAATTAAAAATATCTATCCGGGTATAGACTGGGTATTGTATGAGAAAAATAAGGATTTAGGAATTGGGATTAAGGATTTTAAAAAAGAATCAGGGATGAAATACGACTTTGTGGTGCATCCGGGAGCCGATCCCTCACTTATAAAACTTAAATACAAATGGACAGATAAACCTCAATTGCAAAAGGATGGCTCACTGAAAATAAACACGCCAATGGGAGATATTGTGGAAGGTATTCCGGTTAGTTATGGGAATAACCATTCAAAAAAAATAAATACCAGGTATTCTTTTCTTGGGAATGAAATAGGATTTAATGTTGATTATTATGACCCTGAAGATACACTGGTAATAGATCCTGTTCTGAACTGGGCCACCTATTATGGAGGTGGTGGAACGGAAGATGTATGGTCGATGAATGCAGATGGTAAGAATGTATGGGTGACGGGGTTGTCAACTACAATTGGATTTCCAACCGACAGCCTTCCATCGGGAGCGTATTTACAAGGAAATTATGCTGGAGATGGTGATATTATTATCCTTCGGTTCAATACTTGTGGTAAACTTATCTGGGCCACCTATTACGGAGGAAGTGGATTTGAACAGGGTAATTCCATTAGCAGTGATGGAACAAATGTGTGGATCACGGGCTTTACTTCATCTACGGATTTTCCTACTCAGTTCCTTGCCGGCGCTTATAATCAATCTTCGATTGGTATGTCAGCTGGTATCCCGTCGGTCTCTAATGCTTTTGTTTTAAAATTTAGCTGCGCAAATAGTTCGAGAATATGGTCTACTTATTATGGCGGAAGTGGAAACGATAACGCTAGTTCTATTAGTAGTGATGGAACAAATGCTTGGATAACTGGATGGACAGCATCAACGGACTTCCCTCTTCACGTGCTTCCAGGGGCATATAATCAAAATGCCCCAGTAGGAACTAACAGACTTGCTTTTATTGCCCGGTTTAACTGCAATACCAGTAATTTGATATGGGCCAGTTCTTATGGGGGAAGTGGTGGGGATAATGGTAATTCTGTTTTTAGCGATGGTCATAATATATGGGTAACCGGAAAAACTGCATCAACAGATTTTCCTTGTTTGGCAACTGGAAGAGCGTTTAAACAATCTGCCTTAGGGGGAGGCGGAACTACAAACATTTTTATAGTTCAGTTTAGTTGTTTAACTAGTTCCAGGATTTGGGCTACCTATTACGGTGGAAGTGGAGCAACAACTACAGGTGATGCGGGCAATTCCATTTCCAGTGACGGGACACGTGTATGGGTCACAGGATTGGCCGCATCAACTGATTTTCCTACCAAAAATATGTCAGGGGCCTATAATCAACCTGCACAGGGAGGACCTTTTGCTCAGAATGCATTCATTCTGGCGTTTAGCTGTAATACAGATACGCTAGTTTGGTCGACCTATTATGGTGGAAGCGGCGCAAGTCCTTTTGGAGATATTGGTTATTCTATTCAAAGTGATGGGAATAATCTATGGATCTGCGGAAGTACAGGCTCATCTGACTTTCCAACGCTCAATTCAACCTGCGGTTATTTTCAGGATACCTTAGGGTCAGGTGGAGAGGATGTATTCATTCTGCAGTTCAACACATCAGGTCTTCTTAAG
>JABDFG010000036.1 GCA_013286655.1 Bacteroidota bacterium
TCATTAATATCCGCAACGATAACACGATTCTGCCCGTTCCGATGTCCGGATAGGGTAGTTAGACGGTAACTCTGATAAGCGGATACAGCAGTCCAGAGGCTGGGATGTGTAACAATAAGGTAGGCCGAATCCAGCGAACCATAAGTACCCTTGAAATCGGTAAACAGGCCGGCAGTTGGAGATCCATAGGATCCTACGGGTTTAAGACTAGTGACCCGATTTACCTGTGCATCTCCTGTTATATAACATTGTCTTACCCTCGCATTCAGATAGGGAAGTAGTGCATTAAACAGAAGCCCGTTTTTAGCAATCCCAGCTGGTATGCGCAAATGATTTGTCAAATCATACAGTCTTACAGAATCTCCGTTATTGATCGTCAAACCTGTTATACTCAAAAGTGATTTCGCACCTGGAGTAGCCGGAGGCGGAATAGCCATCAGGAAAGAAGAAGCATTTTCCAGGTTATACGTATGTGGATACGTTATAGAAATATAGGATACCCCTATCGTTCCGGGAGAATTTAGATTCGCAACGGTCTGTGTCGAAAATGTAAAACCGGTAGATATAGATCCCAGTTGGTCAGGAGTAAAGCTGTTTGTTCGCCGGATAGCAGGGTAACCATAAAACAACGTGTCAAACAAAGGGATGTTTCCCGAAGATCCTGTATAAGCACAGGACACATGATGATCAGGACTGAAGCAACCAATTCCACTATAGGGATCAGGACAATCCCCGTCCTGTGAAGCTCCGACATAAACCATTGTACAATGTGCCGCAGGCCCGGGCAAATAAACATTTTTAGTAGAAACCGGATAACTGGCCGAACCTGGTGCGGAAATCGAAGCGTCAAAATACCCTTCCGACTGGGTATATTGCGGATCGGTAATGCCTGATCCGGAAGAAGTGGTTGCGCCCTCATAATAGCTCCGGGATGGAGCAACAACGGAATTACACAGGAAATAATTACTGAGAATATTAGAAGGGCTACTGAAGGTGGTATCATCTATAGATACCATTCGGAGATTAGTCGTCGAACTATTCCAGGTCAGGAAATAAATAGCCGTATCGTTGAATAAACTATAATATGGATTTGGCAGAAAATGGATATTGATATAAAGCGAAGAATCATAGGAAGCGTCGTTGTGCTTTCCATAAAATTCAACATAGTCGCCTTTATTAAATACTCCGTCTGCTTCACCCTGAACGTAGATGTTTTGTTGAAGTCCCTTGTTAAAAATTTGAAAATTTTTAGGATTAACTCCTCCGGTTCCTATAGGAATACCGGAAGAAACAAGCGCCGAAGAGTCGATCCGGTAAATGCCATCCTGGGCTACCTTTATTTTGTAATATTTCTGATTAAAGCTGATCCACTCGTTCGAATATGTTTGCGCTCTTACCAGCAAGGAAGAGAAAAGAAGGAAAAAAAGCAAATGGTATAGTAAAGATTTTTGCATCGAAAACCATGAACTATTTATGCGGATGCTTATTGATATCAAGCTTTACAGAAAACACATTTGAATAAAGCGAAACGGATTGATCTCCGATGTCTGTTAAAGCATAATCCAGGCTTATATTCCTGAATCGAACGCCAACACCTATGCTTGGCTGAAAGGTATGGATGGTTTCACCCAGGATATCCGTCGTCGTTTGAAAATCTCCAATACCTGCTCTTAAAAAAATGAAATTCTTATACCCCGCTTCAACGCCTATACGCGGATCAATACTCGCAATATTGCCCCCAATCAGAACATTGCGTTCTCCGTCAAAAGTCGTATTTAAATCTACTTCAGCCAGGATGGAAAAATTCTGCTTAAATTCAAATTTTCTTGCAAAGCCCAATACAAGACTCGGCAACGTTACTTCTACGGAATTAACAGGTAGTTGGTTACCCGTTGCCTGAAAAACAGACTGCATATCACTGGAAAGATTATAACTCCAGGCATTAAAGGTAGAAGTGACATCTCTTAGCATGGCAGCAAATTTCCATTTTTTATAATCATACTGGGCAGCAGCATCCAGGCCAAAGCCCCAGGCCCCCGCAAAATCCCCTACAATTCTGCGGATAACTTTCACATTGCCACCTAAACGCAGACCCGGTATTTTGAGCTTTCTTGCGTAGGAAAACAAAAACGCATAATCAGCAGATGAAAAAGTAGAGATATTGTTATAATTCACATTTCCACTGGGGTCAATGAGCAGGGTCGTATTGGGTATGTCGTCAACCCCGAAACGAATAACACTAAACGCCGCTACACTCGAAGTGTCAATGCGTTTAGCTATGGTTCCATAATCATATTTCGCTATTCCTGCGAAATATTCGGCATGCATCATGGAAACTTCCAGATCACTCTTTATTTGCAGCAAGCCTGCCGGATTCCAATAAGCCGCAGTGGCATCATTTACTGTGGCAACTGTAGCATTTGACATCCCCAGCGCTCTGGCCCCGACGCCTATTTGTAAAAATTCGTTACTATACGTTGGAGTTTGAGCCCGGGCTACGTTATTCCATAAAACGAACGTTACCCAGAATAAAGTAATATTAACTATCCGCATACCTCTTATAAAGTTAAGAATAAATTTGATTATCAACCGGTTAACGCAACTTCAGGGTAAATATTGCCGCAGTTGAAAAGCAAATTTTTCAGAAAACAAAAAGGCCCCCTCTTTGTTGAGGTGGCCTGGATTGGCAAAGTAACGTTTGTCCCGGCAACATTCACAATCCAGGTCATCGATAAACGGAAGTTTATTGTCCTGAGCTATCTTTTTAAGATCCTTCATTAATTGCATACCCTTAGCATTCTCTATCGCTTTATGATAAAGCGGAGTCGTGGCTAAAATAAGCTGAATATGATTATTCCGGCACAAAAGCATCAATTCACGTAGGTTCTTTACGAACGAGTCTGACAATTCATAATTCGCAGCAGCATAGTAAGCCTTTTCCAGATTGACCTCTGTCTTCATATATTCAGGGCTAAAACCTTTTATATACATTTTATCCTGCTCATTGGGTTTACCTGACCAGCCCCGCAGAGAAGCCGATAAATAATAATCGTTCATATAAGGCATGCTGCAAAATGGCAGCCATTTAAAGCAGCGAAAACGCGAATCGGCAAACTCCAGGTATTCATCGAGCTTTTTGTTAAAAAACAGGTAGGCAAAATATTTTGGAAAATCATACACACTGTCATGAACGGAAGCTGCTTTTTGAATGTCAATATTCAATACAACGATGCAGGGAGGGACGCTATGCACAAGGTAGGATTTTAGTACGGCCATACTTTGTTCAAGTCCTGCTCCGGCCTGCCCCGCATTAAAACTAGTTAAACCCGTTATTGAATCGATGATGGAAGGCACGAAATGCGATTCGGCGCGGGATGAACCTATGAATAGGGTATTATAGCTGTTTGGTTTTATGAAAATGGTTGTGAGCTTATCAAATTCGCCCGATTTATTTTTTCGCAAACCTGCATAGATGAGTTCACGCACACCACTCAGTAAACCCAAAACAATAAAAATATAAAAAGCACTGCGCTTCATAAAATTTTCAATCAAAAATGCGTATAAATAAATCCGTTTGCATCAAATTTTCCCAAAACAAAAATCAATACGAAAACCAGCACATAAAAAAAGGGTTTAAGGGGCACCACCTGCCAACGGATCGTGGCTGGACCAAACACCCCTTCCTCCTTCAATTCCTTTAAAAATAAAAACACGATAAGGCCACATCCAATCAGTAAAGAAAAAAACGAATGGACAGTAATTAATTCCTGTAATGTGAACTTCCAGTTATAATTGAAGGAGAATATTTTTTTATAGAAAACAATCAGGTCTGCCATGCATCCCGCACGAAAGGGGACAATAGCCAGGGTATAAAAGGCAATAAGGTAGATCCAGCCAAAAAAGAAAAACTTTCGGGGAAGTCTGATTTTCTTACTTATTAAAAATTCCAATGTATAAACAAGTCCATGTAGGGCACCCCAGATTAAAAACAAAGAACTGGCTCCGTGCCACAGTCCGCTTACAACAAATACTACAAAAATACCAAACAGCCAAAATACATACGAACGGCTTCGGCCCACAAGACCAAAATACAGGTAATCACGAAACCAGGAAGTAAGTGAAATATTATTGCGTTTCCAAAAATCCATAAGTGAATGCGACAAAAGCGGTCTGCACCAGTTGAGAGAAAGTTTCATGCCAAATAATAAGGCGACTCCGGTCGCAATATCCGTGTAACCGGAAAAATCAGTATATACCTGCACAACAAAAAAGAAAGCGATAACCAATAAAGTTAAACCCGAATAGTGCGAGGGTTCTGCAAAAACAGGATTAACGAATTCAGCAAGCCGGTCGGCAATCACCATTTTCTTAAAGAAACCCCAGGTAATTATTCTTACAGCAGAGATCAGACACTCCCTTGTCAACTGATGCATGACGAAAAATTGCGGCATAAGGTTTGAAAAACGTTCGACAGGCCCCGATAACACAATTGGGAAAAAAGAAGAAAACAATGTAAATCTAACAAGGTTCGTTTCTGGTTCTGCCTTCTTCCGGTAAACATCAATCACATATCCGGTTAATTGCAACGAATAATAAGAAATCCCTATAGGAACGATCCAACCCTTATTAAAAAATCCCAGGTATTTAAATACGAATAAGCCGCCAATGTTGGCAATTATAGCAAGCCACAACCAGAATTTGCTGTTTTTACCTTCTCCCGAAAATAGCCGAATAGCGGAATAATAGCTGATCAAACTGAGTAGTAACAGTACGAGAGCAAATTCCATGCTCCAGCTTATATAAAAATAATACCCCGCAGCAAGCAATATTTTCCATCGGTATTTATGAGCAAAAGACCAGTAGAGCAGGAACACGACCGTTAAAAAATAGATAAAATGCAGGGAATTAAACAGCACGTTTCGGAAATTTATCGAACAGTAACACAAGGATGATCATAAATAAAGGAAATACAGGCGTTTTATACCGCATGAGCGCACCTAAAATAGGAGTCAGCCAGCCAAAAAGCACATAATACCCTGCGACTACCAGTACGCAAAACCAAAATGCAGGTTCCTGAAAAATTACCTTATTCGTGAAGAATAAACTTAAGAGCAGTAAGAGCAGAAAAATCGCATTCTGGATTGCCATAAAAAGCACAAGGGTATTTTTGCTTTCACCTATAAAAGGTCTTGTCAAAGCATTCATAAAAGCCGTTGGAGCACTTTTTATAAAACTTAAGGGGCTGGCACTCAGTATAGGGATCTGAATACTTTGCTTCACAGGTACGGCCATAGAATATAAGTGATAGTAGAGCGTATCTTCACTGCCCTTTACATAAATGGTGTCTGTCCACTTAGGGATGTTGTAATAAAAGTAAGAAGATCCTCTTCTCAGTTTGTAGACGGAGTCCGTGATTTGCTCCAGCACCTGTTTTCTTTTATCGTAGGAAATGAAAATTATTTTACCGTGCCCCTCTAAAAAAACACCTCCGTTTGAAATATTTATATAATTGGACTGTTTGGTCACAAGTGTTTTAAAATAATCATGTGAAGTGAATCCTGCGAGCAAAACTGTTCCAGCAAAAACCAATAAAATGACCAGAATAAAATTGATCACCACGGGCCAGATGGTAATTTTAAAACTCATATACCAGGCGGTGCAGCCCATAAGAACGAATACAGCCAGTGCTAATTTAATCGTTGCCAGTAAAAACAAAAATGAAATGGAAAGCAAACAATAACAAAGACCTTTTACTTTTCTGCTACTCGTTTTATCCGGACAAAGGAGTTGATGAAGATAATAGATCGCAAATCCCATTGCAAACAGTATAAAACTCTCCTTTATCACTCCGGAGCCCCAAAAAAGCACAATCGGCCCGAGACAAATACTGAGGAATAAGAGTTTTTTCTTTCTTTCTGCATACACTTCGAATGTTTTATAGAGTGCCGTTAAACCTGCGAAAGACAATAGGTTAATAAATACACTGTGTACCTGGTAATATCCACAGGAAAATAACCGGAATAAGGCATTGAGCCTAACCATCGTATGGTTTTCAAAATTAAACGAATTTTCAAAACGCGGGGACCATACCTGCATTTTAGAATAATACAAATCCTGGAAATGCGCGGTTGAATCGAACCCAAAAACCATTTTTAAAAAATCTGCCGGATGATGTCTTAAAGCATCAAACATAATTTCACTGTCGTCAAAGTACTTATAGATATCCGCCTCGCTGCGGATCTTGTAGTAAAACGTATATACATACCAAAAAACGACACCACAGACTACTTTCAAAACAAAAACTCCCGATATCCAGACCGGCGGAATGCCTGTTAACCGGAAAAACGAAAGACGGGAAATAAGCCAAAGAAATAAAAGCAGGTAAGCAATCGACAGAAAAATTTCCAATCAGTAAAATTTATGATCCGGGTAAATTTAATGAATAAAAACTTCAGTAAGTTTGCATACGTGAAAATCAAAAAGAACATTCCTAATGCGATTACCTGTCTGAATCTTCTTTGCGGATGTTTGGGAATAATTTTATCGGTACGCTATAGCGACCATTTAAAATACGCCTCTATACTTATTGGACTGGCCTCAATTTTCGATTTTATGGATGGTCTTGTTGCGCGCTTGTTACAGGTACATTCCGAAATTGGAAAACAACTGGATTCATTGGCGGATATGGTAAGCTTTGGCTTACTACCGGGGTTCATCATGCTACGACTCATTAATGAATCCTTTCAAAGTATACACCAAAACTCTTTGCACCTGGAATATACCGCATTACTGATCCCTGTTTTTTCGGCGATCCGCCTGGCAAAATTCAATATTGACACACGCCAGGTTGATTCATTCATTGGGGTTCCGACTCCGGCGAATAGTCTCTTGATTGCTTCTTTCCCTTTTATTGCTGCCATTAATCCCTGGCTACTGATAACAGTAACTATTACAATGAGCTGTTTATTGGTTTCTGAAATTCCCTTATTTGCACTGAAATTCAAAAACTTTGGTTGGTCAGACAACAAGATACGCTACGTTTTCATCGGATTAAGTATCTCCTTGCTTGTCCTTCTCCAATTTATAGCTATTCCGCTTATTATTTTGTTATACATTCTTCTTTCAGTTGGAAACAATCTTTCAACTAAATCTGCAAAGACATGAACGGCTTTTTATTACTTTAGCCTAATCCAATGGGGATTTACCTGCTCATATTCACGACTTCTTTTTTTGTGGTGTTACTTTCCACCCCGGCCCTTCTTCGGGTGGCCATTTTAAAACGTCTTTTCGATGAGCCGAAAGAAGACCGTAAGATTCACAAGCGACTGATCCCGACAATCGGTGGAATTATCATCTTCGCCGCCACCCTCTTCGCTTTCGCGTTATGGTTTCCTTTCGACGACATTCATATACCATCGCAGCAAACACGGGCAGTAAGTGATTTCAAATTTTTGGTGGCAACGATATTAATCCTGTTTTTTGTAGGAGTAAAAGATGATATTATCGGTACTGCACCCATGAAGAAATTAGTGGCTCACGTAATTGTCGGCCTTGTACTGGTTTTAATGGCAGATATAAAGATCACCGGTTTTCATGGACTTTTTGGTTTACGGGAACTTCCTGAATGGGGGCAAATATTTCTTTCCCTTTTTACTTATATCGTAGTCGTAAATGCGTTTAACCTCATAGACGGGGTCGACGGCCTGGCGGCTGGTATCGGCACTATCTGTGGATTGGCCTTTGGAACATGGTTCTATATGGTGGGTGAACCGGCTATGTCCGCCCTCGCATTTTCACTCTCGGGCTCATTGGTGGGCTTCCTGGTTTTTAATTTTTCCCCGGCAAAAATTTTCATGGGCGATTCCGGATCATTGCCCATTGGCTTAATCATTTGTGTCCTGGCTGTTCGTGTTATTGAATACAAGGTTCCCGATTCGCTCATCGATTTTAATGTAAATGGTTTATCGGAAATGGTCAGTAACATATCCAAACCCATTTTTGTAATGGCAGTATTGTGCTATCCGCTGATTGATACGCTGAGAATATTCATTTACCGGACAATCCGGGGTCTTTCTCCATTTTCCGCTGATCGCAATCACATTCATCACCGTTTGATTGACATCGGATTGACCCACAGGGGAACAGCCATCACTCTTTACATTTACAACATATTGGTTATTACGACAGCCATTTTAACCCGCAACCTGGATCCTTCCTATGCTTTTATTATTGTGGGATTCGTAGCGATTGGGCTGCTGCAAATTCCCTTTTTAATAAAAAAAGTAAAGAATCGCAGCAACGGATGAAAAAGTATCTGTTTTTTTCACTACTCATTCCTTTCATTTCACTTAAATCTCAAAGCGTTTACGCACCCTTAAACAGCGATTATTACAATTTAATTGACCGGCTCGATATCAAGGGATATTCGGGAAACATAGCCACTTCGGTAAAACCTTTTTTAAGAAAGGACATTGCCTCCTTATCCGATGCGCTTTCCAAAGACAGCTTGATTCGCTTTTCCAGAGTTGATAAACAGAACTTACACTACCTTCAGAATGACAATTGGGAATGGAGCACGGAAAAAGATTCAGGCAATAGTAAAAAACCATTATGGGGGGAGATCTATCGAAAAAGAAATGCCTTCTATGCAATCAATAATAAGGACTTCCTGTTACAGATAAATCCGGTAGCCTCTTTTTCCTACGGACGTGATAATTCGCAAACTACTTATTTAAACACAAGAGGGTTTGAACTCAGGGGCATGGTTGATGAAAGAATCGGCTTTTACACCTTTCTTACAGACAATCAGGCCGCTTTCCCGCAATATGTGGACACCAGGATAGCCGCAACAGGTGTGATTCCGGGAGAGGGCTTTTGGAAAAGTTTTAAAACGAACGGGTATGATTTTTACACAGCTAACGGTTATGTCGACTTTAAAATTACCAAACATATCAGTACACAATTTGGCCAGGATAAAAATTTCATTGGTGATGGCTACCGTTCATTGATGTTGTCTGACAACTCCAGCAACTACCTGTTCTGGAAGATAGACACTAAAATAGGCAAACTGGAATACCTTAATATTTTTGCAGAAATGACAGCAGATCCATCGGGAAGTCCGGGAGGAACACCTGGAGATGTTTTTTATCCCCGTAAATACATGGCCCTTCACTATTTAAATTTAAAACTTACAAAAAAATTCAGTATTGGTTTGTTTGAATCGGTAACTTTTGGGAATACAGATTCCCTGCATAACAGGGGGTTCGATCTTAATTATTTAAACCCCGTCATCTTTTACAATGCAGTTGAAAATGGACTCGGCGCTCCGGACAAAGATCATATAGGAATCAACTGGAAATGGAATTTCCTGCAGCATTTTTCACTCTATGGAACAGTGCTTTTAGATGAATTTAACATTTCCCAACTGCGTGCGGGAACAGGATGGTGGGGGAACAAACAAGCCGGGCAACTGGGTCTGAAATACATCGATATTTTTGGTATTTCTAACCTGGATTTACAATTAGAAGCCGACATAGTTCCGCCTTACACCTACTCCACTTATTCATTTTCAAAAACAACCAATTACTCCTATTATGCGAACTATTCAAACTATGGCCAAGCACTGGCCGATCCCAATGGAGCTAATTTTTATGAATATATAGGAATACTCAGATACCAGCCTTTTTACAGATTTTCATTCACAGGCAAATTGTTATATACGATTATAGGGCTTGATCCCCCTTCCGGAAACCCACCTCAGAATTGGGGCAGTAATATTATGCTATCGAATACCACACGTGTTCAGGATTATGGAAATTACATCACTCAAGGCGTCCGAACGACGATTTTGTATTTCAGTTTTACGACTTCTTATCAATTGACACACAATATGTTCATAGATTTGACGGCAATTATAAGGCAGGAGAGCAGCCAATTAACCTCCTATGGCAGTTCTGACAATATCGTATCAGTAGCTTTCCGATGGAATATCGCCCAACGCCTTCAAGATTTTTGATGCTTTGTGTGTAATTTTGTGAAAAATCACGTAGGTTTGTTGGCTCAACCTGAAAAGACCATGGTAAATAAAAGCATTGTCATTTTAATTATTGCCGTTATATTGACCTCCTGTGGGTCGGATACGAATAAAAATGAGGCTGCCGCGATTGACACAACCTCCTCTTCTGCCAATTCCAAAGAATTGATGAAGGCCCAGCAAATTCTATACACATTGCCCTCACCGGTAGAGGCCGCAGCCTTGATGAAATTATCCGGAGCTACCTTTGATCTTTCAACACTTAATCCAACTGCGAATGTTTCCAAATATACCTCTAATGAGAGTAAGTCATTGAACCTGGGAGTATATGGGACGGATCTTGTTTACGCCAATATTTTTGAGCAAACCCAGGAATCGGCGGATTATTTTAAATGCGCCAATACATTGGCCACGGCTCTTGGCATCAATAATGCTTTTGGAGAAAATACATTTCAGCGGGTAAAAGCCAATATGCAAAACAGGGATTCCCTGATGGCTATTATTGCGGAAGCCAGCCTGGAGGCCGATGCTTATTTTAAGGAAAATGAACGTCCGGCCGCATCAGCACTGGTAGCAGTAGGAGGATGGATAGAAGGCTTATACATAGCGACTACCATTGCCAACAAAACTAAAAATGGAGAGATTATACAACGCGTTGCTGAACAAAAAAATTCCATTAACAACCTGATCGGACTGGTAGAAAGTTTCGGCTCAGAAAAAGGCCTTAGCCCTGTCTTAGGAGACCTGAAGGAAATCAAACTATTATTTGATGCCCTTGAAGTTAAAAAGGGAACCACCTCAAAACCTGTTGGGAATGACCGGACGCCTACTATTGGCGTAAGCAAACACATCGAAATGACACCCGAACAGCTAAAAGCTATTTCGGAAAAAGTAGGATCGATCAGGAACAAAATTATTAAGTAAACTATTTCAATTTATTACAGCTATGAATACCGTTAAGAAAACTGTTAGTCTTTTATTTCTGCTAAGTATAATCACACTTACTGCTTCCGCACAATGCAAAGGCCTTGTAAAAAAAAATATGGCCCGCCTGGCTCCATTCACTCACAACGGTCAATTGAACAGTGCTTCTCTTCCGGAAGGAGGAGTAGTTGATTTTAAATTGACCTGTTATACCGGCTTGACCTACCGCCTCGCCCTGGCAGCAGATCCTGTTCTGGGAAAAGTATCTTTCCGGGTATTGGATGAGGATAATAATGAGGTATATAACAGCAACGACGACAATACAACAAGTTGGGATTTTAACGTAGGTTCCTCTCAGGAATTAACGGTAGAAATAAGTGTTCCCTTAACCGATAAATCCATCAGAGGATGTGTCGCATTGCTGGTTGGGTTCAAACAGCCAAAAAGCGTTGGTGGATTGAGACCGATGTAAATCCCTAAATTAGGGAATAGCGAATAGCCAATAGGGAATAGGGAATAGGGAAACTCACTACTATTCGCTATTACTCACCTTATCTATCTTATTTATCAGAGTTCATAAATACTTCGCTTCGCTCAGTATTTATTCGCATCATTTTTTATTTTTCTTCAGTGCTCATGAATCCGCTATTGGCGGATTTCCCTATTGGCTATTCGCTATTGCCTATTCGCTGAATTAGAAATTACTCAATCACCCTCTTCCTGAATTCCCTTAAAAATTTTGTAGCATATACAAAATCGACCAGTTCCTTTTTACCGGCATGCAAAATTTGTTCTTTATTGCCCTTCCATAAAATATCACCCTTATACAAAAAAGCAATATTATCACCGATTTCAAGCACGGAATTCATATCATGCGTAATAACAATCGTGGTGATATTATACTCGTAGGTAATTTCTTTGATCAACTCATCGATTACAATGGACGTGATCGGGTCAAGGCCGGAATTGGGTTCATCGCAGATCAGGTACCTCGGTGAAACAGCGATCGCCCGGGCAATGGCCACACGTTTTTTCATACCACCACTCAATTCCGAAGGATATAGTTTGGAAGCGTTGGTCAGGTTGACCCGTTGAAGACAAAACTGGGCACGATCTACTTTTTCTTCAACTGTTTTTTCCGTAAACATCGATAACGGGAAAATGATATTTTCTTCTACTGTCATAGAATCAAATAATGCCCCACCCTGGAAAAGCACACCCATTTCCTGTCGGATTATTTTCTTTTCAAAAAAGTTCATCCGGGTGAAATTCCGCTGATCATACAATACCTCACCGGTATCCACTTTAAGCAACCCCACCATACATTTGGCAAGCACCGTTTTGCCGGACCCACTTTCACCAATAATCAGGTTACATTTACCCTGTTCAAAACCCAAAGAGATATCGTTCAGTACTTTTCGGCTGGCGAATGACTTTGAGATATGCCTTAATTCAATCATGCCATTAATAATTGGGTCAGGAGAAAGTTGAACACAAGAATCAAAATATTGCTGTATACCACCGCCTTGGTACTTGATCTGCCCACTTCAAGTGCCCCTCCATTTGTATAATAACCATGGTAAGCCGACACGGAGGTAATGATAAAAGCAAACACAATTGTTTTGATCAGCGCATAGTATACACTAAAAGGTCTGAATTGGTATTGAATGCCATAAATATATTCATAGGAGGACACTACTCCCGTTATTATTCCGAACAGCCAGCCTCCAAAAATGCCGAGGAACATACTGATGGTAATCAAAAAAGGATTGATTATCATGGATGCTATTATTTTCGGCATGATCAGGTATCCCGCAGGATTTATGCCCATCACCTCCAGGGCATCGATTTGTTCCGTAACACGCATGGTTCCAATTTCAGAGGCTATATTAGAACCCACTTTGCCCGCTAAAATAAGACTGATAATGGTCGGGGCGAACTCCAGGATAATTCCCTGCCGGGTTGCCAGACCAACGGCATAAATGGGTATCCAGGCACTCGTAAAATTGAAGGAGGATTGAATGGTGATCACAGCCCCCATAAATACCGAAATAATCGAAACGATCCCCAATGAACCTATCCCCAAAGAGTTTATCTCAATTAAAAGCTGTCTGCGGTAAATGGAATACTTTTCGGGTTTACGGAAAACACGTTTGATCAGTATGAAATATTTTCCGAGATGAAACAGTAAATTCATGTGGCCGAACAGCTCTATTTGCTTGATTACAAGCAAAAATAACTAATAATTTGTTAACTTAGAGATGACTCAGTTTAGTGAACTTCAGAAAAAACATAAAACCCCTGTTAGCCCTGGCCATTCTGTCAGTTCTTCCTTTTTTAATTGCCTGCCGTGCTCCGGATCACGTTAAACACAGGAAAACACCCAGTAAATGTGATTGTCCTCACCTGTAAATCTCACCGGAATACCCGATTTAAGGTATAGCGGATCCCTCGTACAATCGATACCTTTAGCAGGTAGATGAAGAAGAAAATAAATTTCACTTTGGCCAACATGAAATTGGGAGAGAAAGCCATTATTGATTCATTTACAGATCAGGAAATGTCCTTAAAACTACTCGAAATGGGCTGCGCTCCGGGTGAAATTGTTAAAATAAAACACATTGCCCCCCTGGGGGACCCTATAGCTATTTCTGTTTCAGGTTATTTACTAAGTTTGCGGAAGAAAGAGGCATCCACTGTCTTAGTAAAACCTTTACCGGAAGATTGAATCCAATTCTTAAAATAGCATTAGTTGGTAATCCCAACAGCGGCAAATCAACGCTTTTCAATGTATTGACAGGTCTTAACCAAAAGACCGGAAACTTCCCGGGTGTTACCGTAGACAAAAAAACAGGAACAACTAAGCTGTCAAATGAAGGGGGACAAACGATACCTGCATTTATTATTGATTTGCCCGGCACCTATAGTCTTCAACCTAAATCAATTGATGAAGAAGTTGCCTGTGAAATATTAAAAAATAAAAATAATCCCGATTACCCGGATAAAATTGTCGTGGTGGTGGATGCCACCAACCTGAAACGCCACCTGTTTCTGGTTACCCAACTGATTGAACTTGAACTGCCTGTCATCATTGCATTAAACATGATAGACCAGGCAGGAAGTCTGAATACAAAGGCAAAAATCGACCTGTTGTCGGAACGGCTTGGCATACCGGTCATCCCTGTAAGTGCACGAAAACAGATCGGAATCGATTCTCTGAAAAAAACAATGGCTTCTCAGGTCATACCATCCAGCAAAAAGTTTGTTTCTCCGGACACAAATCCTGCAGCGGAAAGCATTGAGCGGTATAATTCCATTTCTGTTCTTGTGAACGACATTATTCAGCAGAATGATAACAACGACAAACCAACGATAACGCAACGCCTGGATAAAATTTTAACTCATCGGATCTGGGGCTTCGTTATTTTCCTCGTCGTTTTATTTTTCATTTTTCAAAGCATTTTTTACATCGCCTCTTTCCCTATGAAGTGGATAGAAGAAATGTTCCTCCATTTTTCTGAATGGGGCCGTCTCTATTTACCCAAAGGTGAACTTACTGAATTACTTATCAATGGAGTACTTGCAGGACTTAGCGGGGTTGTAGTATTCGTTCCCCAGATAGCATTGTTGTTTGGATTCATAGGTATATTGGAAGATACCGGATACATGGCACGTGTCAGCTTTATCATGGACAGGGTTATGCGCAAATTCGGACTGAACGGACGATCCGTAATACCATTAATAAGTGGAGTCGCCTGCGCCGTTCCTGCAATCATGAGTGCCCGTACCATTAGCAATTGGAAAGAACGCCTGGTGACAATATTGATTACCCCACTCATGAGCTGTTCTGCCAGACTACCCGTATATACCCTGTTGATCAGTTTAATTTTTCCAAATGGGAAAAGCATGGGATTTTTCAATATAGAAGGACTTGTCCTCTTGTCCATGTACCTTATCGGCTTTCTTGCCGCTTTAGCTGCAGCATTGACAATGAAATTCATCATTAAGAACAGAGAAAAAAGTTACTTTATTATGGAACTTCCGGTTTACAGATCCCCACGCTGGAATAATGTTTTGTACACCATCTATGAAAAAGTAAAAATCTTTCTGCTGGATGCCGGAAAAGTCATCATCGCGGTCTCCATTATTCTATGGGTACTATCCTCTCACGCCCCTTCGGGTAAATTTGAAAAAATAGAAAAACAGCATGAACAGGATTTGGCAACCAACCATCCTACGAACGTCGCAGCTGAAAAGCTGAAAGCTTCCTATGCCGGTATACTTGGCAAAGCAATTGAGCCGGCGATTGCTCCTTTAGGTTTTGACTGGAAAATTGGCATAGCGCTTATTACTTCATTCGCCGCACGGGAAGTTTTTGTCGGAACAATGGCTACCATATACAGCGTAGGCGACACAAAAAACACGCAATCCATCCGTGAGAAAATGATGGCCGAAAAAAATCCCGTAACCGGCAATCCTGTTTATTCAAAAGCGACCGGACTTTCGCTCATGATATTTTTTGCTTTTGCCATGCAGTGCATGAGTACCCTGGCAGTAGTTAAACGCGAAACCAAAAGCTGGAAATGGCCGGTTGTGCAATTCGTGTACATGGGCTGTATGGCCTATGGAGCCAGTTTTATTGTTTATACGTTATTTAAGATTTAGGATTAGGGAAATCCGCCAATGGCGGATTCATGAGCACCAAAGAAAAATAAAAAAATGATGTGGATAAATGCGGAGCATTCATAAACTCAATTAAAATAAACGATCCGAATGTGAATAAATGCGGAGCATTCATAAACTCAATTAAAATAAACGATCCGAATGTGAATAAATGCGGAGCATTCATAAACTCAATTAAAATAAACGATGTGAATAATTAGGATTTGGGAGTTTTCAAAATGAGTCAGCTTGAACGAAATAAAGCCATTCTTCAAAAGTACATACCCGCTCAGGCGGTTCATTCCATTGCAGAAGGAATCGTACAATTCGATTTTAAGCTAAAAATTAAACGTGGACGTATTACAAAATATGGTGATTACAGACCACCTCTAAAAGAATTAAATCATCAGATCAGCGTTAATCGTGACTTAAATAAATATTCTTTTCTGATTACGCTGATTCATGAAATAGCGCATTTAACCAATTGGAATAAACATAAAAATACGGTTAAGCCTCATGGACAAGAGTGGAAACAGGAATTTAAAATGCTCATGCGTCCTTACATGACGTCAGAAATTTTCCCGCTGGACGTCATGAATGCCCTGTCCCGATATATGCAAAACCCGGCCGCATCCAGTTGTTCCGATCAGAATTTACTGCGTATACTTAAAAAACATGACGACAAGCCCGATATCCTGCTACTGGAACAACTGGAATCAAATACGGTTTTTAGAACCGCCAATAATCGTCATTTCATAAAAGGTGAAAAACGGAGAACCCGGTTTTTGTGCAGAGAATTACAGACCCGACGCCAGTATTTATTTAGCCCTCTTGCTGAGGTTTATAAGGTTTAACCTGAATATATTTATTAAATTAGCGCATGGACACAATCAAATTGGAAAACAGGAAAAATCGGAAGGTATCTAAATTGGCGGATAACATTATCGGGTCCGAGATCATTAAAATTGCAGGAGAAGTAAATGAAAAGATCAAAAATGGTGAAAAGGTTTACAATCTCACGATTGGTGATTTTAATTCAAAAGTTTTCCCAATACCAGACGAATTAAAGAAGGCTATCATAGCAGCATACGAGGCGGATGAAACAAATTATCCGGCAGCGGATGGTATGCCGGAACTTCGTCAGGCCGTATCAAATTTACTGAAGACGAGAGGCGGGCTGGATTATGAACCTGATCAGATACTGATAGCGGGAGGTGCACGTCCCATTATTTACACCATTTTCAGAGCATTGGTTGATCCCGGCGATACTGTTATTTTCCCGGTCCCTTCCTGGAACAACAATCATTATACTTATCTGAATGGCGCCAATGCTATTTTGGTCGAAACCAAACCGGAAAATAATTTCATGCCTGTTGCAGAAGAAATAAAGCCCCACATACAAAAAGCTACTTTAATTTCCTTATGCTCCCCGCTCAATCCTACCGGCACCGTATTTACAAAAGCGGCGCTTACAGCTATTTGCGACATGGTCATAGCGGAAAATGAACGCAGAGAGGCAAATGAAAAACCGCTGTACCTGATGTATGATCAGATTTATTGGGCCCTTACTTACGGAACAACCCATCATTATGATCCGGTCAGCCTGCGACCGGAAATGAAAGAATTTACCATTTACGTTGATGGAATTTCAAAATCCCTCGCCGCCACTGGTGTGAGAGTAGGATGGTCAATGGGACCCCAAAAGATCATCAACAAAATGAAATCCATACTGACGCACATAGGCGCATGGGCGCCGAAAGCGGAACAAGTAGCTACCGGAAAATACCTCAGTAACCTGACACATTATGACACTTTCTTAACCAAGATGCGCCAGCAATTAAACGATCGCTTACTTGGTTTCTATCATGGTTTTCAAAATTTAAAAAATGAGGGCTTTCAGGTGAATGCCATTTCACCTCAGGCAGCTCTTTATTTAACCGTTCAGTTTTCATTGCATGGACAAAAAACAGAAAACGGAACCAGTTTGGTTAAAACAAAAGATATAACAAAGTACATTCTGGATGAAGCCAAAGTTGCCCTGGTTCCATTTTACGCCTTTGGGTCCTCTGATGATTCCTCCTGGTACCGTCTATCGGTAGGCACCTGTAAAATGGAAGACATTGAAATCATCATTGAAAATCTGAGAAAGGCTCTTCAAAAATTAAAAAAATAAAACAAGCGAATAAAACCTTTTTATGAATAATCACTATTGCGTAATTATGGCAGGTGGTGTGGGCAGCAGATTCTGGCCCATGAGCCGGACAAATTGTCCCAAACAATTTCTGGATGTATTAGGGACTGGAAAAACGCTTCTGCAGCAAACGTATGAGCGTTTTCTTCGCATTTGCCCTAAAGAAAATATTTTTATCGTTACAAATTCCGATTACAAAGCGCTTGTCAACGAACAATTAAAAGACCTTACCCCGGAAAATATTTTATTAGAGCCGGCACGCAAAAATACGGCACCCTGCATTGCTTACGCCAGCTATAAAATAGCGAAAAAAAATCCGGACGCCATAACCGTTGTAGCTCCCTCGGATCATTTGATCCTGGATTCCAATGCTTTTACTGATGCCATTCATTCCTGTTATAAAAAAGCAGCTAAAGAAGATTGTCTGATGACATTGGGAATAACTCCCACAAGACCTGATACAGGTTATGGCTATATACAATTCAAAGATCCGGAAACCAAAGAAGTGGATCAGCACATTAAAAAAGTAAAAACGTTTACAGAGAAACCGGACCTGGAAATGGCGAAATCATTACTCCAGAGCGGCGATTTTCTGTGGAATTCAGGGATATTTATCTGGAGCGTTAAAAGCATAATAGCTGCTTTCGAAAAACATTCACCTGAAATTGCCGCATCATTTATAGAAGGGAAAACAAGCTATTTCACCGAGACTGAAAATGCTTTCATCAAACAGGCTTATACAGATTGCAAAAACATCTCTATTGATTATGCGGTGATGGAAAAAGCATCCAATGTATATGTCCGTGTTTCTGATTTTGGCTGGTCTGATCTTGGGACATGGAGTTCTCTTTACGAGCATATAAGCCAGGACACCCACAAGAATGCAGTAGTTGGAAGGCATGTCATGTTATACGATACACAAAATTGCATTGTAAATGTCCCAAAAAACAAATTGGTTCTGCTCCAGGGCTTGGATGGTTATATTGTGGCAGAATCTGACGATATACTACTTGTTTGCCGGAAAGAAGACGAACAAAACATCCGTGTATTTGTTAACGATGTCAAAGTGAGTAAGGGAGATAAGTTTGTATGAATTAATTAGCCAATTCGTGAATTAACCAATTAGCAAATGGGGGGGCTACTTCACAAATCGGCTAATTGACGAATTCACGAATCCGCTAATTGACGAATCCGCTAATTGGCTAATTAAATTATGGTCCAGATAGGAAAACTAAATACGCTACGTGTTGTAAAGGAAGTTGATTTCGGAGTTTACTTCGATGGGACTCCTTTGGGGGAAATACTGATGCCAAGAAGATATGTTCCAAGGGGAACGAAGCCCAATGATGAACTGGAGGTCTTTATTTACCTGGATTCTGAAGACCGGCTGATTGCCACTACCGAAACACCCTATGCAATGGTGGGCGATTTTGCTTTTCTGAAAGTTGTGGGAGTCAATGCAGTCGGTGCTTTCCTGGATTGGGGTCTTCCCAAAGACCTGCTGGTCCCTTTTCGTGAACAAAAACAAAAACTGGAAGTAGGCAAAACCTATTTCGTTTTTGTTTACCTGGATGGAGAAACCAACCGGGTCGTAGCCTCTGCAAAACCGGAAAAACTCCTGAACCGTCATCCGCCTGATTTTGAAGAAAACCAGGAAGTTGATCTGGTCATTTTTGATCAGACCGATCTTGGCTATAAAGCCATGATCAACAAAACACATTCGGGCATACTTTACAAAAATGAAATTTTTCAGCCATTGGAAAATGGCCAGAAGATCAGGGGTTACATACGGAAAATAAGGACTGACAATAAAATAGACCTTATTCTCCATAAGCCTGGCTATGAAAAAGTGGACCCTCTTTCAACTCAAATTCTAAATAAATTGAAAGAGCAAAACAGCTTTATTCCTTTAAGTGATAAAAGCTCAGCCGCCGATATTTACAGCATGTTTAGCATTAGTAAAAAGACCTATAAAAAAGCGATTGGAGCTTTATACAAGGCTAAGTTAATTACGATTGAAAACGGGGGTATCAGACTCAATTAAAAAATCATGCCGGAAGGCTTCCAGGACTCACACTCACTCCTATTGCTGCGAGGTCTTCCCGGAAGTGGAAAATCCACCCTTGCTCATTTACTAAGTGAAAATGGCAAATATCCCGTATTATCGATAGATAGCTATTTTACGCATCCGCTCACCGGCGAGTACAATTTCGAATTCCAAAAAAATCACCTCGCCTACAAACAATGTGAGGTGCGAACGAAAGAAAAAATGGAGCAGGAATGTGAAAAAATTCTGGTGGATAATACCTTTACGCTGGAATGGGAAATGGAGCCCTATTTTATTCTTTGTGCCAGGTACAATTACCGGATTTTTGTTATCACAGTTGAAAACAGGCATGGCGGCAATAATATTCACGCAATTCCTAAAGATCAATTAGAAAAAATGGCATCGAAATACCGGGTGAAATTAATGTGATTTCGACATGTCTTCTCTCTTACCCATATTAACGGTATTACCCGAAGTCAAAAAAAAATTTTTGAGTAACAACCTTGTTATTCTGCAGGCTCCTCCCGGTGCCGGCAAATCAACTGTCTTGCCCATTCAACTAATAACGGAGCAATGGTTGAACGACAAAAAAATTCTGATGCTGGAACCTCGCCGATTGGCAGCTCGTTCCGTGGCCATGCGCATGGCTTCCTTATTGGAGGAGGAGATTGGAAAAACAGTCGGTTATCGTGTACGTTTCGATAATAAAATAAGCTCGGCTACCCGAATTGAAGTCGTAACAGAGGGCATACTAACACGCATGCTGCAGGCGGACAATTCTTTGGAAAAAATCGGCCTGGTCATTTTCGATGAATTTCACGAGCGTAATCTGCATGCGGATCTTGCATTCGCACTTTGTTACCAGGCCCAGCAGGTACTTCGGAATGACCTTCGGATCCTCATTATGTCAGCTACGCTCGATGGAAACAAACTTTCTTCTTTGCTCCGGAATGCTCCCATAGTGAATTGCGAAGGGCGGCAATTTCCGGTTACTGTAAATTACTTAAATCCTCCTCCGGATGCATATATCCAACACAGTATGGTACGTATTCTCCGCAAAGCAATCCACGATCACGAAGGCGATATCCTGGCCTTTTTACCCGGCGCCGGCGAAATCCACCGTACAGCCTCCTTACTCGAAGAAGAGCATCTTGGAGCAACGGTACATTGTTTGTATGGGAACCTTCCCCATCGCCAGCAGCAACTGGCGATACTACCCGACCCAAGCGGGAGAAAAAAAATAATACTTTCCACTTCGATTGCAGAAACTTCACTCACGATTGAAGGAGTAAAAATTGTAATTGATAGCGGCTATTCCCGCGTCCCAAAATTTGATCTTCAGACGGGTCTGACTCAGCTACAAACGGTGAAGGTAACAAAAGACACTGCCGATCAACGCGCAGGACGCGCAGGCAGGTTAGGACCCGGAATCTGTTACAGGCTATGGAACGAACACACACATATTCATTTAAAAGCGCATCGCAATCCTGAAATCCTGGATGCAGACCTCGCTCCCATGCTGCTTGAATTGACTCAATGGGGAGTAAAAGATCCAGCTGAATTAACATGGATCACACTACCACCAATAGCTGCAGTGAAGCAGGCGAGTGAATTGCTTCACCAGCTTGGAGCACTTTACAATCATAGAATTACTGAACGCGGAAAGGAAATGCTTCATTTACCAACACATCCCCGCATTGCACACATGTTACTGGAAGCAAAGTCGGCAGACGTAAAAAACAGTAAATCAGGACTCCTTTCTTTAGCGACAGACCTTGCAGCATTGCTGGAGGAACAAGATCCACTGCAAAAAGAGGCGGGAGCCGATCTGAGCCTGAGAATAGAAATTTTGCGAAAATGGAGAAACAAAGAACAAGTGAATGCAGACAAACATTCGCTTGAACGCATCGAACGCTTAGCGCTATCCTGGAGAAAACTGTTTAAGATTAACATGGATAATAGCGTCCCTCTGGAAGATGAAGTAGGCCAATTGCTTGTTGCCGTCTATCCTGAACGTATTGCGAAACAACTCAGCAAAAACAATATACGCTATCGTTTAGCAAATGGACGTATTGTTAAGCTTTCGGAAAAAGATCCCCTGCTTCACAAGGAATGGCTGTCAGTGGCTCATCTCGACGCGGGAAATAAGGAAGGAAAAATATTTCTGGCCGCTTCGCTTAATCCGGAGGACATAGTACATCTGGCAGAATTAAAAGAAGTCATTCGTTGGGACGCGCAAAGGGGCATGATCATTGGCCTTATAGAAACACACATCGGAAACATTACCCTGGAAAACACCCCATTGAAAAAAATTCCGGACCAACAACGGATCCAGTTGCTTTGTGAAGCAATCCGTGCAGAAGGATTGAGCAATACCCTGAATTGGTCAGAAGACATTACTAATTGGCAGAAACGCGTCATGAGCCTGCGTAGCTGGAGAACAACAGAAGAATGGCCGGAAGTAAGTGACAAGAACTTATTGAATACTTTGGAAAACTGGTTAGCCCCTTATCTGACAAATGTAACCAAGCGGGAAGAATTGAAACGGTTGGATATGAATATCATCCTACAAAGTCTTTTATCCTATGATTTAGGCCGCACGCTCAACCACCTGGCTCCTGTTTACCTGAAAGTACCAAGCGGCTCCCTGATAAACCTGATTTATTTTACGGACGGAAGCCCTCCCGAAATGCCCGTGCGCCTTCAGGAAGTCTTCGGTCTGCTGAAAACCCCTGCGATTAACGAGGGAAGAACAAAAGTAATTCTTCACTTGCTATCCCCTGCACGCCGCCCCGTTCAGGTAACACAGGATCTTCAAAGTTTCTGGGAAACAACCTATGCAGAAGTCCGCAAGGAATTACGCACACGCTATCCAAAACATTCCTGGCCGGAAGACCCCTGGACAGCTGAAGCAGTGAGGGGGATTAAGAAGAAATAATTAGCCAATAGCGAATAGCCAATAGGGGGTGTGATTTTATGTATTCTTTCCCTATTCGCTATTGGCTATTCGCTCTATTAAAACGGTGACGAATCCTGATCATCCGGATTCTGATTCTGCGTTTGTTTTTTCTTCCGGAAAAGAGAGGCATCTGCCCTTCCGAACTTTATACTAACGGTGAGTTTAACATACATTGTTTCGCGCCGGGTAACCTGTTGTTGAGTATATCCATCTCCATTGCTGCCGGACATACGAACCAGGTTATTATCAAATATTCCGTTCTCCGTATAAATATTGCTGATATAAGTTCCCCGGATTTTCGTATTAAAAATATCACTGACACTGCCGGTGATTGTAATAAATTTTTTAACCTCTTTACTTATTCCGCAATCCGCGAAGTAAATTGGAAGCGCGTATCCCTGAGGAGTTGGTTTTGGAGATTCATAACTACCGGAAAGCTGTACTGAAAAATTCTGGGGCAAATGGTCCACCAGGAGAAGCTTTGCGATACCATAAAACCCCTGATTGGTGCTGGTGGAATCCCGATAAGTAGCGGAAATCTTGGTATAAAACAGGTTCACATTAAACGTTGTTTCAAAGCCCTTAAAAAAAGAATATTTGAAGGTATTGTCCATACCGATGGTATTGCTGTAATTACCATTGATTGTTGTCGTTTCCAGAATAGATGGATCCGAAGGTAAAGGGGAAGTCCAGGTAGTAAGGGTGTTTTCTGAATTTCGGACAAAAATTGTCAGAAACAAATTACCCTTGTCATAGGTCTTATTAAGATTAAGTTCGGCATTGGTAATAAATTCAGGTGTAAGATTAGGGTTTCCAATACTATAATCTTTCGCATCACTGGCCATAATAAAGGGCATCAGCTGCCTGAAATTGGGCCGGTTGATTTTACGGGAGATATTGAACTGGAACTCCGTAGTTGAATTTATTTTTTTTGTCAGAAACAAACTCGGAAACAAGGAATTCATAAGATTATTAATACTGCTTGGATAGCTGTAGGTGAAAGAAGAATCATTCTTGTTGGTAATGATGCTTTTGTAATAAGAATCTTCAAAACGCAGACCAAGTGCATAATTCCATCCTTTAAATTTGGCCGTATAGTTAACATACGCGGCATTAACCAGATCCTGAATTTTATAATAACTGGAAAGAGCAGGGTCTATAATTTGCTGGGAAACTGGCAAACCAAGTGCTTCATTATTATAATTATCATATACACTTAAGGACTGATTACTTGGTTTGTAATTGGAACGCAGTCCAAGTTCGAGCTTGGTACTGTCATTAATCGGATTAACAAAATCCAGCTGTTCTGTGTAAATCTGGCTGGTGCTGGCACCCTGAGTGGTTTGATATTGAGGATTAGCAATGGAATACGGAGGAACAGGTACTCCGCTTGTATATCCGTCCCCATAATAAGTATCCGTAGTAGTCTGTCCGGGACTACCGGCAGTAGATGTATTGAAATTAACATCTGCTGTCAATTCCTCTCCTTTCTTAGGAAAGGTTTTCCGGTAATGCAATTTGGTCGTATAATTTTGAAATTGGCTGTTAGTCGGAGCTGTTCTGTTACCCGAGGTGGTATCCGTATTCGTCAGTAAATTTTTTGTGAAAAAAGTCTGATAATCGGGCGTGTTAAATTGGCCGATTACCACATCCTGAGAAAGACTTAAGGTATTCCGGTTATTCATAAAATAATCAAGCGTGGCAGAACCTCTTTGAAAGGTTCTCCCATAAGTGGGATTGTCCTTGGTATAAAACTCACTGGTTGGCATCCAGTTCGTGTAAGTAGTACGATCCGTATAGACTCCGGTTACCGGATTATTGGAGGTGTTATAATTGTAATTAACAGAAAAACCGAATGGTTTTTGCCGGTAATTAAAAACGACCATCCCGTTATACCTGTTATTGGTCCCGATCCCGCCGGATACTACACCGTTGTATCCGGGTTTGTTATTTTCCTTCATAACAATATTCAGGATGCCACCCGTAGCGCTGGCCTCAAATTTAGCCGAAGGATTGGTGATCACCTCTATCCGGTCAATCTGATCGGCAGGTATCTGATCCAGGGTTAATGTAGTCGGCCTCCCATCAATATAAATCGTTGCCGCCTGTTGGCGAAGCTGTGCATTGCCACTGGCATCTACCGTCACAGAAGGTATGTTTTTCATGGCATCCTCGGCAGTCCCTCCATGCGTCGTAATATCTGCCCCCACATTAAACACTTTTCGGTCAATCGTCATAACACTGGCACTCTTGCTTACGGAAACATCCACTTCCTTCATAACTTTTGCGTCCGTACCAATCTTTATATTCCCCAGATCCTGTTCTTCATTCTGAGGAGTAATGATAACCACCTGCTGAAAAGTTTCATAACCCAATGCCGAAATTTTTATAGTGAATTTTCCAAAAGGCAGGTTTTCCAGGCTAAAATCCCCATTATCTTTACTCATACACCCACCGATGATACTATCTCTTTTAAGAATTGCGACAGGGGTGTATGGAAGCACTTCCTTGGTCTTCGCGTCAATTACCTTCCCATAAATATGACCTATTTTAGGCATTTTAAACTTTGCTCCAGCCGGACTTCCTGCTCCGTCTTGCTGAGCCAAACACAGATAGCTTATCAAAAAAGCCGTCAGAACAACTACATATTCTTTCCTCATACTTCTATTTATAGGTCGCACAAAGATATAGCTTTACGAAACCCTTTTTAAATCTACCCATTGCTATTTTAGCCAAAGAACAAAATAGACTTAATGCTCATATGTGAAGATA
>JABDFG010000037.1:0-676 GCA_013286655.1 Bacteroidota bacterium
ACGTATTGGAGATGCCGGCATGGACAAAGCTTTTGTTGAAATCTCAGGCATGATCTGTTTTTTGAAAAGAAAAACCTCCATCCCGAATAAACGGGATCGGAGGCCAGGTTAAATTACAACTGTGTTAATTATTTTGGAGTCGCTGGAGCAACAGGCGTAGTAGTTGCAGGTGCTACACTTCCTGGTGCCGGTGTTGGATCAGGTTTTACGTTTCCTTTAATTTTCAACACTTTAGTTGCTGATTTTGCATTGGAAGTCACGGTAACAGTCTTTTCAAAAGCGCCGATACGATCGGTGGCATAATGCACTTTAATAGCGGAAGTAGCGCCTGGTTTGATCGGCTCTTTCGGCCAGGTTGGAACGGTACAACCGCAGGAACCGGTACAATTAGATATAATTAAAGGTTCTTTACCGGTATTTTTGAATTTAAATTCACGGTTACCATCCGCATTATGTTCTATCGTTCCATAATCGATTAACTCGGTTTCAAATACAATATCCGCAGCATTTGGATTTGTCGGATCCGGTGTAACACCAGGTTGTGCCTGCATTTTACCTACAAGAGCCATACTCAACATAAGCCCCAGTGACAAGATAACTTTTTTCATTTTGTGTTTTTTTATGGTTTATAATCGTTTATTTACTCTCAAAAGGTATGCCACTTTTGTTGATTCCA
>JABDFG010000037.1:686-8111 GCA_013286655.1 Bacteroidota bacterium
CCTTTTATTCTCAATACTTTTTGCTGAGTTTTTGCGTTGGAAGTAACGGTTATTGTCTTTTCAAAAGGTCCTACCCGGTTTGAATCATATTTAACTTTTATAACACTTGATTCTCCTGGCTTAATAGGTTCCTTTGGCGGTTGCGGGACCGTACATCCACAAGAAGCCTGAGCATTGCTGATGACCAGGGGTTCTTTGCCGGTGTTTTTAAACCTAAACTCCGTGGAACAATCCGATCCCTGTTTCAAGGTGCCAAAATCATGTACCTCTGCCTCAAAAACAATTTCAGGAGCATTAGGGTTAGGAGTAGCTGCTGCTTGCTGTGCATTTATTTTTGAAAAACCGACCACAATTACCGCAAGAGAAAACAAAACTGACTTCATAGTATCTGTTTTAAGTGCCCAAAAATAACAAAAATTATATACCTTTTAGTAGTTTTACAATTTAAAATTTAAGCGGAAATAGCTCAGTTGGTAGAGTGTCAGCTTCCCAAGCTGAAAGTCGCGGGTTCGAGTCCCGTTTTCCGCTCTTGCTTAATTATGACTTATGGAAATTGCAAAAACCTATCACCCGAAAAGTACCGAAGATAAGTGGTACAGCTACTGGTTAAAACACGGTTTCTTTAAATCCGTGCCGGATGACCGGGAACCTTATACGATTGTAATACCTCCTCCCAATGTTACCGGCGTTCTCCACATGGGACACATGCTCAACAATACAATCCAGGATGTATTAATCAGAAGAGCGCGCATGATGGGTAAAAATGCCTGCTGGGTTCCGGGAACTGATCATGCTTCTATCGCCACAGAAGCGAAAGTGGTTAACATGCTAAAGGAAAAGGGCATTAAAAAATCTGATCTTAGCCGCGAAGAGTTTCTGAAATATGCCTGGGAATGGAAAGAAAAATACGGAGGTATTATTCTTGAACAGCTTAAAAAACTTGGGGCTTCCTGTGACTGGGACCGAACCAGTTTCACCATGGACGAAGGACTGAGCGAAGCTGTGATTAACGTTTTTATTGATCTGTATAATAAGGGACATATTTACAGAGGAGTCCGGATGGTTAACTGGGATCCACAGGGCCTAACGGCTGTTTCGGATGAGGAGGTTATTCATAAAGAAGTAAACTCCAGACTTTTTTACGTAAGGTATCAAATTGAAGGGACAAAAAATGAGTGGATCACCATTGCTACAACCCGTCCAGAAACCATTTTGGGTGATACTGCGGTATGCGTGCACCCGGAAGATGAGCGTTATCAACATTTAAAGGGAAAAAAAGTTATTGTACCTATCGTAAACCGTACCGTACCCGTGATCTTTGATTCCTACATCGACCGGAACTATGGTACGGGTGCCTTGAAGGTTACACCAGCTCATGATATCAACGATTATAACCTTGGACTTAAACATCAGCTGGAAGTAATTGACACAATCGGGGCCGATGGAAAAATGAGCCCCGCCGCAAAATTCTATGTTGGAGAAGATCGCTTTGCTGTACGAAAAAAAATTGCAAAGGAACTGGAGGAATTGGGCCAGGTTGTAAAAGTGGAAGATATTAAAAACAAAGTGGGTTATAGTGAACGAACCGATGCCGTAATTGAGCCTAAGCTTTCCATGCAATGGTTTCTGAAAATGGATAAACTTTCCGGACCTGCATTGGAAAATGTTTTGAATGGTGAAATCAGGTTAATTCCCGACAAGTTTATCAATACCTATAAACATTGGATGGAAAATGTACATGATTGGTGCATTTCCCGTCAGCTCTGGTGGGGCCAGCGCATCCCTGCCTGGTATGATGAAGCTGGAAATTGTGTTGTTGCAAAAACAAAGGAGGAGGCAATTGAAAAAATTAAGGTTCAAAGTCCAAAGTTTAAAGTTCAGGATTTGAAACAGGACGAGGATGTTTTGGATACCTGGTTTTCTTCCTGGTTATGGCCGATCAGTGTTTTTGATGGATTCAGAAATCCCAACAACGCTGACATTACTTATTATTATCCTACCAATGACCTCGTTACTGCGCCGGAGATTCTTTTCTTCTGGGTTGCCCGCATGATTATTGCCGGTTATGAATACAGAGGGGAAAAACCTTTTTCGAACGTTTATTTAACCGGAATTGTCAGGGATAAACTGGGCAGGAAAATGTCCAAGTCCCTGGGCAATTCCCCTGACCCTTTGGAACTAATTGAAAAGCACGGTGCTGATGGAGTGCGGGTGGGCATGCTTCTCGCCTCCCCTGCCGGGAACGATCTTCCTTTTGATGAATCGCTTTGTGAACAAGGCCGGAATTTTTCCAATAAAATCTGGAATGCCTTTCGCCTGATCAAAGGCTGGAATGTAGACAATACTCTTTCCCAACCTGAAGCCAGCAAAACAGCTGTTGAGTGGTTTCATGCCCGTTTTAACGAGCAACTGGAAACCTTAAATGATCATTATGCGAAATACCGTATGAGTGAAGCGCTGATGTGCACCTACAAATTGGTATGGGATGATTTTTGTGCCTGGTACCTGGAAATGATCAAACCGGAATTTGTGGATGGGGTAAGCAAGCCAATCGATAAAACAACTTATACTGCAACGGTTCTGTTTTTTGAAAACATTTTGAAAGTGTTGCATCCCTTTATGCCATTTATCACAGAAGAACTCTGGCATTTGCTGAACGTCAGGGACGAGAAAACGTGTATCATTGTTGCCGACTGGCCCAAAAAAGTAAGTCATAACACTTCCCGCTTAATTGAATTCCAGGTAATTAGTGAATTAATCACCGCTATCCGAAACATTCGTAAAGAAAAAAATATATCTCCTAAAGAAGTTCTTCAACTGACGATTAAAGTTGAAAGTGAAAACGCAAGCAAGCATTGGGATAGCCTGGTAAAAAAACTGGGCAATATAGGCTCTATTAATTATAGCCGGCAAAAACTGGAGAACAGCATTTCATTTGTCGTTAAGCAATTTGAATGTTTTATCCCGTTTTCTGCTGTGATTGATTTAAAAGCGGAGACGGATCGCCTCCAAAAAGAATTAGCCTATAACCAGGGATTTCTAAAATCAGTTCATTCTAAACTGGGGAATGAACGATTTGTAGCGAACGCCAAACCTGAAATACTTCAAATCGAACGGCAGAAACAAGTGGACGCGGAAGCGAAAATAAAAATGATTGAAAGTCAATTGATTCAATTAGCCAATTCGTGAATAGCGATTAGCGATTAGCCAATAGGGAAAGTAAAATAGCATCTGCCCTATTCGCTTTTAATTAAATATACCCGGCTATTTTATACGTCAGGAATCCTATAAGTTCGTGGTTCAGAATATACCAACTTGCAAATGTGAAGGTTTCGGGAATTAGCAGGTAGCCTAATTCCAACTTTCGGGGACCACTTATCCTGTCAGTACTATAAGGATCGACCGCAATTCCTGCCTTTTCAAAACAACGCAAGGATCTTCTCATGTGATAAGCCGAAGTAATCAACAGGTATTTTCCATTCGGGGCAATATGATTCAGTATTGGTTCTGCCATTAGCGCATTTTCATGTGTATTACGCGAATTATCCTCCGTGAGAATATCTTGCTCAGGTATTCCAAGAGTCATTAAATACCGTTTGATCCAGGGTCCTTCTTTTTCATCCTGATGCAGCACGCTCCCTGACCCTCCTGAATATAAAATTTTTTTAATTTTCCCCTTCTTATACAATTCTATCGCCTGAAATAAACGGTCACTGCTTTGAACAAATTGAATCCTGTCAAGTTGTTTATCATACCTTGAGGTAGTTCCCAAAACAATTCCGGCATCATAGACACCCAGACTTTGAACAGAAACTGCGGGAACTTCCCACAAACGCATGGCTTCATCAAATAAAAAAGGATTTGAAAAAACATATAATAAAACGACAATTATTTTGATGATTCTTCTTTTTACCAGTTCCTGATGGCCCAGCCAGACATATAACAGCAAAATAATTAACCAGAAAACAGGGTTAACAAGAAATGCAAGTAGTTTAGAAATTAAAAAAAACATACCTTGATGTTTAATGAATGTTAAAATTACATTTAAATTTCTGTTCGATACCTGCCTGGTTGTATTAATAGCTATTTCGATGTTCTATAACCAATTGCTCATTTATGCCATTAAAATGGGCAAGGGTCAATTGCACATTG
Organism: Bacteroidota bacterium; assembly: GCA_013286655.1. Taxonomy (GTDB): domain Bacteria; phylum Bacteroidota; class Bacteroidia; order JABDFU01; family JABDFU01; genus JABDFU01. The sequence continues at coordinate 4,839 of JABDFG010000037.1, forward strand.
TAATGAATACACGAACAATCGATGAGTGTCTGAAAGATGCACAATTTCCGGATTCTTTAAAACGTAAACTTTTATTAATACAGGAAATACGTCGTTACGCCATCGACAGCCTTGGACTAAACAATTCTCCCAATTACAGGAATGTTTATGATCAGCGAAACAAACCGGCCATATGGGTTTTAACGGCCTGCGAACCTTTTGATCTTAAAGTAAAGGGCTGGAAATTTCCGGTTGTTGGCCTTGTCCCCTATAAGGGTTTTTTTAAGAAAGAAGAAGCTCAACAGGAGCAGGCTATACTCTTGATGGATGGATACGATACGAAACTTGGGACAACCAGCGGCTGGTCGACATTGGGCTGGTTTAAAGATCCTATTCTTTCCAACATGCTTTTACAAAACGAAGGAAATATAGCAGAATTGATCATTCACGAACTTACCCATGCCACTATTTTTATTAAAGACAATGTGCAGCACAATGAGAACCTGGCCAACTTTGTAGGCGAAACAGGCGCAAGAAAATTTCTCCTTCATAGATTTGGACTAAACTCAATAGAATATATCCGCTATCTGAATCAGCAACAAGATGAATTAACTTACAATAATTACATTTTGGACGGCTTAAAAAAATTAGATAGCCTGTACAAATCGTTCAACAGCCAGCTAAGTTTTCATGAAAAAAAGGAGCGAAAAGAAAAACTGATACTGACAATTGTTTTGGGAGTAAGCGACCTGAAACTACATAATAAGTTTAGATACTTTAAAGTCAGCAGACAAGCTATTACCTGTAAAAATGCCTTTTTTATGGAGTTTGCGCGCTATGACGCGCAGCACGATTATTTTGAACAGGAATTTCACAAAGGTGCGGGAGGCGATATTGTAAAATTTATTAACCAGCAGAAATTACAACGTTACTGAGGATCAAGCCGGATGAATTTCTTAACGGCTTGAGAATTATTATACGTTATCACATACGTGTAAACCCCCTGAGCTAAATTAGTTGTGTAATACCCAAGGCTATTGAACCCCTTCTTGGCAGAATATTGATATGCGTCATTCATTTTATGTCCCAATTTATCATAAATTGTTATTTGAACAAGGCCATCCGCAGGCACGATAAAAGGTATTGTGATATAGCCTGTCGTGGGATTGGGGCTGGGATTCGGTAAAATAAACTGATTATTATTTAATGTAACACATAGTTCATTATTCAGAGGGTTGGCATCCGGACGTCCATCCGGATCTTTGGCGGTTATGCAAACATAGGTGTGCTCCGTAGTAGTGCTTAATCTGGTTGACGTCTTGAGCGCATAGGTTGTACTTGCGCCGGAATTTAAAACGCTGTCCCATGCTTCCTTAAATCCCTGGTCTCCTTCAATGTCAACGATAAAATCTGCACTGGTCAATGTCCTGTTGGAAACATTTCTAAAAGTAACCGTAACATTTAAAAAATCATCTGCATCTATACCTGCTGATATATTTTCCAGCAAAATATCATACTTCCCATAAGCGATATCATAAGGCTGGGAAAAAGTACTTACACAACCGCTTGCATTTGTAGTCGTCAGCATTATTGTATACATTCCGGTATCTGCATAATAATGAGACGGGCTCATCAGATTACTGCTGTTAGCAGAGGAGACCGGATCACCGAAACTCCAGGAATAAGCAAGTGAACTCGTATCCGGTTTAAAGTATACTGTCAGAGGTGGATTTTCTGACCCGGAAAAAGGGGAAACAGAGAATTTGGAATTTGGCAGAGTGTTTATATTAAACGACTGTATTTGAGAGGTGTCCTTGCAGCCACTGGAAGAGGTAGCAATTAGTTCAGCGGTGTGGAAACCGCTGGTTGAAAATTGTTGTGTCACAAATGAATCTACGGGACTTTGTACAATCTGGCTGCCATCGAATACCCAATTCCAATGATTAATTTTTTCCGGAGGAAATATATACGCCTGAGATGAAAATCCAATCCCAGCATTTGTACAAAACTTGGGCCCTATGATCGTAAAAGTATCTATGGGCAAACTATGAACATTTACATTGGTCTTAAATGTATCCACACAGCCATTATTGGCAGAGTCTATAATGATCAATTGAAATGTTCCCGTATCTGCATAGGTATGCGTAAGATTTTGGACCGAAACTTGTGTAAAAGGTGGGGTATTGTCTCCAAATACGATTTTGTGGTTTTGAATAGCGGAAATAGACGTAGACTGATCCTTAAAGGACACTTGCTGTCCTTTACAAGCAAGGGAAGGCATAAAATCAGCCACCGGTGAAGGATTAACGGTTATTAACCTGATTAATGTATCACTCACACATCCCTGATCATTGCTGATTGTAGCTTTAACCGTATAATTCCCTGCATTAACAAAACGGTGATACGGATTTGCCACATTACTTGAATCCGTTGCGCCAGTTCCGAAATTCCAATAATACGTTTTCGCGGTATATCCAAACAGGCTATCCGAGCTACTGAATTTTATATCGTATCCATTACAAACCGTGCTGTTTGGAAACGATACGTGAGGCCTGGGATAGATGTGAACCGGTATACCGAAGGTATTGTAACAACCCGAATTCGATGTAATTAATAAGTTAACATTAAATATACCGGTGTCTTTGGGAGATTGGTATAAATGGATTGGATTCTGGGCTGTGGAATTTGTTAAGTCACCGAAATCCCATTGCCAGGTCTTTATAAAATCTCCACTAACGGTATCTTTTGACTTATCCAAAAAACTGACAGCTGTATTTTGACAGGTTGGAGATGTTGTTTCACTGAAAGCAGCTACCGGTGCAACTCCCTTAATAGTAACGGCAATAGAGTCTTTTGCTAAACAAGCATTCACATCGGTTACAGTTAAATAGTAAGTGCCCGACTTTTGAATGTTTATACTTGAATTGTTTGAACCTGTTGACCAGAAATAAGTTCGGGCCTGGGGGGCACCTTTTAACAAAGCGATCTGATTGCCGGCACAGAAGCTTGTGTCCAGGGGACCTAAAGTTGCAATTGCCGGAAAACTATCAGGAGCAATGGTAAATGAGTCCGTCATTAATGAACAACCAAATAAATCAGTTATTTCAGCATGGTATCTTCCCGGCTCAGTTACCACTAATACCGAATCTGTTGTTCCATTATTCCATAAAAAATGAAAGTTGGTTTTATTTAAACCTACGTTCCATTTGATTGGAGTCCCTTGACAGTTGGTTGAATCTTTAAAACTGGCAGGTTTATTAAATTGAATTACAATCGTATCGGAAGAGCTAAAAC
>JABDFG010000037.1:8211-23251 GCA_013286655.1 Bacteroidota bacterium
GTTCCATTTGATTGGAGTCCCTTGACAGTTGGTTGAATCTTTAAAACTGGCAGGTTTATTAAATTGAATTACAATCGTATCGGAAGAGCTAAAACCAAAAACATCTTTTACTCTGACCCAATATATTCCGGATTGGGCGGGTATAATTTTCTGTGTTGTATCACCCGTCGACCATAAAAAAGAAGAAAAACGTGCGCCCGCATCAATTGGCAATGCACACAAGATATTCTTTCTGTCTTTTCCTAAGTCAACCGGAGGCGCATATTTGTTTCTCAGGTAGTTATTTACCTGGCTTATATCAGCATTGGACAATAATGTATCATATAGAATTATTTCAGCTATATCTCCGCTTAGATGTTCATGACCTCCATAATGAGAGTTATCTGTTCCAATTGTCCAGCCGGTGGCAGCAAATGGGGGAATTGACTTGCTACCGGAATTTTTAACCGTATCTAAATAAAACTCCACAGAATCCGCATTTCTACTTAAATTCATCAGATGATAGGACTCCGTATTAAAAACGGTTGAGGTAAATCCAGTGGCCAGCCAGGTGTATTGTCCGCCATGATAATCCCATTGAACATTACCCCCCCCATCAGGTTCAATTATATGTTCATAACCATCACCAGTTGTAGGATTAACTTGCTTTGAAATAAAAAAAAGAGTAAAAGGAACGCCATAAGGAGCCGTATTTGTTAAAAAATCGGATACCCCATCAAAACTTAGTACTTTATGTCCATTTAATTCAACAGCCTGAGTATCTATGGGTTGAAAACCAATCGTATTTTGGATTGCATCATTTCCGTGATTTGAAATATCCTTTACCCGGTTTACAAAATTTGAGCTCGAGGTGGTAACACTATCCCCAACATACCAAAATGATAAATGATTGGTTTGTGGGATTTGAGAAAACTGAACAGGAATAGAATTTACACTAGAGTCGGAACAACCATGGCTATTCATAACGACAAGTTTAACATCATAGTTACCAGGCTCTTCGTAACTATGATTAGGGCTTGACAGGACACTAAAATTGTTAACGCCACTAGATGGGTCCGAAAAATTCCACAAATAATTTTGAGCAGCGTATCCTTTAAAATCAGTAAGGTTTGAAAAATCAACCCTATAACTTCCACAGCAAACCTGGGCACCCGAAAAATTTGCTGAAGGTCTGGGATATACATGAAGTTTTATCATTGTATCACTTGAGCAGCCCCCACTTGTAATAACGGTTAAATTCACAATGAATATACCCGTATCGTTTGGAGCAGGTGCATATAAATGATCTGGGTTTTCCAATGATGAGATTTTTGTATCTCCAAAATTCCACAACCAACTTGTTAATTTAGTGGTGTCAAGACTTATTGACAAATTAGTGAATTTAACAGAGTCCCCTTCACAAATAGTTGTAGCATAACTAAAACTTGCTTTAGGTACGGATCCATTGACATTAACATGAATAGAATCCTTCCCAATACAGCCATTCACATCAGTTACGGTTAAATAGTAAGTATCCGAGTTTTGAATACTTATACTTGCGTTGCTTGAGCCGGTTGACCAGGAATAGGTTTTGGCCTGAGAGATATCCTTTATTAGGGCAATGGAACTACCAGCACACAAAGCGGTATCAAAAGCACTTCCCAGAATGGCTGTTACCGGAAAACTATCAGGAGCAATGGTAAATGAGTCCGTCATCAATGAACAACCAAATAAATCAGTTATTTCAGCATGGTATTTTCCCGGCTTGGTTACAACCAATACCGAATCTGTCGTCCCATCATTCCATAAAAAATGAAAGTTGGTTTTATTTAAACCTAGGTTCCATTTGATTGGAGTCCCTTGACAGTTGGTTGAATCTTTAAAACTGGCAGGTTTATTAAATTGAATTACAATCGTATCGGAAGAGCTAAAACCAAAAACATCTTTTACTCTGACCCAATATATTCCGGATTGGGCGGGTATAATTTTCTGTGTTGTATCACCCGTCGACCATAAAAAAGAAGAAAAACGTGCGCCCGCATCAATTGGCAATGCACACAAGATATTCTTTCTGTCTTTTCCTAAGTCAACCGGAGGCGCATATTTGTTTCTCAGGTAGTTATTTACCTGGCTTATATCAGCATTGGACAATAATGTATCATATAGAATTATTTCAGCTATATCTCCGCTTAGATGTTCATGACCTCCATAATGAGAGTTATCTGTTCCAATTGTCCAGCCGGTGGCAGCAAATGGGGGAATTGACTTGCTACCGGAATTTTTAACCGTATCTAAATAAAACTCCACAGAATCCGCATTTCTACTTAAATTCATCAGATGATAGGACTCCGTATTAAAAACGGTTGAGGTAAATCCAGTGGCCAGCCAGGTGTATTGTCCGCCATGATAATCCCATTGAACATTACCCCCCCCATCAGGTTCAATTATATGTTCATAACCATCACCAGTTGTAGGATTAACTTGCTTTGAAATAAAAAAAAGAGTAAAAGGAACGCCATAAGGAGCCGTATTTGTTAAAAAATCGGATACCCCATCAAAACTTAGTACTTTATGTCCATTTAATTCAACAGCCTGAGTATCTATGGGTTGAAAACCAATCGTATTTTGGATTGCATCATTTCCGTGATTTGAAATATCCTTTACCCGGTTTACAAAATTTGAGCTCGAGGTGGTAACACTATCCCCAACATACCAAAATGATAAATGATTGGTTTGTGGGATTTGAGAAAGAGAAGCCATTACCCGCAAAAAAAAGGCAAAAAGCAGAAAAATGCGATAATTAAATTTACAATTCCAATTTCTCTTCATGCTTCTATAAATTTACAAAAATTAAGCCATCTAACAGCGGTATTTGATAGAAACGTTTTCAATGTCAGGTGCGATCTGAATCTTGTATTAAAACAACCCATTTTTGGATACCTTTGCTCTCCATCAAACTAATTAGAGACAAAACTTAACTTGAAGACGATTGATGAAATATGAGATAAAAGCTCATGGAAAGAGCGAAATGAGACTAAAAGAATTGTGGCAATTTCGTGAACTGCTCTTAATGCTGGCCTTACGTGATTTTAAGGTTCGTTACGCCCAGACTTTTTTGGGCATTTTATGGGCATTTTTACAACCTTTGGTAACATTGCTTATTTTCATACTGATCTTTGATAAAGCTATAAAGGTGAATACAGGAAGTGTACCATATCCGATATTCGCATTAGCCGGAATGACTGTTTGGAATTACTTTAGCTATGTGGTCGCACAAGCCGGAAACTCGATTATCGGTGCTCAATCAATTATAACAAAAATTTATTTTCCAAGACTTATTATTCCCTTGTCAAAAGCGCTAGTGGGAGTCATCGATTTTGTTATAACATTATTTTTTTTGGCGGGAGTACTATTTTATTACAAATTTGCGCCTTCATTTACTATCTTTTATCTGCCTTTGTTCTTGCTTTTATTATTGATTCTATCTGGATCCGTGGGTATTTTATTTAGTGCGCTTGCAATTCGGTTTCGCGATATACAGCATACGATTCCCTTTATCATCCAAGTTGGAATGTACCTCAGCCCTATCGCATACCCGGCTTCCCTCGTTCCTGAAAAATACCGTCTGTTTTATGATCTAAATCCGTTAACAGGAATTATTGAAGGCTTCAGATGGTGTATTACCGGCACCGAGGGACTACCTGTTAAAAGCATCGTTTTTTCTGTTGTTATTACCTCGTTTTTATGTATCATAAGTACCTATTACTTCCGTAAAGTTGAGGAAGTTATTGCAGATATTATTTGATCAAAAAATTAATATAGAATTTAAATGTCCAAAGTAGTTATTAAAGCTAATGATATTTCAAAAGTTTATACCATCGGAAAATCTTCTGGAGGAAACTTACGTGAAACCATCAGCAATAATTTTAATTCGTTATTTAATAAAAGGGGAAATAAATCCACACAGGAATTCTGGGCGCTGAAAAATATTGATTTTGAAATAAAACAAGGCGATGCATTAGGCATAATAGGCAAAAACGGCGCTGGCAAAAGCACACTTTTAAAAATACTATCACGTATTACAAAACCGACTTCAGGTGAGATTTCAATCGACGGAAGAATTGCCTCCTTACTCGAAGTGGGAACCGGTTTTCATCCGGAACTCACTGGAAGAGAAAACATTCTCATGAATGGATCGATCTTGGGAATGAAAAAATCTGAAATAAAAAGAAAATTTGATGAAATTGTTAATTTCTCGGGTATAGAGCGGTTTATTGATACTCCAGTAAAAAGATATTCAAGTGGAATGTATGTTCGGTTGGCCTTTTCCGTAGCCGCTCATTTAGAACCCGAAATACTTATTTTAGACGAGGTACTGGCTGTTGGGGACACTATTTTTCAGAAAAAATGCATCGAAAAAATGACAAACGTACAAAAAGATGGAAAAACCATTTTATTTGTATCACACAATTTCAGCGCAGTTAAATCCTTATGTAGCAGGGGAATTCTTTTGGAAGGTGGGGAGAATATTTTTGATGGGAATATTGCTGATGCGATCAACCTTTTTTTTGCTTCTTCATCTCAACTTTCGGGAAATACTATTGACTTATCTTCCCTGGAACGAAAAGGATTTGCACATGAATTACTTTTTGAAAAGATTTCATTTCGCAATTACCCAATAGAATTTGGAAAACCTATTCAATTTCAAGTCAAATTAAAATCGATAAGCGGTCAAAAAGTCTTTAAAGACGTTGATTTGGGTGTTGCTGTACTAGATAGAAATGATAATACCTTAATTCATTGTAGTAACCGTTTTATCAACAAACATTTTGACCACATTTCAGATACAGATGAATATTTATTTGAAATAGACAATATCCTAAAGCCAAATGTGTATTATTTAAATTTGTTTCTACGAACTGAAAATACAATTCAAGACTGGCTCCGAAATGTTATAATGATAGAAATAACCGACGGAAATCCCTATAATTATAATGATAACAATCATATTTATGGAAGCATTTTACCTCATTTCAATATTAGCAGAATCTGAGCGGCTATTCCGATGCGAAAATCAAAATAGTCTTTGAATCTATTGTTCTAAAACACATCTGTAAACCTTAAGATAATCTTGTTTATAATCCAAGGTTGAAAAATGAGTATTCCGCCGAACCGAATTTTCAATATTCCTTTTTATAAAATCTTTATTACTCATTCCTTCTTTGATAAGTGATGCCATTTCTTCAACATTAGTTGGGTCAAAAGTAAACGCAGGATCTCCAATATCTTCTGGCAACGTAGTTGTGTTAGAACAAATAACAGGAATAGTTAACTGCATTGCTTCCAATAAAGGTCCACTCCTGGCCTCGTATAAAGAAGGAATTACAACCAACCTTGTTAGTCTATATAGCTCTACCAAATGCCCTTCCGGAATCAAACCAATGAAAAAAATTTGCTTTTCGAGTCCCGATTTTTTTATCGCATTTTCTATTTTTTTATAAAATGATGTTCGTTCACCCGTGCATACCAGGTTATAATTACACCCCTGTTCATTGAGTAATGAAATTGCATTCAAAAGATTAATGTGATTTTTATGCTCCCACGTAACGGCTGGATACAGGATAAAATTGTCAGGAAGCTTGTATGAGCTTATTACATTTTCCGTTTCCTTTTTTGAACCACTTTTAAAATCTACATAACCGCCTATATCTGCAACACTTATTTTCTTTCCTGCTGTTTCATAATATTTAACAATGTCCTTTTTGACAAAATTATGAGAAACGATTATATGATCTGAATCCTCGATCGCTTGTTTGTACAAAACGGATCTCCGTAATCTTTCTTTTGGACTAAAAAATTCAGGGAAATGCAGTTCCTGAATATCGTGCATTGTTATAATTACCGGAATACTTACTCTATATAAAGGAGAAATCTGAAATGGAACATGTAAAAGCTGAATATTTTCAATTTGAGCTATTTTATCAATTATTTTATACGGATTAAAAATCCTGCTTAATTTATTTAATATTCTAGAGCCTACGAACAAGTTCGAAGAATAAAAAAAGGAAGAAATATTTTCTCTATAAAAAAAATATTTGCTTTCCTTTATAGCGTGAAACTTAATCTTCGAGTTACTTTCAACATCAATTTTCTTCTTTTTGTCTTTTGATTCCAAATAAAAAAGGTGTATTTCTATAATTTCATCCATAGAAAGCAGATACCTCAGCAGACTTATTGAATAGCCATATATGCCTCCACTTGAAGGACCAATTCTCCCGATGTAGTATCCGATTTTAAAATTCACACGTCATTTATTAAATTCTCCATAAAAATTTTCTATGCATTTACAGATCTCCTTAATTTCAGTTTCCTTTAATGCAGGGTAACTTGGCAGACATACTCCACGCCAACCAAGATTTTCAGCCACCGGTAGTTTTTGGGACTGAATGGCGTACATAGGCATAGTATGAACTGGATAAAATGTTGGTCTGGTTTCTATACCACTTTTCTTAAGAAAATCTCTTAACCCTTCTCGTTCCTCAGCATCTTTAGTAAGAATAGAATACATCCAAAAATTATGCTTAACATTCTTTTGTGGCAAAAAAAGTTCCACTGGGATATTTTTTAAATATTTATTATAGCACGATGTAACTTTAACTTTAGCAGCAATTAATTCATCAGCCCTCTCCAATTGCGCAAGGCCAATGGCAGCACACATGTTTGTCATCCGATAGTTAAAACCGACGATATCGTGCCAGTATTCCCGGAACTTAGCTAATCCCTGTCCTTTTAAATGCTCCACCTTTTCAGAAAGCGTTTTATCATTGGTCACGACCATACCGCCCTCTCCGGTCGTAATGGTTTTGTTTCCGAAAAAACTAAATGCCGCTATGTCTCCAAACGTTCCGGTATCCCTTCCCCCGAATTTTGATCCAAAAGATTCAGCGCAATCTTCAATCAAAAACAAGTTGTTTTCCTTTGCAATTTTAATGAACTTGGTTACATCACAAGGATAACCATATAAATGAACGAGCATTATTGCTTTGGTTTTCGAGGTAATCTTTTTTTTAACATCTTCTGGATCAAGTTGCCATGTGTTTTTTAATGAATCGGCAAATACCGGTGATGCGCCCGTATACGTTATTGAATTAACAGAGGCAATATATGTAAAAGACGGCACGATTACTTCATCACCCTCTTTTAAACCCAATGCGGCAAGAGCCAGATGCAAAGCAACCGTCCCATTACAGGCTGCAGAAGCGTAACGAATATTTATGTATTTTGCGAATGAGCGTTCAAATTCATCAACAAATCTGCCTTTACCTGAAATCCAGGTGGAATCGACACATTCGATTAAATATTTTTTTTCATTTCCTGATAAATCCGGTTGATAAATTGGGATTCTATATGACATATATATTTTTTTATCTTATTGGATGATTTAATCAAACGCGCTTTTTCAATATTTCGTCAATGGTTTTAATAAGATTTAACACATTGTGTTCTGACAGGAAATGTCGTCGTCCAAGACCTATACCAATATGTCCATACACGTGTTCCGAGTTTACAAAGCTCCCGGAATAATTTTTACAAACTTTATCCAAATCTCCTTTATGAACCCAATCTTTCCAGGTATTATCTTTAAAAAAAGAGAGTCTGTTAATTGGTTCAAAATTTGCATGCCACACGGCAATATTATTTTTTTGAAAAAGTTCAAACAGTTTTATTTTTTTCATTCCAAGCCCGCATTCATCTATTTTAAGCACTAATTGCGAATAGGCATTATTATTTTTAGCACCAATTACAGAAAATCCTTTAACTGAGTCAAGATATGCAGTAAAGGTAAATATATTCTTCTCGATTTTTTTTAAAAATTGATCGTATCCACGAAGTTGTTCAAGGGCAATAGCAGCAAGAATTTCTGATATTCTTCCATTCCAGGACAAGACATTTTGATCTCTTGTTCCATACTCCTTATATCTATCGCCATAGTTTCTGATTGTTCTAAGTTCACGGGCTACAGCCTCATTATTAGTGACTATCATCCCTCCTTCTCCCGTTTGAAGAGGTTTTAAACATCCGAAAGAAAAAAAGCCAACGTCTCCAAAAGATCCAACCTTTTTTCCATTCCAAACGGAGCCCAGGCTAAGACAAGCATCCTCCAAGATAAATAATTTATGTTTTTTAGCTAGTGCACCTATCATGTCCATATTTTCAGCATTTCCCCACATATGAATTGGCATAATTGCTTTCGTTCTATCTGTGATCAGGGATTCGATACTTTCTTCTGAAAGCAGAAAAGTATCCAGTGAAATATCAGCAAATATGGGAGTGACCTGCGCATTTAAAATTGAAAAGGCATTTGCCACACAAGTGTCAACTTGGTGAATTACTTCATCTCCAGGTTTTAATCCTAAAGCTCTTAAACTCATCTGAATGGCCATTCCCCCCGTATTAACAGCAATAGCGTATTTAGATCCAATATATTCTGCAAATTTTTCTTCTAATTCTTCATGTTTTAAATTGCTGCCGTAACACATATTCCAGCCTTTTGAATAGAGAACCTCTTTTACTGCAATTTCCTCTGAATTTAACATTCTGGGATAAACACCTTCATCGAAGAACAACATTTTTTTTGCTGCACGATACGTGTAATAAGCTCTCGGAAATTTTTTAAAATAAAAAAGTAAAAACTGGACCAGTCTATTTATCATAATCAGAAAGAATTTCCGTTTCGCAAATTTAATCGTAAATTCGCCAAAACTTAAATTCTCTAATTTATAACTTTTTTATCATGAAGGTATTAATTCTTGGAGGCGACGGCTACTGTGGCTGGGCAACAGCACTGCATCTTTCATCCGAAGGCTTCGATGTGGCTATTGCCGATAATTTTCTCAGAAGATTATGGGATCATGAACTTGGCTCCCCTACCCTGACTCCTATTGCGACTCTTCCTGAACGCCTGCGTACCTGGGAAAAAGTTAGTGGTAAGGTGATTGAGTCGTTTGTGGGAGACATCACTAATTGGAATTTTATTTCAGATACAATTCGAAAATATCAACCCGACACCATTGTTCATTTTGCTGAACAAAGATCCGCACCTTATTCGATGATTGACCGAGAACATTCAGTTTTCACTCAGGTGAATAATGTTGTTGGCACCTTAAATGTGTTATACGCTATACGTGATTTTGTTCCTACCTGCCACCTTATAAAACTAGGAACGATGGGGGAATATGGTACTCCTAACATTGACATTGAGGAAGGATTTATAGAAATAGAACACAATGGACGAAAAGATCGTTTGCCGTTTCCAATGCAGCCTTCATCGATGTACCATCTTTCAAAACTTCACGATAGTAATAATATTCAATTTGCATGTAAAATCTGGGGGATACGTACAACTGATTTGCATCAGGGAATTGTCTACGGCACCATTATTTCTGAAACTGAAAAGGACGAAAAACTTATTAATCGGTTGGATTATGATGATGTTTTCGGGACTGTGCTGAATAGATTTTGCGTTCAGGCAGTTATTGGAATGCCACTAACCGTATATGGAAAAGGCGGACAAACCCGAGGAATGCTTGACATTCGGGATACTGTTAAGTGCATTAAAATTGCAATTATGAATCCTGCGAAAGAAGGCGAATACCGTGTATTTAACCAGTTTACTGAATCATTTAACATTAATCAGATAGCTGAAAAAGTTAAAACTGCAGGCGATAAAATCGGATTGAATGTAAAAATTAATCATTTGCAAAATCCCAGAGTAGAAAAGGAAGAACACTATTTTAATCCTAAAAATACATCTCTCCTGTCACTCGGGTTAAAACCTCATTACCTTTCAGAATCTTTATTTGATTCCCTTCTGAACGTTGTGGTTCAATATAAAGACAGAATAGACAATAGAATTATTGCGCCTAAAGTAAATTGGAGAAATACCCATAACACAAGAATTAATCTATCAGCTAAGGAATAACAACCTTCTGTCTAAATCGATTTCAAGTCTGGATATACATGGATCTTGCTCCGATAGTTTTATTTACATACAATCGCCCAATCCATACCAGAAAAACTCTTGAAAGTTTAATGGAGAATGAGCTATCCGGCAAGTCTCAACTTTTTATTTACGTTGATGGACCCAAGCCGAATGCATCTGAAGAAGTATTAAATAAAATTGCCGAGGTAAAAAAAGTGATTCGCGAAAAAAAATGGTGTCAACAGGTCACCATTACCGAGTTTCAAACTAATCGCACATTGCCGGTCACATTGGTCGAAAAAATAACAGAGATTACAAGCCAATACGATAAAATTATCGTTTTAGAAGATGACCATATTCTTTCAAAAGGATTTCTAACATACATGAATGAAGGGTTGGAATTATATAGAAACAAACCACCGGTAATGATGATTTCGGGCTATATGTTTCCTATAAGGATACATTTACCGGAAACTTTTTTTTTAAAAGGTCATTTAGGATGGGGCTGGGGAACATGGAAAAGAGCATGGTCATTATTCAACCCTTCCCCGGAAGAACTATTAAAAGAAGTTGAACAAAAAGGAATTCATGCGTTCAATCTGGATGGTTCTTCTGATTATTATGGCTTATTGAAAAAATGTGCAGAAGGTTCCTGGAAGTATTGGGATATTCGATGGGAAGCCAGTATTTATGTAAATAATGGGTTATGTTTATGTCCACGTTTATCCTTAATTAGAAACATAGGACATGACGGCAGCGGAGTAAATTGCGGAAGTAATCTGAATTATCAGAATCAAATTATTTCTGAAAAAATAAAGGTGATTCCTCAAAAAATAAAAGAAAACAAACAGGCAAGGAACGCCTTATCCAGACATCTGCGATCATTAACCAATACACTGACGCCTATTGATAGAATCAAATACCATTATTTTAGCCTTCTTTCTAAAATAACGGAAGGCCGAAAGATTATCTGAACCTATGGGTTTTCAAAATTAATGAACGGTTTTCCCATCTCATTGAAAGAAATTTTATTTATTTTTTCAATTTGACCTAACAAATATTTTGAAAATAATTCAGCCTCCTTTGCATCCAAATGTTCTCCATCACCCGGAAAATACTGACGCATTGGATCTGGCGGAATCCAATAAACATGATTATCTTTTAAGTAGCGTTTCAATAACCTTTTTTGTGATTCCATCCTGACCGAAGTAAAAATATCGGGATTCACAGGCATATAAAACAAAACCAACTTCGTATTGAAACTATTATAATAATCAATAAAATCATTCAATATTTCAATGTTCTTAATTACTTTTAAACTATCTACATTTTCCGAATAGGTACTCAACAAATCTTTATGTATTAGAAATTTGGTATCATTACCCCGCCGGGTTTCATTTTTGAAACTGTCAATCTTTTCAGGAATACCTTTGCTACCGCTATTTCGGATCATATATTCCATCTTTATACATGCAGAACCTAGAATAGAAAATGGTTGATTTGATTCCAATAACGCCGGAAATACTTTCTTTAGATGATATAATAAAGGCCGAGAAAGATTATTAACAAATTTATCATCAATACTCAAATCTAAAATATTCATTTCAATGAGTATGATTTTAGGACGGTCCCCTTTTTTTTTAATTAACTCAAGTCCCGTAAATGCGCTTTTCCCACTGAAAGATAAATTATAAGAATTTTCGGGAAAAGAATCCAGACTTAATCGCTGACTCATAGAAGACCCAGTTATTATTAAATCATATCTATTTCTACTGGAGAAAAAAAATTGTTCTGCAGAAACATAATTTAACTGCTGAGTGTTTTGAAAATAGACCTTTTTAGGAGGAAATAGCAACAACAGCAAATTGTAAAGAATGAAAAATAAAAGAAATAGTTTAAACGTCTTACTTATCATTCCTCAAAATTGAAAATATATAAATTCACCTTGAAAACCAGGGTTAGTTATTATCAAAAAAAGCATTCCTGCATAAATTAAATATTCGTTTCTAAGAATGAAATTTCTTGTTTGATATTTTAAAAGTATATGCGTTATATAATAAAAAATAACCGGTAAAGAATACAATAGAATGTAAATATTAAATTTCACAAAATAAAAATGCTTGTAAGAATTATTAATGAATGCTTTAACAAATAAAATGACCTGATCAAAATCAGGCAGTTTAAATAACAACCATGCAAATGAAACACATGAAAAAACAATTATTGTTTTTAGTATTTGCAAAGGTAGAGTTTGCTTAAGCTTCCATCCTCCGCGAAAGAATCTTTCCAGAACTAGCAACAATCCATGAAAACTTCCCCAAATAGCATAACTCCAAGCGGCACCATGCCACAAACCACCTAAAAACATAACAATCATCAGATTTAAATAGGTGCGAGCTCCGCCCTTTCGACTTCCTCCCAAAGGAATGTATAAGTATTCCTTCAGCCAACTTGACAAAGAAATGTGCCATCTTTTCCAAAATTCAGAAAAAGACCCGGACAGATAAGGAAAATTAAAATTTTCAGGCAATTCATAGCCAAATAATCCCGCAAGACCTAAAGCGATGAAAGAATATCCCGCAAAGTCAGCAAAAATCTGGATCGAATAGCCATATAAAAGAATAAGTAATGATCCCGTCGGAAGGTCTGAAAAATAAGGATAAATCATAAATACAGTGTGTTCTTTTAGATTATCGGCAATGACAACTTTCAAAAAGTAACCGAGAACAAGCCTTTTGAAAACTAATTCGATATTTATATTCTTCTTTTCTTTATATCCAATCTGAAACAAAAAATCATGCGCTTTAACAATCGGACCTGCAATGAGTTGAGGAAAAAAAGACTTATAAAACGCAATGTTAGTAAAGTGATTTACGATGGAACCAGAGACCAATTTACTATGGTCCCCACTTTTTTCCGGCTTATCTCTAAAAACATCCACGACTAAACTAATTCCTTGAAATGTGAAAAAAGAAATCCCTATTGGAAGAGGAATAGTAACTAAAAAATCGTAAAGGAAGCCTTGTTCGTTTCTTGAAATAAACGTCCTGGCAATCAGGGGACTATATTTAAAAATAAAAAGGATAAGTAAATTCAACACTACTCCCGAAACAGCCCAAAATTTCTTATACCTCTGATTTCCATAAACAATTAAATAACTAGATGTTGAATTAATAATTATCGAAACCAAAAGCAATAAGAGCAAAGCCGCGTTGTTAAAAGCATAAAAAATAAAACTGGCAATAATCAAAATAAAAATTTGCTTTTTTCTAAAAAAAGGAAGATAGTAAATAATAAAAAGAAAAACCAGAAAGATTACAAACTCATAACTATTAAACAACATATTAATATAAATTATCTAAGTATTTTTCTTAAAATTTTAACAAGAGGAATAGGTAAAAGTATGGCGACGACGTCAAACTTATATAATTTCAATTCAAAATATATTTTAGGACAAAGGCGTCTTGTTTGACTTGTAATTCTTCTGACATATTGAAAGTTTAAATTCTCATAATGATGATTTATTCCATTTGAAATATGATAACATATGGATTTACAAACTTGTTCCTTAGTAAATTTTGAGGTTATTTGAATTAATCCTGCACCTTTGGTGTATAATTCGACTTCTTTTAATATTTTAATATACGTTTCATTATCTTCCACCGAGTTTATAAACCTGGTAAATGAATAGTTCCAATCCGCATAGAATTTTTTTGTTGAAGTGGCTGTTTTTGAATTCGTATGTAGTCTATAATATGCAAGAATATCACTTATACCAATAAAATTATAATTATTACAGGCTATTCTAAGGTATAAATCATAATCCATACCAAAATTTAATTTTTCATCAAGATAGCCCAGCTTATTAAGAATTTCACGTTTAAAAAATGTACTTGGCTGAGGTGTAATTATTTTACCAATTCCCCGATCTCTGTCAAACGCTAAGTCTATCTTAGAAATAAGTAGCACATTTTCACTACTAAAATTGTCTTTAAATAATTGTGTATTTCCGTACAAGACATCTATCGTTTTATTTTTTTGGAAATGAGAAGCAACAATTGATAACGCACCGGGTGTAAGAATATCATCACTGCATATCCAGTTTACTATTTCCCCAGAAGCTACTTTAAATCCTTTATTAATTGCCTCCGTCTGACCAGAATCCTTTTCGCTTATCCAATATTTAATAGATGATTCATGTTTTTTTATGATTTCGATTGAATTGTCAATACTCCCTCCATCAATAACAATAATCTCTTTGTATTCATAGTTCTGATTAATGATTGATAAAATAGTCTCCTCTAAGAACTCGGATTGATTATAAGACGGAATAATAACAGATATTAGAGGGTTAAACATTGTTAAGAAAAATAACGTTAATTCGGTTTGCTATAAAGTTATCGCTTTGTAGTTGTTTTTATGCATTTTTATACTTTTTTCTTTCAGAGTACGGGCACTTTTTAGTTCAGATTAGTATCTTCGTCCCTGATGTTCAAATTATTCAACTTAAAGTACGGGTGGTATCTAAAAGAATATTTATTGTTTAAAAATCTGAGCCGGTCGAAAAAGAGATTTTCATTTTCCTATTCCGATAAATATCCTTGTTTAAAGGATAATACAAAAAATACAGAATTTGACCGGCATTACATTTATCATCCCGCATGGGCTGCAAGGATATTAAAACAAACGAATCCGTGTGAGCATATTGACATTTCATCAACGCTCCACTTTTGTTCCATTGTGTCAGCATTTATTCCCGTAAAATATTATGATTACCGACCCGCCTCAATAAACCTGACAAATCTTTCCTCAGATAAAATCGACTTAACAAATTTGTCCTGGGACGACAACTCTGTCAATTCTTTATCCTGCATGCATACTATAGAACATATCGGATTAGGAAGATATGGAGATCCTTTGAATTATGATGGTGATTTGATTGCAATAAAAGAACTGGCAAGAGTATTGGCATTTAATGGAAATTTGCTATTTGTTGTTCCAATTGGCAGTGAAGCAATTATTCAATTTAATGCACATCGGATTTATACAAAAGAACTTATTCTGGAGATCTTTGGAAAC
>JABDFG010000037.1:23261-25435 GCA_013286655.1 Bacteroidota bacterium
ATTTACACTTATTCCTGAAAACGAATCAGACGGAGGACTTATTAGTGATCCGGATAACATTTTATTAGGCAAACAAAAATATGCATGTGGATGTTTTTGGTTCACTAAATAGGCGATTGCAATGAATATAAAAACGACATAAAGTTGATCATTGTAAAACTATATGGTGGTTTAGGAAATCAATTATTTCAATATGCCTTTGGTCGAAATTTAGCATTAAAAAATAATTGCGACTTAAAATTTGACACTTCATTTTACGCTAACCAGAATTTAAGAAAAATTGAATTATATCCCTTTAATTTTGACTTTAGCATCGCGAGTTCAGATGAAATAAAAAAAATTAGGCTGGAGAAAAATTTTTTCACAGAATGTTTTCGAAAATCCAAAACAATCGTCAGTAGCTATTATAAAAGAAGAATTATTGATGAACGCTCTTTTGATTTTGATCCGAATTATTTAAAAATAAAGGATCCTTCCTACCTAAATGGCTATTGGCAATCAGAAAAATATTTTAAAGAAATAAGAAATATTCTTATACAAGAATTAATTTACAAACCCAAATTATCTGAAACTTTCAATACCTGGATAAAACAAATAAAGGAATCAAATTCAGTTTCGGTTCATATTAGAAGAGGAGATTATGTGAACAATAACAGAACGAACGCACTACATGGCCTTTGCCCTATCGAATATTATGAAGAATCAATTCAGATAATTATTCAAAAAATCAATCATGCTAAATTATTTGTTTTTTCCGATGATATGGATTGGTGTCAAAAACATCTCGCTATCTATACAGATATCCATTTTGTAAATGATACTCAAAATCATTTTGAAGACATGTATTTAATGTCCCTATGTAAACATAATATTATCGCTAATAGCAGCTTTAGCTGGTGGGGAGCCTGGCTCAATTCCAATGAAAATAAAATTGTAATTGCTCCGCACAAATGGTTTGATCAAAAAAAGAGCGACACGAAATCTTTAATTCCGGAATCATGGATACAAATTTAGATCAACCGGTTGTATCAATTATTATTCCTGTTTATAATAATCAGGATTTTATTTCGGAAGCCATTGACTCCGTATTAATTCAAACGTATTCTAAATGGGATCTCGTGATTATCGATGATGGATCAACTGATAATACAAAACAAATTGTTTTTAAGTACAGTACGAATGATTCCAGAATAAGGTATTATTACCAGCAAAATAAGGGACAGGCGGCTGCAAGAAATATTGGAATATCAAATTCAAAGGGAAAATTTATCGCATTCCTCGATGCAGATGACGTCTGGATAAAAGATAAAATTGAGGTGCAATTAAAAACGTTGGTAAAATTTAACGCGGACCTGGTTTTTTCCAATGCTGGTTATTTTTCTGATAGTAACAAAGTAACCATAAATCAATTGAGTCAAAAAGGAGCTCTAGATGAACGGGGCCTTTTCAAGGATTTGTTTCAAAGAAGTTCAATTGCCAATTCCAGCGTTTTACTAAAAAGAGACATTTTAAGTACAGTGGGGCTATTCGATGAATCTCCTGAACTAAGAGGAACCGAAGATTGGGATCTATGGCTAAGAATAGCGCAAAACAACTACAAATTTTATGGAATTGAAAGGATTCTTATTAAATATAGAATTCACGACGGCGGTACACACATGAACAAAATTAAAATGTTTCATGGAAAGTTAGCTATTCAAGATAAATATCGTTTTAGCAGAGAAGTACCAAGATGGATTAAACTTAAACAATATAGATACGTTTTCAGAGAGCTTATCAATTACATCTACAAAGAAGAAAACGAACAAAAAAAAATTGCCGAGTTATTGACAAAATTTATAGAAAGGGATAACAAGGGCTTATGCACAAAAATTCAATTCGCTTTACACAAAAGAGTGTCTTCTAAAAATTTTTTTTTCCTAAGTAATGCTGTTCTATACAGGATATTTTATCGTTTAGAAAACCTCACGTATGTTTTCCTTTCATTAGTATCCAATTAATTTTTTATAAATGCTGTCTATTTTGCTCATTTCAACTTTCTGGTCAGCATATTTTTTAACGGCGTTGTAAGCTTCACTCATAACCACATTTTTATTTTTCGCTAACAAAAGATCCTCCATCAAATTGCTTAATTCAAAAGAATCCCAGGATTTCAGTTTATAAACTGTATCTGA
>JABDFG010000038.1 GCA_013286655.1 Bacteroidota bacterium
GGGATTCCGCTATATCTTTGGGCAACATGTATTTGAGTAAAATACGATCCATTGTTTCATTGGTCATTCCTGCAAGTCCCGCCAGTAGCAAAGGGAGCGCGTATATAATCATTCGTTTCCAAAGCTCCAGGTCGAATGCGAATTTAACCCGGAAGATTTCCGGAAATAATAATAACAACGTTACCAGGCTGGCAACCAGATTAGAGATAAATACATAGCCTACTCCGATTCCAGGGTTATAGACGGTATGTGCTATGGAATAAAAAACGCTGGCAGGATGATCGTATGCGTTTTTGCAAATACCGATAAAGAATATGTTTAAAGAGATACTGATCGCGATGTTGATCACTTTGACAAAAGCGAAACGTGCCGCCTTATTTTGCTGACGCAACCTGGCAAAGGGAATAGAAGTGAATGCATCCAGCCCAATAATCAAAAAGATCCAGATGACATAATCACGGTGTTCCGGATAACGGATCAGGGAAGCCAGGGGTTGAGCGAACCAGGAAACAACCGCGATGAAAATTACCGTGCTGGAAAAGACGGATAGAAGGGCTGTACTGTATACCTTTTCTTCGTTTTCTTCCAGGACAGAAAAATTGAATAAAGCTGTTTCCATTCCGTATGTTACAATTATAATGAGAAAGGAGATGTATGCATACATCTCCGTAACCACACCAAATTCGGAAGTAGTATAACAATAAGTATAAAGGGGGGTCAGACAGTAATTCATTAAACGGGCCACAATCGTGCTCAGACCATAAATGGCTGTCTGTCCCGCTAATTTTTTGAGTGTACTCACGTGTAGCTTCGTATATTTCTAACTAACAATGTAAATATAGAATGAATATTGCTTTGCATTTATTTTATTCTTAGTATTGCAACCGCAAAAATTAACGTTTTGATCCGCATGAATAAACGTCTACTCTCCTTTATCGTTTTATTTGTAAGCATTGTTCGGTTAAATGCCCAGGGATTCGACACGTTGGGGGTTAATGCATCGGGACCTAAAAAAGCCTATAGCTTCGGAATAAAAATAGGGGGTAATTCCAGCCGTTTTACCGGTTTGCCGGAAAGAACCGAACGACAGCTTGGTTTTTCTGCCGGTTTTTTTGCTTCTTATAAAATCTCCAACCGTTTGAGTGCTCAATTGGAAGTAGTGTACATGCAGCAAGGAGGTACCTATTTATCCCACGATTCACTTCCCCCGGCGACCAGTGTTAAATCAGCGAATACCATTACGCTGCACAATATTGAAATTCCTCTTTTGTTAAAATACAACTTACCCGGTATTTGCGTTGACAAACTTCAACTCCTGATTGGACCGGCACTGGGAATCAATGTGGCTGCTTCGAATTATTACATAAGTGATATTCTATTTAACAGTGGCAGGGAAGTGATCGCCAGCGGAACAGAAACAGTAAGTTCGGATTACCTTACCTTTCAATGGGGGGCTTATTTCGGGCTGGCCCGGAATTTTACAATAGGTTCTTCTTATTTATTGACGGTAGATTTCCGTTATCGTCTCGGTCTGAGTCCCGTGATTGACCTGAATAATTATTACACCATCAATCCAAATCTTATGCTAACGAAATCAAACACGCTTGCGCTTACGGTTGGTTTCGGATTTTAAAACTATTAAAAATTAACACGCTAAAATTCCTATGAAAAAGACCATTTTAAACTTAACAGGCCTATCCGCACTAATTTGTGTGTTATTTCTGGGCGCTTGCAAAAAAGATACATTAACAGGTGATCAGGCTATTTCCGACGAAACGGCAGCACAGGCAAGGTTGAGCAAAACGCTTGATTCATTAAAAAATGTAGCAGGTGTGATCCAGTATTCGGTCAATGTGGTAAAAGCAAATCAATCAACATACGTTACCGGCAGAACCGCCGCCAGTGGACAGGTAGAGGCTACTGTGACCGTCAGCCAATATGGTCAAACCGTTACAGCAACAACTACCAATGGAATTGTTTCTTTTCCGAATTGCCGTATCGGCAGTACGAACGTGGTTGTTCAAATGAACGGATTTACAACGATCGATTATAAAACAAGTCTCACTCCGCCTGATTCCGGAATAATTACCTCGGGTTCGATCCGCCAGGTTAGTACCATGGTACCTATTTTTGCAGTATCCGGAGCGGGTAATACCGCCCAGATCCAGGGAACAGTAACACTTGAAAGTGATCTGACCAACTCAACTCCTGAATTAGCACCCGCCACTACGGTGGTTTCAGCTAATATCGATGCAAATGATCCCGCCTTTCAGGCAACCTATCTTACCCGGGATGGAAAAGCAGGAAGTATTATCAGCATTGCTTATGAAGATGCTTTTTCCACTACTACCCTTTCCGCCACCGGAACCTATACCTTGACGGTTCCGGCTTCCGTGGATAAGTTGCCTATTAAACTGGTGGTGACAGACGTCATTTTAAACCAAAAACTATATATAAATAATTTTCAGAACGTCCCTTTTGTTAATCCTTCTGTACAGAATATTCCAACGACTTTCAGTCAGACGGTTGGAATACTTGGCTATACAGCAGTTCCTTCCGTTTACCCTGTGACGGTAACGATCGCTCCACCTCCTGCACAAGGTTCGGGAGCTACGGTAACTGCCGTTTTAAAGGCTACCAGCGTAGAATCAGGAGCTGGTTTTACCGTTCTTAATGGAGGAAGCGGTTATGGCATAAATCAGACAGGTATTCCCGTTACGGTTAACGGGGGTAGTTTTGATAATACGGTCACTGGCTTCGCTGCTGCAGCGCTGACAGCTAATTCGAATGCTTCAGGTGAGATTGTTTCTATATCCGGCACGAATGGCATGGGTTACAGAGGCCAGGCAACATTAACAATCGGCGGATCGGGTTCAGGAGCTATTGTTCAACCGAATTATGCCAGTACCATTGCTAATCTTGGTTCAACTACGAATGCAAATGATGGTTCCAGCATTACGGCGGGAGGATCGGGCTATCTGTCTGCTCCTACGGCAAGAATACAGGGAACTGGTCCTGCCACTTATGTGAATGTAACTACTTCCACCACGATCTATCAAAATGCCGTTGCAACAATCAATTTTGCCGGAGTCGCAAACACCTTTACCCAGGCACCTACCGTAACGTTTGATGCACAGCCTTCATCTACTGCAACGGCCCGGGTTAATACTCTTAATGGAATAGTTGGCGGCAAAATTAGCTCAATAGTAATTTTGAATGCAGGCCAGGGATATAATCCAAATGGACCAGCTCCAACAGTAACCCTTGGCTCCCTTGCACCCGGAGGATTCGGAGCGATCGTAAATGCTGTTATGAATGGTGCCGGTGATAAAGTGGCATCAATTAATATCCTTGATGGAGGTTCCGGCTATTCGACGGGAAATTATCCTTCTTTCATGCCATTCAGCATTAGTCCTGCTGCATTGTATGTAAGTCCTAACGGAACATATGTCAGAGATGTTTATTATGGTACAGGAACCCGCGATATCAACATGAATGCGCTATAAGAAGCAATAGCAGCTGATAAATACTCCATGTTTTTAAAAGAACCTGTTTATGCTATGATAAACAGGTTCTTTTATTTTCCCGAAAATTTTGCTTTACGTTTTTCCAGGAAAGCGGATGTGCCTTCTTTGAAATCTTCTGTTGAAAAGCTTTTCCCAAATTCATTCACCTCGCAGTCAAAGCCATTTATTCCCTCTGTATAATACGCATTGATACTTGTGATAATGCCCGCAATGGCCAGGGGCGCTTTGCTTTTTATTTTTTCCATTAGCTCCAGGCACTTGGGCAGGAGCTGCTCTGCTGTTGTCAGGTAATTAATCAAACCTAAATGAAACGCCTGCTCCGCTGATATCAGATCGGCGCTCATATGCAGTTCCAGCGATTTTGCTTTACCAATCAGTTGTGTTAAACGCTGTGTTCCTCCGTATCCGGCAATCAAACCCAGGTTAACTTCGGGCTGCCCGAATTTTGCGTTATCGCTGGCCACTCTTAAATGACAAGCCATCGCTAATTCACAACCTCCTCCAAGTGCAAAACCATTCACTGCGGCAATGACAGGTTTTGGAGAACTTTCAATGGATTTAAATACTTCCTGTCCGGCCCGGGCCATCGCCTTGCCCTGTTCGACCGTTAAGCCCGTAAATTCAGAGATATCGGCGCCGGCTACGAATGATTTAGACCCCGTACCGGTGATTATAATTCCCCTAACGGAAGTGTCCGCAATGGCTGCCTGTATGGCTCCGCCAATTTCCTGAACGGTTTTCTTATTGAGGGCATTTAACTTGTCCGGACGATTGATCGTGATAAAGCTTATTTCATTTTCGTTCCTGGTGAGTATATTTTCGAATGTCATGTCTTTTTGTTTTTAGATTAAGTTAGCTGCAATTTCATGTTAAAGAAAGAGGAAAAGTAAAAATTCGCATAAAAAGCCCAACAGGTATCCCAGATAGATTTGGGAGGAATTATGTGACTGAAGGCGCAGTCGGGCATATCCGATCAAGCCCGCTATAAGTATGGCCAGCATCAATTCATTCAGCACATTTATTTCGAGTTGATGTGAAAAGCCCAATAAAACGCCTATCAAACCTCCAGCGCCAACACTGTGTGCGCTGATCTTCCACCTTAGATTGATGAGCATGGTCAACACAACTGAAATATTTGCTCCCAGCAGGACCAGATTTAACGGCTCCGGCAACGTTACTTTTGTCGTGAGCAGGTAATAGCCCAGGGAATAATAAATTGCCGTTAGTAAATAAGGGATGCGCCGCTCCTCCAGGGTTTCCAGTTCCAGACTGTGGATACGTCCTGTAAAAAGCAGCAACCAGGTACTGAGTACCGGAAAAATAAACGTTGCTATAAAAACAACGGCATAGAGCGCTTGCTGCAATACCGGAGGAACAATAAAACCAATGTAGGAGTTCGTATGGAAAATAAACCACAGACTTAGACTGGGAATTAATAAGGGATGGAAGAGGTAGGAAATCGTTTTTGAAAAGTAATATCCAAAGTCTTTAATCATTATTAACTCTTTTTTAAGGATTGCCAGACCACCCTGTTACCGAATCGCTATTCGCTAATTACCTATAACTCCTTCCTCATCCTGGCTACCGGTATATCCAGCATTTCCCGGTACTTAGCAACCGTCCGGCGGGCAATGTTATAGCCTTTTTGTTTCAGCAGATTGGTCAGGGCATCATCGGTAAGTGGTTTTTTCTTATCCTCCGCTGCTATGTTATCCTGCAGTATTTTTTTGACTTCCTTGGAAGAAACCTCTTCTCCCGACTCTGTTGAAAGGGACTCGGAGAAAAATGATTTCAAGGGAAAAGTACCAAACTGTGTCTGAACGTATTTGCTATTGGTTACTCTTGAAACAGTCGATATATCCAAACCGGTGCGGTCGGCGATGTCTTTCAATATCATTGGCTTGAGTTTCATTTCGTCCCCTTCAATAAAATAATCAAATTGATATTCCAGGATAGCCCTCATCGTCGACATGAGTGTATTCTCGCGTTGCTTGATAGCATCTATAAACCAACTGGCACTTTCTATTTTTTGCCTTACAAAAGAGGAGGCTTCCTTGCTGGGTTTATCCTTTGCTTTGGAATATTCATCCAGCATCTGCTTGTAATCCTTGCTCACCCTTAATTCGGGTTGGTTACGGGAATTTAAGGAAAGATCAAGGGCGCCGTCGCTCCCCGTCAGAATAAAGTCCGGTATAACTTCCTGGATGTTTTTTTGCGCATCACTGCTTGAATTACCCGGCTTGGGATCCAGCTTTAAAATTTCATTGATGACTTCTTTCAAACGCTCTTCGGATATATCCAGTTTTTTTTCGATTTTTTCATAGTGTTTTTTTGAAAACTCTTCCATTTGTGTTTGAACCACTTTCATTGCCAGCTGAACAATTTCCGATTTCTGGTCTTTACGCTGTAATTGCAATAGCAAACATTCTTGTAAATCACGTGCTCCAACTCCGGGGGGATCAAATCGCTGAATGACCTGTAAAATCTCCTGCAATTCCTGCTCCGTAGTAGGTATGTTTTGCGAGAAGGCGATATCGTCCACAACGGAAATAAGGTCTCTTCGTAAATAGCCCTCATCATCAATATTTCCGATCAGGTAGAGCGCAATCTGGTAATGATGATCATCCAGATCTTTCAGGCCAAGCTGATTCTCCAACACTTCCTGTAAACCAATAGAGGAAGTAACGGGAATTTCCCTACGCTCATCATCCAGACCCGCATTGTTAACTTTCAGTTTATACGACTCTCCCTCTTCCTCATCCATATAATCATCCATGGTGAACTCATCCTTGTCCACCTGCATCTCCTCTTCCTTTTCTTCTTCTCCTGTTTCCTCGTTGTTGATTATCTCTTCGTCTTCTTTGTTTGTTTCTTCCTCTTCTTCTTCTTCCTCTCCTTCTTCCAATGCAGGATTAGCTTCCATTTCCTCTTTAATCCTTTGCTCCAGAGCAATTGTAGGCAATTGCAACATTTTCATGAGCTGAATCTGCTGAGGCGAGAGTTTTTGAAGAAGTTTCTGACTTAAATTCTGCTTTAACATATTACGAATTTATTAAAAATCAGCGTTCTTAGGAGTCCTTGGGAACGGAATCACATCCCGTACATTGCTCATCCCGGTTATGAACAAAATCAAACGTTCGAAACCCAGGCCGAAGCCACTGTGCGGGCAGGTGCCATACCTTCGGGTATCCAAATACCAGCTAAGACTTTCTTCAGGGATGTCCATCTCTTTCATCCGGGCCTGAAGCTTATCATAGTTCTCCTCCCGCTGAGAGCCTCCTATGATCTCCCCCACATAGGGGAACAAAACGTCCATTGCACGAACTGTCTTGCCATCCTCATTTTGTTTCATGTAGAAAGCCTTTATTCCTTTGGGGTAATCCGTAACGATAACGGGAATCTTAAAATGATCTACCAAAAAATTCTCGTGTTCCTTTTGCAGGTCTTTCCCCCATTCGGGCCTGAATTCAAATTTCTTACCCTTTTCAAGAACAGCAATAGCCTCTGTATAGGTAATTCGTTTAAATGTATTTTCTGCAACCAGGTTCAGTCTTTCCATTAAGGTTGTCTTGCTTCGCTCACTCTCTTTTTTGTTTTTATCTTCTTCTATTGCCCGGGTATTCAGAAATTCAAGATCATCTTTGCTGTGTTCAAGTCCATATCGGATCAGGTATTTCAAAAAGGCTTCCGCTACATCCATGTTGTCGGTAATGTCATGAAAGGCCATTTCAGGTTCGATCATCCAGAATTCCGCCAGGTGGCGGGGGGTATTGGAGTTTTCAGCCCGGAAAGTAGGACCAAATGTATAAACCTGACCCAATGCCGTTGCTGCTAATTCTCCCTCCAGCTGACCGGAAACCGTGAGATTGGTTTCTCTGCCAAAAAAATCCTGTTTATAATCAATGGAACGATCTTCATTATACGGAAGATTTTTCAGATCAAGGGTAGTTACCCGGAACATTTCTCCTGCTCCCTCTGCGTCCGAACCTGTAATAACAGGTGTCTGTAAATAAAAAAAGCCTCTTTCGTTAAAAAAATGATGGACTGCCATGGCCATGTGGTGACGAATGCGCAGTAT
The DNA here is from genome assembly GCA_013286655.1 of Bacteroidota bacterium. GTDB lineage: Bacteria > Bacteroidota > Bacteroidia > JABDFU01 > JABDFU01 > JABDFU01. Next base: position 7,606 of record JABDFG010000038.1, read on the forward strand.
CGCCCCAAACGTATTGGTCCTGGGGCGCAAGTGCGCTATCTCCCTTAAAAACTCAAGCGTATGGGCCTTCTTCTGCAACGGAAAAGTTTCGTCCGCCGCACCGATTATTTCCAGTGCGGACGTTTGTAATTCCACTGTTTGCCCCTGCCCCTGAGACTGGGTGAGTGTTCCTCTTACAGAAATACAGGCACCTGTTGTCACCTGCCTCAGGGCTTCTTCCGGAATTTTTGAAAGATCAACGACGGCCTGTATTGAATGGATCCCTGAACCATCATTTATAGCAATAAAAGCCACGTTTTTATTGCCACGTTTGGTCCGCACCCAACCCTTCACCTGGACTTCTTTTCCAAAATCACTCGATTTAAGCAGTTCTGCAATTCTAAGGTTTTCCATTTTTCAATAAAAAGATTGGTTACAAAAATACGTATTAGAGTCTTATAATTCGATTACTTTGTGTAAAATGAACACCTTATGGCGACGTTATTTTCTCCTTTAAAAATCCGAAGCATTGAATTAAAAAACAGGATTGTTGTTTCTCCTATGTGTCAGTATTCCAGTGAGGATGGCTTTGCCAACGACTGGCACCTGGTACATCTGGGAAGCAGAGCGGTCGGGGGTGCCGCCCTGGTAGTTGCCGAGGCCACAGCCGTTTCCCCCGAAGGCCGGATCTCCCCTGGGGATCTGGGAATCTGGAAAGAGGAGCATATTCCTTTTTTAAAGCGCATTACTTCTTTTATAGAACAACAAGGTGCTATTGCCGGTATCCAGCTGGCACATGCAGGACGCAAAGCCAGTCATCAATTACCTCAGAAAGGTGGCAAATCGCTTCAAGCGGGTGAAGGAGCCTGGCAAACAGTCGCACCAAGCGCTATTCCTTTCACAGAAGAGGAACCTAAACCAACGGAACTTACGGTCAGGGAAATTGAAAAAATTATAAACGATTTTGAAAATGCAGCCCTTCGCGCCCGGAAGGCGGGCTTTAAAATTTTGGAACTTCATGCCGCACATGGTTATCTGATTCATGAGTTTCTTTCCCCTTTGAGTAATAAAAGAACGGATAAGTACGGAGGTTCCTTTGAGAACCGTATTCGCTTTTTAACTGAACTCATTAAAAGTGTACGCATCAGCTGGGGCGAGGAACTTCCGCTTTTTGTAAGGATATCCGCGACAGAATGGACGGAAGAGGGATGGAGCGAAAATGATTCTATTCAACTGGCAGAGGTTTTAAAACGCTCGGAGGTTGATTTAATCGACTGTTCTTCCGGAGGAAATGTAGCGCAGGTGAAAATTCCACTTAAACCCTTATACCAGGTTCCTTTGGCGGAGGGGGTCAAAAAAAACACAGGTATTTTGACAGGGGCGGTTGGACTTATCACGACCCCCCAGGAAGCCAATGGCATTATTGCGGAAAACAAAGCAGATGTTGTATTCCTTGCCCGGGAAATGCTCCGGGACCCTTATTTTCCATTAAGGGCCGCCTACGAATTAAAAATGGACATTCACTGGCCACATCAATACGATAGAGCTAAGAAAAAATAGAATTTCTGAATTAGGTATTATTTTTGCTATCATAAACGAATATGGATTTTAAAGATTATTATAAAATATTAGGCGTGGAAAAGTCTGCCAGCCAGGAAGAAATTAAAAAAGCATTCCGGAAACTGGCAGTTAAGCATCATCCGGATAAAAATCCCAATAATAAAAGTGCAGAAGAGAAATTCAAAGAAATCAGTGAAGCGAATGATGTGCTAAGCGATCCTGAAAAAAGAAAAAAATACGATGAATTAGGTTCCAATTATAATTCTTATCGTCAGCAGCAACATGGAAGTGAAGGATTTGATTGGTCAAAATGGTCCGCTCAACAAGGCCAGGGGGGGCGGCGGGCTTATTCTTCCTCGGAGGAAGATGGGTTTGAAGGAGCGGATTTTTCCGATTTTTTTTCCACTATTTTTGGTCAAGGGGCCGGTCAAGCCGGTCAGGGCCGCAGAAGAGGGAGCTCTTCCAGAGCGGGTTCGGATTACAATGCTCAATTTACCATTTCTTTGGAAGAAGCCTACCAGGGAGCTTCTAAGGAATTCGAACTGAATGGAAAGAAAATCCGGATAAAATTAAAACCGGGTACTAAAGATGAACAGGTAATTAAACTAAGAGGCTACGGCAGCCAGGGAATAAATGGTGGCGCTGCGGGAGACCTTTATATTACCATACACCTAGAAGACAGTCCCATATTTACCAGAGAAGGGGACGATCTTTCAGTGGAAGCTCCTATTGATCTGTATACAGCTGTTTTGGGAGGCAAGGCGACTATTCAGACCATTAAAGGACCTACGCGCATCACGATTCCCAAAGAAACGGAAAATGGCAAAGTCCTGCGTTTGAAAGGATTGGGAATGCCCTTGTATGGGAAAGAAAATCAATACGGGGATTTCTATGTGAAGGTTATTATTCAATTACCCAAAGACCTGAGCGGGAAGGAAATTGAACTCTTTAAACAATTGGAAAAACTCCGAGAAGAGAATTAATACCGCGCCTCTTCCAATGTTTGCAAAAACACCTGGCTTTCCTGTGCTCCTGAAACGACGTATTTCCTGTTGAAAAAAAAGTGCGGAACACCACGAACGCCCACCTGATGTGCTTCATAAATATCTTTCCGCACTTCATCGGCATATTCCCCATTTTCCAACGCTGATTTTAGCGTAGCTGCAGCTAATCCCATTTCCGAACCTAATTGAATCAGTGTAGCGTTATCATCGATATTCCTCCCTTCGGTAAAATAGGCCCGGAATAGTTTTTCTTCCGCTTCGCTTTGCTTACCATAGTGTTTTGCAAAATGAGAAAAGCGATGGGCATTAAACGAATTGGCCACAATCGATTGGTCAAAGTTATAAACCAGCCCGACTTTTTTGGCCAGGCTGGTTACGTAATCATTCATTCTTTTTGCCTCTTCCAGGCTCACTCCCTTGTGTACCGACAAATACTCGTGGATGTTCTTATCCGGATCTGTTTTCAAATCCGGTGCAAGCTGAAAGCTTTTCCAGATGAGTTGCACAGTATCTTTACCCGGAAATTGTTCCAGGGCTCTTTCAAATTTCCTTTTGCCGATATAGCAGAAAGGACACATGACGTCGCTCCATATTTCTACAATCATTTCCGGAAACTTGCCAGCATTTCAGGGTTGCGTAAATAATTGCCAACCCATATTAACACAAGGATCACCGATGGACCCAGGTACATTTCTCCATGCTCCATGTGTGTCGCGATGGCACCTCCCAGGTGAGCGGAAACCAATAATACTCCCAAAGAAGATGTTTTTGGAATAAGAAACAGAATAGCAGCCAGGAGTTCGCCTACTCCAATTAGTCTTATGCTGTCTCCCAGACCCATTTTAATTAAATTTTTGCCCATTTCAGAATCCAACGATACGGTCAATTTCATAATGGCGCTCATAACAAGTAATGCAGAAATTAATCCGACTAATATCCATGCGGTAATTTTTCTGCCTTTTGATAAGGGTGTTGTTTCCATAAATTAAGTGTTTTTAAAAATTAATTATTTCGTTTCTTTGGCAAGCTGGATGTTTGCGATCAGTTTAATTTCTTCTCCCAAAGCCAGCCCGCCGGTTTCCGTTAGCGTATTAAAAGAAATGCCGAAATCCTTGCGGTTAATTGTTCCCGTTACTTCAAATCCTGCCTTCAATTGACCCTGACGATCCTTGGCTACTCCTCCAAATTCAGCTTTCACCTCCACCTGTTTGGTGACGCCTTTCATCGTGAGATTACCAGTAAGCAGGAAATCCTCGCCCTTTGTCTTTTTAAAAGAAATGGACTTAAAATCAATAGTAGGATACTTGGCCACTTCAAAGAAATCAGCATTTTTTAAATGATTATCCCGCATTTCCTGATTCGTAAAAATACTGTTCACATCCAACGAAAATTGAATTTCAGCATTTTCAAAATCTTCGGACGGAGCAGTAACCGTTCCGCTGAATGTTTTAAAGGAACCTGTTACGGTTGATATCAGCAGGTGTTTCACCTTAAACTGAACTTCTGAGTGCATAGGGTCTATAACCCATTTTGTCTTTTGTAAAACGGCTGTTGCTTCCATAAATTTTTTGTTATTGTTTGGTTAATATGCCAAAGTTAATTAAATTTACTATACATAAGTAAGTAATCTACCTATAGAAAGCACTATACTTTAGTATAGTAAATGAACGAATCGTGTCATGGCCAAACCAAAACCAGCAAACGCAAAAGATCCCGCCGAATGTACCCAAATGATCCTTCCAGTGAGAGATGCCCTGGATATTTTGAGTGGCAAATGGAAACTGCCGATTATCATTTCTCTTTCCTTCGGAAATAAGCGATTCAGCCAAATGGCGAGGGAAATTCCCAACATTACCGACCGGATGTTGTCAAAAGAACTACGGGACCTGGAAATTAATCAACTGGTGAAGCGTACGGTTTATCCTTCTGTCCCGGTAGTTGTCGAGTATTCGATGACCCAGTACGGAAAATCACTGGAGCGGGTAATAGGAGAATTACGGAACTGGGGCATGCAGCACCGGAAACGGATTATAACGAAGAAATCTTCCGAATAATCACCTTGCACTTCTTCAATACCGGAACAAGACTTTCTTTTCAAGCGTAGTTGCGCGTGTAGCAGGATTTAAAAATGTTGCATCCAATTGGGTAACGGGAAAGCCCCGATAATTTTTCACAACTTCTATTTCAGGATTTATCTGCCGAATGATTTCGGAATCGGCCGAATCGGCAAATAAATAGGTCTTTCCTTTTACCAAATACTTCGGTAAACTTTTTTCGTTTACCTTATTAACGATCGGCAGCTTGCAATAAAAATTTGTGCTGATGACCGGAAAGGATTTAAAAATCAGAAGCCGGGAGTCCTTGCTGCTGATTTGATTCACATCCATCGCCATCCGGGATCCGGTTTGAAAGCTTAATAAGTTCGGGTAGAAGTGCGTATTCAGAATCAGGACAAGTGTACCAAAGGGAAGTATTGTACAATAAAGAACCCTCCATGAAAAATTCAATCGCTTATAAAACAAAATGAACAAAAAGACCAACAAAGAGACAAAGATGAAAATGCTGAATAAAGCAGATGCGGAGAACACAAAATTAACAAGGACAAAGGCAAGTGAATAGATGACCAGCATTACAAAAATGTGAACGCGGAAAACAATAGAAAAGAAGCCTGATTTATTTTCCGTAAGATTCCGGTTTACATAATTGGCCGTTATAACAGCGGCCAAAGGGGAAATAACGAAAATATAGTGCGGCAATTGATATTTGGAAAGCGAAAGGAACAGAAAAATAACCAAAAAGCCTCCGATTGAAATCACCTCCGACTGGTCAGGATTGCGAAATGATTTAATTTTATCCCGGAGCTGTATAAAAACAGCGGGAAGAAAGAAAACTGTCCAAGGCAAAAAGCCCCACAAAAAACTGTGAACTAAAAAAAACGGGTCTGGATTATTGCTTAAACTGCTTTCGCCTGTTATACGGCCAAAACTTTGTGTCCAGAAAAAAAATTTTAGTCCCGACGGACTTTTAATGCTGTAAGCCGTTTTTTCAGGGTGCAGATCAAACTGTTCATATAAGCCGTAACTCATGGGAAACAGAACAAGCGCTATCACAATCAAGGCCGGAAGGTATTGCCAGCGGAAAAAATTTTTCCATTGCTTCTTATAAATAAACTCCGAAGAAAAAGCGACCACCGGTATAAGGAAACCGATCGGACCTTTTGTAAGCATAGCAAGGCCTATTCCCAGAGCTCCTCCTAAAATATTTTTCAATCTGGAGGAATGGTTAAATTCGGCTATTTGCCAGATGGAAAACATGACCCATCCTGTCAGCATTGTATCGGTCCGTACATCATTTGTCATCAGGTAACTGGCACAACAGGAAGCCATTATCAACGCAGCTATTTTTGCCGTTCGCTCATCATAAAATAATCGGGCAAAACGAAACACCGAATAAACGCCCAATGCCAGGCAGAGAACAGAAGGCAGGCGGTAGGCCCAATCGTGAATTCCGAATACCTTAAAAGATAAGCAGGTTGTCCAGAACAACAAAGGTGGTTTATCCAGGTAATCCTGTCCCCCTACCATCACTTCCAGAAAGCGACCCGATAAAAACATCTCTTTTGAAATCAGTGCATATTGAGCTGCATCCACATCCATCAGACTTATCTGCATTCCTGTGCAATAGATAAGCCCAAGAACAATCAGGCTGACCTGAAAAAAAAGGTTAAACGATTTTGAATCCGTCATACTGATAAAATGGAATGTGGAATTGTCTGCCTCCAAAGGGCGAAAGTAACAAAGTTTATTATTTGGAAGGAAACTTTGGAAATTAAAATTGTTTCCTTAGTTTTGCATCCCGAATGAAAGAAAGAGTAACGGAAACAAAAGAAAGAATATTAACAGGTGCACAGGAACTGTTCTTCCGTTTTGGAATCAGGAGCATTACGATGGATGATATCGCCAAACATCTGGGAATGTCCAAAAAAACCATTTACCAGTTTTTTAAAGATAAGGACGATGTCGTTCAGAGCCTTATGGAAGCGAAATTAAAAGAGGATGAAAGAGATTTTGCCCTTATTCAACAGGAGTCAAAAAACATAGTGGACGAAGTATTCAGCATTATGCGGCGGATGAGTCAATTGTTTTCCAAAATAAATCCGGTCATTTTCCATGACCTGCAAAAATACCATCCCCAGGTATGGCAACTCTTTAAAGAGTTCAAAAGCAAATTTATCCTGGGCTTGGTGGAACAAACTATTCTCAAAGGAATAAAAGAAACGCTTGTTCGTACTGACGTTAACCCGAAAATCCTGGCCCGCCTGAGGATGGAAGAAATAGAAATGGGGTTTAATGCAGACGTTTTCCCATTGGATAAATTCAAACTGATTGAGATACAACTTGCGATGACAGAACATTTTCTTTACGGAATATGTACGCTAAAAGGCTATAAGTTGATTGAGAAATACAAAAAAGATATGCTCTAAGCTAAATTTTATAAAATATAATGGTTAGATGAACGTCAACACAACTACATACAAAAAATATATGAGAAAACTATTCTCGCTTTGCCTGGTTTTAGGAACATTGATCAGTACCGGATACACGCAAACAAAGGATACCGCCAAATATGCCTTTACCTTGCAGCAAGCAATTGACTACGCATTAAAAAATCAATACTCCATGAAAAATGCGAGCCTCGATGAGGCTATTGCCAATGCGAAGGTTGGAGAAACAAGAGGAATCGGTCTTCCGCAGATTGGGGGCAGCATACAGTATACAAATAATGATCCTTTGCGGGCGATGTTCTTCTCTACGGGTGGCGGCTTTTTTGCACCGGGCTCTCCTTTTGCAGGCCTGCTTCCTCCGGGCATACCGGCTAATTCCATTGTCGCTATTCCCAATATCTTTCAGTTACCTGTCGGCGCAGACGCCGGCGCCACGATCAGTCAAATGATCTTCAATAGCTCTTATATTGTCGGCCTACAGGCTGCCAAGACTTACCGGGAACTTTCTTCCAGGGCGACGGAACAGACTAAAATTCAAATCACCGAAGCGGTTACCAAGGCCTATTATATGGTACTGGTCAGTCAGGAACGGCTGGAACTTTTTAATGACAATGTTGCCCGATTGGATTCTTCTCTCAATCAAACGAAAACGATGTACCACCAGGGTACGGTAGAAAAAACAGATGTGGATCGCCTGCAGGTTACCTATAATACCATATTCTCTACCCGGGAAAACTTTAAAAACCTCCTGACTTTAAGCAATGTTCTCCTGAAATACCAGATGTCCATGACACTGAGTACCGATCTTAGCTTGACAGAAAAGATTGCAGATCTGAAAGTTGATCCGGCTGCGGTTAATCAACAGATGAATTACAGTAATCGAATTGAATATTCTCTTTTACAAACCCAGAAGCGACTCAACGAACTGAACCTGCGTAATAACAGACTGTCCTTTCTTCCAAATCTTTCGGCATTCGCCAACGTGGGAGAATTTACTCAAAATACCAAGACTTCAGGTATTACGGATCCCAAACTATGGTACGATTACGGCTTATTCGGAGTAACGATGAATGTTCCGATTTTTGATGGATTTCAAAAATCGTACAGAGTCCAACAGAATAAATTAGCCTTGCAAAAATCCCAAAATGATCTTTCCAACCTGGAACTTTCCATCGATGTACAAATAAAAACAGCCGAAATTACCCTGGCGAACAGCCTTACTACACTGGAAGCTCAAAATAAAAACATGGGGCTTGCAAGTGAGGTCGCCCGGTCGACAAAAGCCAAATACGGTGCCGGGGTCGGCAGCAGCTTAGAAGTGAATACCGCAGAAAATGCTCTGGTAGATGCGCAGACAAGCTATTTTGGTGCATTGTATGATGCATTGGTGGCAAAGGTTGATTACCAAAAAGCTATTGGAAAATTAAATAAGTAAAGCATAAATTATTAATAAAAGAGAACAGAAATCGAAATTACCGTAAAATGAAAAAAACTCTATTTTTAGCCTCCGCCATTCTATTAGCCTTTGCTGCATGTAAGAACAATTCCGGCGACAAGAAAGCCGAACTTGATAAATTAAAAAAACAGCAAAGTGATCTTCAGGGAAAGATCGAAAAACTGGAAGCGGATGTTGCGCAATCGGATACTTCTGCAAAAGATGAAAAAGTAAGCAAAGTTGCAGTCACCTCTCTGGTGCCGCAAGTATTTACCAATTATATTGAGGTTCAGGGCAAAGTAGATGCAGATGAGAATGTGACGATAAATCCGGAAACAGCCGGGGTTGTTACCAAAATGAATGTCAAAGCGGGAGATGAGGTAAGCAAAGGGCAGGTACTGGCCGAACTGGATGGGAAAGTTCTTCAACAGGGGATCGCCGAACTTCAGAGTTCGCTGGATCTTTCTACTGAGTTATATACTAAACAAAAGAGTTTATGGGATCAAAAAATCGGTTCAGAGGTGCAATACATTACTGCTAAAAACCAAAAGGAAGGCTTGGAAAGGAAAATCGCTACCATGCAGCAGCAATTAGAGATGACACGCATTAAATCCCCGATCAATGGCAATGTAGATGAAGTGTTCCTTAAACTTGGTCAGATGGCATCTTCGGGAGTTTCTGCTTTTCGTGTGGTCAATTTTGCCAACCTGAAAGTAAAAGCAGAAGTGCCGGAGAATTACGCTTCCAAAGTAAAAAAAGGAAATACGGCAATTGTATTTTTCCCGGACATCAACGATTCCGTTACGGCACAGGTGTCCTTCAGTGCGAAGGTGATCAGCCCACTCAACAGAACATTCAATGTGGAGGTGGCACTGGATAATAACAAGGACTATCATCCGAACATGATCGCGATTCTTAAGATCATTGATTACACGAATAAAAACGCCCTTATCGTTCCGGTAGGCACAATCCAGCATGCGGAAGACGGGGATTTTGTTTTTACTGACAGTAATGGTAAAGCAAAAAAGACCCGTGTAACAGCAGGAAAAATATACAACAGCAAAGCTGAAATTATTTCCGGACTAAAAGAAGGGGACAAACTGGTTACAACCGGTTACCAGGAATTGAACGAGGGAGAACGGATTAGTTATTGAGGAAATGCGAAGCATTCATGAACTCAAATGAAGATAAAGGAAAAGATGTGAATAATTGGGATTCAGGATTTGGATTAGGGATTAGGAATTAGGGATTAAGGATTAGTAATCAGATACATTTTTATATGAAGGATATCTTTAAAGAATTTAAACCATCGAGCTGGTCGATTGATAACCGGACCAGTATTTACGTGATGACCATCATCATCACCTTTGCGGGATTAATGGCTTATAACGGCCTTCCCAAAGAAAATTTTCCGGAAATTATTATTCCAAAGATTTATGTAAGCACCGTCTACCCGGGAACGTCTCCGGCCAACATGGAAAACCTGGTGACCAAGCAAATTGAAAAACAGGTAAAAGCCATTGCAGGTGTAAAAAAAGTGACCAGCAATTCCTTTCAGGATTATTCCAATGTTATCATCGAGTTCAATACCGATGTGAAAATACCGGAGGCCAAGCAAAAGGTGAAGGATGCTGTGGATAAGGCGAAGAGTGATTTGCCGAACGATTTGCCTGCGGATCCGAGTGTAATGGACATTGATTTATCGGAATTGCCGATTATGAATGTGAACCTTTCGGGGGATTTTGACCTGAACAAATTAAAGAACTATGCCGACCAGATAAAAGACCGGATCGAATCCATGAAACAGATTACACGGGTGGATATGATCGGCTCCCTGGACCGGGAGATCCAGGTGAACGTGGATATGTACAAATTACAGGTGGCCCAATTGTCTTTAGGCGATATTGAACGTGCAATCGGCTACGAAAACATGACCATCTCCGGAGGGGATATAAAAATGGATGGTGTCCGCAGAGTTTTAAACATAAAGAAAGAGTTTAAGACGGTGGATGAGATTCGTAACCTGATCATTAAATCACCAACGGGCGCCCCTATTTATCTTCGGGATATTGCGGAAGTAAAGGATGCCTTTGAAGAACAAAAAAGTTATGCACGTTTAGCGGGTAAAAATGTGATTACGCTGAGTGTCATCAAGCGCGCAGGCGAAAACCTGATTGATGCCTCGGACAAAATCAACGAAATTATCAAGGACATGCGGAAGACCACTTTTCCAAAAGATTTGAGCATTGTGGTAACAGGAGATCAGAGTGATAAAACACGGGAAACCTTACATGATCTGATCAATACCATTGTTATTGGTTTCATTCTGGTAACCATCATCCTGATGTTTTTCATGGGTGCGACAAATGCTATTTTCGTAGCTATGTCTGTCCCACTATCCATGTTCGTAGCATTCCTGATTATGCCGACCCTGGGATTCACGCTGAACATGATTGTGTTGTTTTCGTTTTTGCTGGCGTTGGGAATCGTGGTAGATGATGCTATTGTCGTGATCGAGAATACGCACCGGATTTTTGAGAATGGAAAACGAAGTATCGTGGAGTCTGCAAAAATGGCTGCTGGAGAGGTGTTTCTGCCCGTGTTGTCCGGAACCTTAACTACCCTTGCGCCTTTTATCCCGCTCGCCTTCTGGAAAGGCGTCATAGGGGAATTTATGTTTTTCCTTCCCATCACACTCATTATAACCCTCATGGCATCCCTGGTGGTCGCTTATATTATCAATCCGGTTTTTGCGGTGACCTTTATGCGCCCACATACCGAAGGAGAATATACCAAACGTTCCTTTACCAAGGGGGTTAAAATCATCAGCGTGATCATGGGAGCGATGACGCTTTTATTTTACCTGGGCCGAAACGCAGGCATGGGTAATTTCACACTTACCTTATTACTTATCTTTTTACTGCACCACTTTATTCTTATTAAGTGGATCCATAAATTCCAAACCAATGTCTGGCCAAGAGTCGTTGGAGCCTATACTCGTCTGCTGGCGCGCGCCTTGAATCATCCCTGGAAAATGATCGTGGGTATATTGTTGTTATTTGTTTTCTCGATTGTATTCATGTCCATACGTTCACCCAAAGTCGTCTTCTTTCCAAAATCCGATCCTAACTTCGTTTACGTATACCTGAATCTTCCGGTTGGAACGGATCAGGCATATACCAACAAGGTGTTGCTGGATGTTGAAAAACGAGTGAACAATGTACTTTACCCCAATGGCCAAAAAAATGACGCGGTGTCTTCTGTCATTGCCAACGTAACGGTTGGGGTTACGGATCCACAGGATGAGGATCAGGGGTCTTATGCCAACCGTGGAAAAATCACTGTTGCATTCGTGCCTTTTGCGGAACGTCACGGAGCTTCTACCTCCAAATACCTGGATCTTGTCAGGGATGCTGTAAAGGGAATTCCAGGAGCCGAAATAACCGTTGACCAGGAAAAAGGAGGTCCTCCAACGGCTAAACCAATCAGTATCGAAATTTCAGGGGATAAACTAACGGAGCTTATTAGAACTTCTGGGGATCTGAAAAAATACCTGGAATCAAAACACATTAAAGGAATAGAAGAATTAAAGTCGGATTTTCAGAATAACAAGCCCGAAATTGTTTTTGACATCAACCGGGAACGGGCTAACCGCGAAGGTATTTCTGTGGGACAGATAGGAGACGAAATACGAAACGGTATTTTCGGACAAATAAAAGGAGCTTCTAAATTCCGGGATGATAAAGATGAATATCCAATAGAAGTACGTTACCTGGAAAGTCAGCGTAACACGATTGAAACCGTAAAAAATATTAAAGTTACTTACCGGGATATGGCCATGAATGGGGCTATCCGTCAGGTTCCTATTTCTGCTTTTGCCGATATTCGTTACGAAAACAGTTACGGAGGCATTAAGCGCAAAAACGAAAAACGTATTATCATCCTTTCCTCGAACGTTTTAAATGGATCTAACCCCAACGAGGTGGTCGGAAATATCCAAAAAGAGATGAAGAATTTTAATCGTCCGGAGGGAGTATCGATTGTAATGGGCGGAGAACAAGAGGATCAAAAAGAAACAAGCTCTTTTCTTGGAGGAGCCATGTTAACTTCTCTGGGACTGATCCTGCTGATCCTGGTAACTCAATTCAATTCCATCAGCAAACCATTGATCATCCTTTCGGAAATTTTCTTTAGTATCATCGGGGTATTGCTGGGCGTTTCTCTGTTTAAAATGGATATGTCCATCGTTATGACCGGCGTGGGGATTATTGCTTTAGCAGGTATCGTCGTACGAAACGGAATATTATTGGTAGAGTTTACGGATCTGATGCTGGAGCAGGGTATGAATGTGCGGGAAGCCATCATAGAAGCCGGCAAAACCCGGATGACACCTGTACTTCTCACCGCATCTGCAACGATTCTTGGTTTGATTCCCCTAGCGGTAGGTTTGAATATCGACTTTGTTAAATTGTTCACGGAATTAAATCCTCATATTTTCTTCGGCGGGGACAGTGTTGCTTTCTGGGGTCCTTTATCCTGGACCATGATCTTCGGATTAAGCTTTGCAACTTTCTTAACCTTGTTGCTGGTGCCGGCCATGTACCTGATCAGCTTTCGCCAGAAAAAACAATCTCAGAAAATCCTGAACCATTTAGGTTTGCCCATGCTGCTGATGTATGTTCCGCTTTTTATCCTGATCTCAAAAATATTTGTCAGTAAAAATATTTACAAGGAGCAATAAGAATTATCTGATAACGTTGTTGTAGTTTTGTCAGTACTTTATGCATCGACCTAAATGATTTCGTGAAAAAATCTTTCCATTTCATTGTCTTCTTTCTGACCTGTTTCCTGTTTCCCCTGATGGCTCAGACTAATTCAGGTTCTCCAGCCAATCGTTATACGATCAGTGGTTATGTGAAAGATGCTAAAACCGGGGAGGAACTGATCGGTGCTACGATCTCCATCAAGGAGTTAACTGCTACCGGCGTAAGCGCCAATTCGTATGGGTTTTATTCCATCACGCTACCGGAAGGAACCTATACCATCCTGGCTCAATTTCTGGGATACGAAGCGAAAACAACTTCTCTGGTGCTGAAGCAAAACACGAAACTGGATTTTATTTTAACGGAACATTCCAGGGATCTGAATGAAGTAGTTATTACCGGGGAAAAAAGTGATGTCAATGTTACCGGCACACAAATGGGCGTGGAAAAGCTGAATATCCAGCAAATTAAAGCTATACCTGTTTTGTTCGGAGAACAGGATGTTATCAAGACGATTCAATTATTGCCGGGTGTAACGAATGTTGGTGAAGGAAGCACAGGATTTTATGTGCGCGGCGGAGCAGCTGACCAGAATTTAATTCTACTCGATGAAGCGACCGTATATAATGCTTCTCATTTATTGGGATTTTTCTCCGTTTTTAATTCCGATGCGATTAAAGATGTTGCGCTTTATAAAGGTAATCAACCAGCGGAATTCGGAGGACGTTTGTCTTCTGTGCTGGATGTTAAAATGAAAGACGGGAATGACCAGCAATATATTCTAAGCGGAGGCATTGGTTTAATATCTTCCCGCCTTAATTTTGAGGGTCCTATTAAGAAAGGAAAAGGCTCTTTTCTGATTTCCGCAAGAAGGACCTATGCTGATGCCTTTCTGAAACTTTCCAGGGATACTACCATTAACCGGGCAAGACTTTATTTCTACGATGTGAACATCAAAGCAAATTATACGCTTAACGATAAGAACAAAGTCTACCTTTCGGGCTATTTCGGCAAGGATGTGCTGGGCTTTGGAGATGAATTTGGCATAAACTGGGGGAATGCGACTGGAACCGTACGCTTAAATCATTTGTTCAGTGATAAACTTTTTTCAAATACTTCTTTGATATTTAGTAATTACGATTACGACATCAACATAAATGCGGGAGGAAATAATTTTGATATTATTTCAAGAATCCAGGATTATGCTTTGAAGGAAGATTTTCAATATTTTATCAACGCGAAGAATAAGTTAAAGTTTGGTTTTAATTCTACCTATCATAAAATGATACCTGGTGCAATCACCTCAACGACGGATGTATCCATCAGTGACCGGGATCTTCCGAATAAATATGCTTTGGAAAATGCGCTTTACATTTCGCATGAGGTTACTCCCAGCGAAAAATTCAGTTTTGAATATGGGCTGCGTCTATCTTCTTTCAGCTTATTTGGACCAGGAACTTTCTATACTTATAATGCCGCAGATATTATTACTGACAGTGCAAATTACGGCTCTAATCAACTTGTTAAAACATACATTAATCCGGAACCAAGGGTTGACGCAAAATATATTCTTACTCCTACGAGTTCAATTAAGGCTTCTTACGGAAGAAATGCACAGTATCTGCATTTGCTTTCTAATTCAACTTCCGGTAACCCAACCGATCTTTGGATCCCAACCAGTAATAATGTCAAACCCGGACTTTGTGATCAGTATTCAATAGGATATTTCAGGAATTTCAAAGATAATGTGTTTGAATTTTCTGTGGAGACTTACTACAAAAGCCTGCTTAACCAGATTGACTACGTAAACTATGCCCAATTAAATTTAAATGCAAATGTGGAGTCACAATTGCTCTATGGAATCGGAAGGGCATACGGTATCGAGTTTTGTCTAAAGAAAAAAGCGGGAAGGTTTACCGGTTGGATCGGATATACCCTCTCCCATACTGAATTGCAAATAAACGGCATCAATAATGGCAATTGGTATGCCGCAACACAAGACAGACCCAATGACCTTTCTCTGGTTGGCATTTATGAATTATCAAAAAAATGGACCGTGTCTTCCACATTTGTTTATTATACAGGTAATGCCGTTACATTTCCCAGTGGGAAATACGATATTAACGGAAATATTGTGGAATATTATACAGAACGTAATGCAGGTCGTATGCCTGATTATATCCGGCTGGATATTGGATTTACGATGCAGGGAAAAAAAACAGCGAAGTACGAAACGAGCTGGAATTTTTCCTGCTATAATGTGTTAGGCCGGGAAAACGCTTATACGATTACTTTTCAGACTGACCCGAACGACATCAACAAAACGCAGGCGGTTCAAACCTCCCTGTTCCGCTGGGTTCCTTCGGTCACGTGGAATTTTAAATTTATGTGATGAAAACTGATTATACTAAAAATACGATCTATTGGCTGTTCGCTGTTCACTGTTCGCTATTACTAATTCTTTTTTCTTCCTGTCAGAAAGTGATCAACCTGAATTTGAATTCGACTGCCCCGGTACTGGTTGTCGTAGGAACTGTTACCGATCAACCTGGCCCACCCTATACCATAAATCTTACTCAGACTGTAAACTTTGATCAGGATAATACTTTCCCGGTTGTGACAGGAGCCCTGGTAACTATTGCTGACAATGTCGGGAATTTAGAAGTCCTTAAATACACCAGCAATGGCAACTATGTTTCTTCGATTTTGCAGGGAACTCCCGGAAGGACTTATACCCTTTCGGTTACCTCGAATGGAAAAAATTATTCGGCCGTTTCAACTATGCCTCCTCCTGTAACGATTGATACCCTGGTAGTTGATACTACCAACTCAGGTTTTTTTACCATTGGCGGTGGTGGCTCTAAAACCAAGCATTACTCTGTAATTGCCTCTGTTAAAGACCCTGCCGGTATTGCTAATTATTACCGTTTTGTGGAACAAGTGAACGGTATTACGAAAAGTAACATTTATATTGTTTCCGATGCTTTCCAAGATGGACAGACGATCACGCGCAGAATAGCTGCCGGCGACACAACTATTCATACCGGTGACACGATCACGGTGTCGCTTCAAAGTGTCGACAAGAATGTTTATGAGTACTTCCGCACCCTGAATGAGACACTTGAACAAGCTTCGGGCATACAGGTTGCATCTCCGGCAAACCCTGAAACTAATCTGAGCAATAGTGCGCTTGGCTATTTTAATGCTTGTGCGGTACGGTCAAAAAGGGTGATAGTGCCCTGAGCAAAGGCAAAATTCGCTATATTTGAACTACAGCCTTATGGAGTTTAAAGCCGGAGAACTACTCGAAAAGATTCATTTACCTGCCGATCTGCGCAAGTTCAGCGAAGATCAACTGCCTCAGATTTGTAATGAATTACGTCAATACATTATTGATGTAGTTTCTGTTAAGGGCGGGCATTTCGGTGCCAGCCTGGGTGTTGTCGAACTTACCGTTGCTTTGCATTATGTATTTAATACACCTTATGATCAATTGGTCTGGGATGTGGGACACCAGGCTTATGGACATAAAATACTTACGGGCCGCCGGGAAGTTTTTCCCAGCAACCGTCTTTACCAGGGAATCAGCGGTTTTCCGAAACGTAAAGAAAGCGAATATGATGCATTTGGCGTAGGTCACTCCTCCACTTCCGTTTCAGCTGCAGTAGGTATGGCCGTTGCGGCACGTTACAAGAAAGAAAAAGACCGTAAAATCATCGCCGTTATCGGTGACGGGGCTATGACTGCCGGAATGGCTTTTGAAGGATTGAACCACGCGGGCTTTGATAAATCTGATATGCTGGTGGTGTTGAACGATAATTGCATGTCCATTGATCCGAATGTCGGAGCTCTGAAAGAATACCTGACTGATATCACTACTTCTCCTACTTACAACAAAGTAAAAGATGATATCTGGCGCCTCCTGGGTAAAATCAGCAAGTTCGGACCCAATGCACAGGAAATTGCATCGAACGTGGAGAATGCTATTAAGACTTCTTTACTGAATCATAGTAATCTTTTTGAATCACTTAAGTTCCGCTATTTCGGGCCGGTAGACGGGCATGATGTGATCCGCGTAAAAAAACTGCTGGAGGATCTAAAAGATATTCCAGGACCGAAAATATTGCATTGCCTGACTACGAAAGGGAAAGGTTATAAATTTTCCGAAGAGGGTGATCAGACGGTCTGGCACTCTCCCGGTTTATTTAATAAGGATACGGGTAAAATAATAAAGGTCGTTCCCACGGAAGTTCAGCCGCCCAAATACCAGGATGTTTTTGGTCATACCATGGTAGAACTGGCTGAAAAAAATCCAAAAGTAATGGGTATTACACCTGCTATGCCCAGCGGCTGTTCGCTCAATATCATGATGAAAGCTATGCCTGACCGGGCTTTTGACGTAGGAATCGCGGAACAACATGCGGTTACTTTTTCTGCCGGTCTGGCTACCCAGGGCTTAATCCCATTTTGCAACATTTACTCTTCTTTCATGCAGCGTTCCTATGACCAGGTGATACACGATGTGGCTTTGCAAAACCTGCATGTGGTATTTTGCCTGGACCGCGCCGGATTGGCCGGGGCCGA